>JADJXL010000001.1:300000-385000 GCA_016715885.1 Polyangiaceae bacterium
ATGAGAACGAAACGAACCGTGTGGGCTTTACCGATAGCGTCGATTGTATTGACTGCGCTCTACTTGCTTGCTCCATGCGCGACCGGCGTGGCGGAAGCGAAAGACAAGCCCCCCAAGCCGCCGCCGATGCTTCGAACTGGGACGCATGTGCCGCCAGCGCCTCCCGCACCGCCTCCGCTACCAGGACGAGCGGCTGACGCGGACGTCGACGATGACGCCGACGAAGACCAGGACGAACAGTGCGAGGCCCAGCGGCATCCGCACGGGAAACACAAGCACTTCAAGGGTCGGCATTTTGGTGGGCGTTTCGCATCGCCTCCGCCGCATCCTCCAGCGCCGCATGCACCGCGTGCACCGCGTGCACCGCATGCACCGCATGCACCGCCAGCGCCGCATGCACCGCCAGCGCCGCCTTCTCCGCCCATGTTCGACGCTGACGACTTCGACGTGTTCGTCATGCCGCCTTTGCCGCCCATGCCGCCCCCGCCGCCTCCGATGCCGAACTTCGATGGTTTGCGCGTGGATGTCGATGTCGATGTCGACATGGAAGAGCTGCACGAGCATCTTGCGGAGCTGCACGAGCAGATGAGCGAGCTACGCGCAAAGATTCGTCAGAAGACGATGAAGGCCGTGCAAAAGGAGATGAAGCAAGCTCGCAAGGAAGCCGAAAAGGCGCGCAAGCAGGCCCAGCGAGAGGCCGAGCGTGCCAGGCGTCGCGCGCAAAGGGAGCGCGACGCGAATGACGACGACGCGGACGACGACGAAGATTGAAATCGTTTGCCCCAGGGCAATGCGCTGGATGCGTCCCACGCTGCAGCCATCCAGACTTTCACAATCCCCTTGACCCACGCGCTCGCCCAGTGTTACTCGGGCGCAATGAAAACACTCCGTTGGTGGGGTCCTGTCGCGAGTGTCGTGGTTGCGCTGGCCTTTGGCATCATACCGTATGGCGCGCTCACGTACTCGGGCAAGATTCCCATAGCATTACGTGACAATCCTTGGCCGATGGAGCTCGTTGCCATTGGCGCGACGGGTGCGGCCATCTTCCTGGCCGTTCGAGCGTATCGTGAAAAGCGGCTGCGCATACTGGCCACGGCGACCGCTGCTTTGGCGACGTTTGCCACGGCAATCTTTCTCATGCTGGTTCACGTCGCGAGTTACGACCTTCCTGGTGCGCCGAAGGAGCTTGCCGTGGGCATGGTAGCGCCCGATTTCGTGCTCGCCGATGCAAAAGGTGAATCCGTTGCGCTCGCGTCGATGCGGGGCCAGCCCGTGCTCTTGGTCTTTCATCGCGGCGTATGGTGACCCTTCTGCCGTTCGGAGCTTGCCGGTCTGGCGAGCAAGATGAAAGAGTTCGAGGCGAAGGGAATTCGAATTGTTGCGATCAGCAGTGACGAAAAGGAGGTTTTGGCCGAAGCGCAGCGCGACCTCGCATTGCCTTTCCCATTGCTTTCGGACGCTGACGAGCAAGTGATCAAGCGTTACGGATTGGTGCACGCGGGGGCAAACAATGGGCAGGACATCGCGCGTCCGGCGGAAATCTTGCTCGATGGTCAAGGTGTGATTCGTTGGGCGGTCTTTTCGGACAACCTGCGCGTTGCTCCTCGCCCGGAAGACGTGCTCGAAGCTGCCGCGAAGTGGTGAGGTCGTGCGACTGCGACCAGCGGCATTACGAATGCATGGCCGCCCGACGTAGGCACATCGTACGCACACGAGGGCACCATGGCGGAAAAGGAAGCGCAGCCGAATCCACTCGAGGGAGGCAAGGGTCGAATTGACGAGGTCGACCAGTCAAAAGGGATTTTCCCGCCGGGCAGACCGCATCCGCCGGGTGCGGAAGAGCGGACTCCTGGTTCGTTCGGCGGTGGGCCGTATGAAGAGTCGGGGCGTGGTGGCATCGAGCTGGGTGGGCCGTCGGGTCCAGGGGCGCCGGTGGGCGAGCCCATTCAGCAGCCGCTGCCGAACGTCAACGTGGATGCCGAGCAGCGCGCTGAGCCGAAGGAGCCGGCCGGGGCGCTGCCGCCACACGAGCGGAAGTAGCAATTACCGTGCCCAGTAGGCGATCCTTTCGAAGAAATCGTCAACTGCGCGCGCGCAGGTGTCGTTCAGGTCACGCGCCACGGCAACTGCGCGTGCGCAGTTGCTGAACGTGCATGCGGTTGCTTTCACTGCGCGCGCGCAGTCGCGGTTTGGGCGATGTTCGAGGGCCGCTGCGGAGGCGCAGAAGGTCAACGGGTGACGCACGAGGGCACCTGTGAGCGCGCAGTTCGCGCCTCACCCCCCGACGCCCTTTCCCCGTCGCACCTCACCCCCCGACCCGGGTTGAGGCGGGTGAGGAGTGAGAGCGTGGCAATGGATTGGTTCGTCCCGATAGAACGATTTTCCTCGTGTCATTCGATTGCGTTCGCGGTGCGCGCATGGTACTGTCGCGACGCTCGAGCACGAGAGGGCCGCGTCATGAAGATCCCCTACGGCAACGCCGACTTCGCCGACATTCGCAGACGAGGCATGTTCTACGTCGACAAGACGCCGTTTCTTGCGGAGCTCGAGAACGACGAGCTTGGCTACAAGTTCCTCATCTTCCTGCGACCACGACGGTTTGGCAAGTCGTCGCTCGTCAGCCTGCTCGAGAACTACTACGGCATGCACCGGGTGAACGAATTCGATGAGCTCTTCCGGGGCTTGTGGGTCCACGAGCATCCCACGCCGGAAAAGAACAAGTACCTGATTCTCACGCTGGACTTTTCCCAAATGGGCGCCGGCGGCGGCTCGCGGGAACGCCTCGAAGAAAGCTTCCTCGACGCGATGCGTAGCTCGGTAAAAACGTTGTGCTTGCGCCATCGCGATCGTTTCCCGGAATTGGGCAAGATGTATTCCGAATTGATGATTTACAAGTCGGCGACGGGAATGCTGGCGGATCTGCTCGGTATTGCCGCAGGACTTGGCGAACAGATTTACATCTTGATCGACGAATACGACACGTTTGCGAATGATTTGTTGTCGGCGGGCAACGTGGATCTTTATGCAGCCGTCACCGACAAGGCGGGCTTCGTACGAGAATTTTATCGAGCCATCAAGGTGGGAACTCGAAGCGGCGCCGTCGGGCGCCTATTCGTCACGGGCGCGACGCCGATATTGCTGGACGACTTGATGACGGGATTCAACATCGTCACGAACATCTCGAATCGCGCTCGATTCAACGCACTCGTTGGATTCACGCGTGCAGACGTGGAACGAGCCGTGGACGAGCTGCTCGCGTCGCGACCGGAGTTGTCTGCGGTCGAAGGAATCGGTGATCGCGCCAAGCTGCTCGAAGTGCTCGAGCAGTACTACGATGGGTATCGTTTTTCACCCATGGCCACGGAGCGCGTTTTCAATTCGGATCTCGTCCTTCATTTCTTGCGGGATCTGGCGGACCTCGGGGCCTACCCCACGCAGATGCTCGATCCAAATGCTCGCACCGACTACCGAAAGCTCCACGCTCTTTGGGCCACGGCAGGGAAAGCTCCGGAGGAACGGCGTCAGGTGCTCGAAACGGTCCTCAATGAAAATCACGTCTGGAGCGACCTCGTGGAGCAGTTCGGGCGAAAAACCATTTCGACGACGAGTCAATTCGTATCGCTGATGTATTACACGGGGATGCTCACGCTGAGCACCGATCCACCGGAAGGCATTCTCGTTCGATTCGAAACGCCCAACCGAGTCATTCGCGAGCTCGGGTGGGAGCATTACGCGCAACTGCTCCAGGATCTCGAAGGAGTCGACTTGACGGGCCAGCCGGTGAGCGTGGCCCTTCGAACCATGGCAAAAACGGGCGATATCGGGCCGTTGCTCGACGTATTGCGCGAAAATGTCCTGAAGGTGCTGGGATTGAAAGATCTGCGCCGATACAATGAAAAGTCGATGAAAATGTTGCTCATCGGGGCCATCGTCCCGACGGGCATGTTTTACGTGCTCAGCGAAAAAGAATTCGCCCAAGGGTATACGGATCTGTTCCTGAGCCCGATGCCGCAGTTGCCGAATGGCAAGTATGCCTGGATCATCGAGCTGAAGTATTTGCAAGCGACCGCGACCGAGGCACACGTGCGTGCTGCGGTCGACGAGGCAGAAGGGCAGCTTCGCAAGTATTCATCGGACGCGCAGCTCTTGCCGATGCTGACGCGGGGCCTCGAGCTGAAGGCCGGGACGCTCGTTTTCGTGGGTTGCAAGGACGTGCAGTGGTGGCCGTTTACGGCGCCCCGTGATTAGCACGGGTGAGGCGTGAGGCGTGTCACGCCGACACTTTGGTCACCGTGTACGCCGTCATGTTCACGATCATCTCCACCGAGATGTCACGCGGCAACACCGTGACCGGCTTGTTGATGCCCAGCAATATCGGTCCCACCGCGACAGCGCCACCCAAGGCCGCAAGCACCTTGTACGCTGCATTGCCTGACGTGAGCGACGGGAAGATCAGCACGTTGGCCGCATCCGTGAGGCGCGTGAATGGGAACAGCTCCTTCAGCTTTTCCGCATCGAGCGCGATATCCGCTTGCACTTCGCCGTCGACTTCCAAGTCCGGGCGCGCTTTGCGAATGATGTCGACCGCGCGCGCCGCCTTTTCCGATGCGGGATGCGGCGCCGAACCGAAATTCGAAAACGACACCAGCGCAATGTGAGGACGAATCTCGAAAGCCTTCACCGCATCGGCCACCTGAATGGCAGTATCCGCAAGCGTCTCCGCATCCGGATCGATGTTCACCGTCGCGTCTGCGAAGAACTTCACGTCGTCCTTCAGGATCATCATGTACATCCCCGTCGCGCGCTTGACGTCCGGACGAATGCCAAGGATTTGTAGCGCAGGCCGAATGGTCTCCGGATATGGCATGGTCAAGCCTCCGACGAAGCCATCGGCATCCCCGTGCTTGACCATGGCCATGCCAAAGTAGTTACGACGCTTCAAGAGCCGCTGCGCCATGGCCATGTTGACGCCCTTGCGGCATCGTGCATCGTAGAAGTCCTTGACGTAATGGGCGAGCGTGGGCGCCTGCGCAGGTTCGAGGAACGTGGCGCCGCGAGATTCGAGCTCAATGTCGAGCTCTTCGCAGCGCGTCCGCAAAAGCGCCGGATCGCCGAGCAAGATGGGCTGCGCGATGCCTTCGTCGAGGATGATGTCGCACGCGCGCAGCACTTTGATGCTGTCGCCTTCGGGGAAAACGATGCGCCGCGGGGTCGTCTTGGCGCGCTGCACGATTTTGCGCATCACCGTGTGATGCGCGCCTCCCATGCGCCGCTGCAGCCTTTCGCGGTATTCGTCGAGGTCGATGTTCACGCGCGCAACGCCCGACTTCATCGCTGCTTCGGCCACGGCGGGAGCGACCCACCAGAGCACGCGCGAATCGAAAGGCTTGGGAATGATGTAATCCGGGCCAAACCGGAACGATTCGGCCCCATACGCCTCCGCGACCGATTCCGGCACCGGTTCGTGCGCCAATTTCGCGAGCGCCGTGGCCGCCGCGACCTTCATCGTTTCATTGATGTCCCTGGCGCGCACATCGAGGGCTCCGCGGAAAATGAACGGGAATCCGAGCACGTTGTTGACTTGGTTCGGGAAATCCGACCTTCCCGTGGCCACGATGGCATCCGGCCGCGCCGATTTGGCTTCGGGGTACGATATTTCGGGATCCGGATTCGCCAGCGCAAAGATGATAGGCTTGTCGGCCATGGTCTTCAGCATTTCGCCCGTGACGAGCCCTGCTTTCGAAAGGCCGAGGAACACGTCGGCGCCCTTCAGCGCATCGGCTCGCGTCCGCGCGCCGTCGTCTTTGCGGGCAAACCGAGCTTTGTATTCGTTGAGGTCGTCCTTGCGGCCGTCGTGAATGACCCCCACCGAATCGATCATCGTGATGTTTTCGAGGCGCACGCCAAGCTCGACGTAGAAGTTTGCGCACGCAATGGCCGAAGCGCCCGCGCCCGATACGACGACCTTCAGGTCGGAGAGCTTTTTGCCAATGATTTCGGCGGCATTGAGCAGCCCTGCGCCGGAAATGATGGCCGTTCCGTGTTGATCGTCATGGAAGACCGGAATGTTCATCCGTTTGCGCAATGCCGCTTCAATCTCGAAACATTCTGGAGCTTTGATGTCTTCGAGGTTGATGCCGCCGAAGGTCGGTTCGAGCGCTGCGACGACTTCGATGAGCTTCTTCGGGTCGCGCGCATCGACTTCCAAGTCGAAAACGTCGATGTCGGCGAACTTCTTGAACAAACATCCTTTGCCTTCCATCACGGGTTTTCCCGCGAGAGGTCCGATGTTGCCAAGTCCGAGCACGGCGGTGCCGTTGGAGATGACGGCGACGAGATTGCCGCGCGACGTGTAATCCCATCCCCGCTCGGGATTGTCCGCGATGGCCAAACACGGTTCGGCCACGCCGGGCGAATAGGCGAGCGTGAGGTCACGCTGCGTCACGAGGGGTTTGGTGGGTACGACTTCTATCTTGCCTGGACGCCCACTGCTGTGGTAGGCGAGCGCGTCTTGTTTTCTTTGCACGCGGCGAGTGTACGTCGAAAACGGCCGCGAGGATATCCCTTCTTTCGAGAAAAACGGGCAACGTGGCAAACGCCGAATCAGCCCGCGTTTTCCTGGCCGTCGAGCACGCTGGCGCGTTCCTGTCGGAGCTGGTCGCCATGCGTTGGGTGTGGCCATGCTATCCGACCAACCACGCCGAGCAGGCTGCTCGTCGAAGCCTTGGTGATTGACGACCTGCCCGCGTCGCACAACGGTGCGTGCAATGCGGTACCTCGCACTCGCCTGCGACTACGACGGTACGATCGCCAAACACGGTACGATTGCCGAGGAAACGCTTGCAGCCATGGAGCGCCTGCGAGCCACCGGTCGCAAGATCGTGCTCGTCACAGGTCGCATGCTCAATGACCTGCTGGCCATTCTTCCTCGGCCCGAGCTTTTCGATCGCATCGTTGCCGAAAACGGCGCCCTCCTTTATCGCCCCGTCGGTCGCGAAGAACGCGTGCTCGCCGAGACCCCGCCCGCGTGGTTCGTGAACGAGCTACGCGACAAAGGCGTCGCTCCGCTCGCCGTGGGGCACGTGATCATTGCAACCCATGCATCGCACGATCACACGGTGCTCGATGCAATTCGGGAAAGCGGTCTCGAATTGCGCATGGTGTACAACCAGGAATCATTGATGGTGCTTCCTGCCGAGGTCGGAAAAGGCAGCGGTTTGCAGATCGCATTGCGCGAGCTCGGAATGTCCCCGCACGAAGTCGTTGGTATTGGCAACGCCGAAAATGATCATGCTTTCCTTGGTTTATGCGAATGCTCTGCGGCCGTGGCCGACGCGGCCCCATCGCTCATCGAGGTGGTGGACGTCGTGACGAAAGGCCACGATGGCGCCGGTGTCACCGAGCTCATCGACAAGCTCGTCAAAGACGATCTGCGACACGTCGAACCGCGCCTGACGCGTCGCCATGCGCTGCTCGGAAATACGCACGACGGAAACCCGCTGTACATCCCGCCGTATGGAGGCAATGTTCTCATCGTGGGGCCGTCGGGTAGCGGTAAAACCACGTTTGCGATGGCGCTGCTCGAGCGGCTGGCGGAGCAATCGTACCAATTCATTGCCATTGATCCCGAGGGCGATTATTCGCGATTCGAGGACGCCATCGAACTTGGTGACTTTCGGCGTGCTCCGAGCGTCGATGAAATCCTGCGCGTGCTCGACAACCCCGATACCGACGTATCGGTCAATATGCTCGCCATCGCGCTTGGTGACCGTCCTGCGTTTCTCGAGCAGTTATTTCCGCGTTTGCAATCCATGCGTGCCCGCACGGGCCGACCTCATTGGATTCTCATTGACGAGGCGCATCACGTTTGGCCTGCGGCGTGGGGTCCCATCGCGCTCACGTTTCCGCAGGAAGTCGGGGAGCTCGTGCTGGTGACGCTCCATGCGGACGAAATTTCGCCCGCGATTCTGAAGCATATTGATTACATGGTGTGCGTTGGCCCGATACCCGAGGCGTCCCTCGCCGAGTTTTGCCGAGCCACCGGAGAGTCTGTTCCGGCAATGGAAACACCTCCGCATCCCGGGGAAGTGCTCGTATGGAATCGAGGTGCGGGGCATGCGCCGCGCAGGGTGGTTCCGGTACCTGGCCGTGCCGAGCATTTGCGACATTTGCGCAAGTATGCCGAAGGTAATCTGCACGAAAAGAGTTTTTATTTCCGGGGTCCGGGCGGACGGTTGAACTTGCGGGCTCGCAACTTGATCACGTTCATCGAGATTGCGGACGGGGTCGACGACGCTACGTGGCGCTATCATCTTGCCCGAGGCGACTACACGCGTTGGTTTGCCGAGGCGGTCAAGGATCCTGCGTTGTCCTCGATCGCCGCCGATGTGGCCGCGCGCTCGGAGCTCACACCGCGCCAGAGTCGAGCGCTCATCGCCGAAGCCATTGCGGCTCGCTACACGCTGCCAGCCAGGCCGTAGAGCACGACCATTGCGGGGGTTCGTCGGGTACGACGATTGCAGCGATTGCACCGAGGGGCGGAGCTACAACGGAAAACCGTGCAGTCTCTGCGACTGCACTCAGCATTTCAACACGAGGGGGATACGATGGAAAGCCGATTCAAGGAGCAGATCCTCACAGGGTTCGACGTGTGGAGCTCGGATGGTGAAAAGCTCGGCAAAGTCGTGGCCGTTCACGCAGACTCGTTCGAAGTGGAAAAAGGATTCTTCTTTCCAAAGGACTACATCTTGTCCTTCGAAGACGTGCGCGAGCTTCGAGGTGATGAAGTGCATCTTTCGCGCACACGCAAAGAGATCGGTGTCCGCGGCGGGACGTTCGGGCCGATGGGCGAGCCGGAGGAGCATCCGTACGTTGGGCGAACCGGGGGGCAGTACGAAGGAGAGACCCTGGAGCAGGCGACCACATTGCAGCGCAGCGCCGAGGCGGGCAAGGTCGAAGAGATTCGCGTACCTTTGCACGAGGAAGAGGTACGCACGAGCAAACACACGGAACAGATTGGCGAAGTACGCGTGACCAAGCACGTGGTGACCGAGCAGCGGCAGATCAGCGTACCCGTCGCGCACGAGGTGGTCACGGTGGAGCGGATCCCGGCGACGGGGCACGTGGAGGCGACCTTGGGTGAAGGCGCCTTCCAAGAACAAACGGTGACGATGCCGATTCGCGAGGAAATGGTCGACATCGAAAAGCGGCCCGTCGTTCGAGAAGAAATTCGCATCTCGAAGGCTACCGAGGAGGAGCAGCAGCCCGTGAGCACGACGGTGCGGCGCGAGGTTGCCGAGGTGGAAGGCGGCCCGGCGGACGTGACGGAGGGAATTCCGCTGCGCAAGACGGGTTGATACCGGGCCTCGATTTGAACGCTCGCTTCGCGCGCGTGGGACGCGCGCTTCGCGAGGCTAGTTTACGATGGGGGGGCCGAGGCTCGCCTCCCGGTGTTTTTGCGCTTCGCACAAAAACACGGCGAGGCTCGGCCCCCCCAAACCCCCCCGAAACGCCCTTTCATCAAACCGATCGCTACCCTAGACAGGTCTGGGCGTGAGCCCTGACTTGCCTTGTGTCCAGACTGCAAGTGACCCACGTAAATATTTTGGATATCCAAGTACTTTCCGCAAAAATTTCGCACGATTCGCCCAACATTGCGTTAGGAGCCAACATTTTCACTCTGTACGCTTGACATCGGTGGATCGATCGGTAAGTTGAGACCATGTTTTCCTTTGACATCAAACCATTTGCATGCGGGCGAACAGGGTGCCGAAGGAATCAGTGGACGCGAACAGCACTCGTCATCATGGGTGCATCGAGCGTTTTTCTCGCAGCAAACCCCAGTTTCGCAGCAAACCAGGACGAGACGTTCCAAGCGGCGGCGACGACCGATGGCGAACCGTTACCAGACATCGAACGTGTATTGAATCTCGCAAAAGAAGCCGCGCCAGACGTCGTGAGCGCCAGGATGTACGTGGGCGTCGCAAATGCATCCTACGCGGGCGCTCGGCTTGCCCCATTCGATAACCCGTACCTCGAAGTGTTCACCGATCGCGGGCGCGGGGGCGCGACGCGAGACCTGACGGTGCAAGCCAATTTATGGATTCCCATCGAGGTGTCGGGTCAGCGTGCAAGGCGCATCGCGGAAGTCGACGCGCTCGTCGCTTGGCAGCGTGCAAACGTGGAATCGGCAAAGTTCGCGGCATCAGGCGATGCGGTGCGGGCCTATGGCATGGCATTGGTCACTGCGTCGCGTGTGAGCGTGCTCGAAGACATCGTCAGCGTCGCGCGCGCGGAGGCCGAACTGTATGCCGCGCGGCTCGCCGGCGGGGATGCCACGCTGCAAGACGAACGCTTGGCCAGCGTGGAGCTGGGACGAACGACCATTTTGCTCGAGGAAAGCCGAGCCGATATGGCGCGAGCTTTGGCAAGCTTGGCGCGCGTGACGGGCCGACTGTTCTCCGTGCCCACGGGGACCGCCGTGCTTCCGCCGCCACCGACGAAACGTATCGATGCCGCGTCGGCCGAACGGCTCGCGGACAGCTCGGCGCACGTGCGGGCCAAGGCCCAAGAGGCCGACTACTTCGCTCGGGCGCGCGACCGAGCGTCCGTCACGTCGCATGCGCCGGTCAACGTCATCGTGACGGCCGGACGCGGTGACCTCGGCGAAGCGCGTTTCGGAGGTGGCCTGTCGTGGACGTTCCCCATTCTGCGGCGAAACCAGGGCGAGCAGTCGCGCGCGGATGCAGAACGAACGCGCGCGCTCGCCGAAGCGGACGTGCAGCGCAGGGTGCTCGGTGCCGTGCTGCGCGGACTCGACAAGGAGCGCGAGGAAGTGCGCAAAGCGCTCGACGTCCTCGACAAGCTCACCGACCCCGCCGCGCATGACGCCGTCGAAGCCGCCGTCGCAACGAGAGCAGCCGGCAAGGGCGACACGCTTCGAGTGCTCACGGCTCGCCGAGATCTCGCCATGGTGCGCCTGCGCAAGCTGGACCTCGTGGCCCGCGAGTGGTCCATCGTCGCCGATATCGTCGCGCTTACCGGAGAATTGCCATGACAGACCTGACGAGCGATCCCACCCTTCCCGACGCAAATCACGAAGCGCCGCCGGATGCCGATACCTCGAATCCGACGGCCATTGCGGAAAAACCCCAGCGCAACCGTATGCGCTGGGCGCTCCGGTTGGTCGCCGTGCTCGTCGTCGTCGCCGGTGCATTCATCATGTTCGGCAAACCGGATCCCCCTCGGGCACCCGCAATCGTGCCGGACATCCCCCGCGTCGAAGGCAAGACCATCGTCATTTCGGCATCCTTCCGCGCTCGAGCCGGCATCGAAATCGAAGAAGTGAAGCAAGCGCCGCTCGTGCCGAAGCTGCGCCTCGTGGGCACCGTCGACTTCGACCCGAACCACGTCGCCGCCGTCGGCACGCGCATTCGAGGGCTCGTACGCAAACTCAATAAAATCGAAGGCGACAAAGTCTCCAAGGACGACGTGCTCGCGGAAATCGAGAGCGCCGAGCTTGGTGAAGCCCAAGCGCAGGTCGTCGTCGCCGATGCGCATGCGAAAGCCGCGGCCATCAATGAATCGCGTGAGCGGGACCTTGCGGAACGAAACTTGACCACCGCGCGCGAATACGAAGTCGCAACCGCAACGCGCAAAGAGCAGAAAGCGCTCCTCCACGCAGCTCGTCAGCGCGTCACCGCATTGTCCGGGGGCGCCGCGAGCCCCTTCGGCGTGTACATGTTGCGCGCACCTCTCGCAGGAACCGTCGTCGAACGGCACATCTCCCCCGGCCAATCCGTCGACGATCACCTCGTCGCGTTTCGCGTGGCAAACCTCGACCACCTCTGGGTCGACCTCGCTGTCTTCGAAAGCAACCTCGACGCCATTCACAAAGACGACCCCGTCGAAATCACGCGCGCCGGCAAAGACGACGAACCCATCGTCGGACGCATCGCCCACGTAGGCGAAATCGTCGACAAGTTCACTCGCACGGCCGAGGTCCGCGTTGCGGTCGCCAACGAAAAACGCCTCCTGCGACCAGGCCAATCCGTCACCGCCACCGTGCGCGCTTCGGGACCGGCTCGCACCATGCTCACCGTTCCCATGACCGCCATCACCTACATCGATGGCAATCCCATGGTCTTCCTTGCCGTCGTCGACGATCGCGTCGTCCCCACGCCCGTCGTGCTCGGTCCGAATGATGGGCAATTGCAAGGAATCGAATCAGGCCTCTCCGAAGGGCAACGCGTCGTCAGCCGCGGCGTCTTCGCCTTGAAGAGCGAACTTTACAGGTGACCTGATGCTGTCGAAAATCGTCCTCGCTTCCATTCGCTTGCGGACGATGATGCTCGTCCTGCTCGTCCTGCTCTTCGGTGCGGGCGCCGTCGCCGTCAAAAAGCTCCCCATCGACGCGATGCCGGACGTGTCGACCATTCAGGTATCCGTACTCACGTCCGCAAAGGGCCTCTCGGCCGTCGAAGTCGAGCGAACGGTCACGATTCCCGTCGAGAATGCGCTGAACGGCGTTCCCGGTGGCATCGAGCTGCGAAGCGTATCGCGTGGAGGTTTGTCCGCGGTCACCGTCGTCTTCAACGACGCAACCGACGTCTGGTTTGCCCGCCAATTGGTGCTCGAACGCGTCCGCGCCGTAGAGCGCGAATTGCCCGCGTCCGCGGAAACGCCCGAGCTGGGTCCGGTTTCGTCGGGGCTCGGCGAAATCTTCCAATTCGTGGTTCGCAGCGAACAACATTCGCCCATGCAGCTTCGCACGCTGCTCGATTGGGAAATCGTCCCGAAGCTCCGAAGCGTCCCCGGCGTCATCGAAGTGAACACGATGGGCGGCGAGCTGAAGCAATTTCAGGTCATCGTCGACCGCGCGCGGCTCGAGGCGCACCACATGAGCGTGCAAGACGTCATCGAAGCCTTGCGCGCGGCAAACGTCAACGTGGGCGGAGGCTACTTGGAGCGCCGTGAGGAGTCGTTCACGGTGCGAGGCCAAGGCATGCTCCAAAACGAGCAGGACATTGCCGACGTCGTCCTGCGCGCGGGCGCCGATGGTGCGCCGGTGCTCGTCAAGCACGTGGCCGACGTGGAGATCGGTGCGGCGCTTCGTTATGGCGTCATCACGCACGGCGGCGAGCGTGAAGCCGTCACCGGCATCGTCATGATGCTGCTCGGCGCAAACAGCCGCGAAGTCGTGTCGGCCGTCGGCACCCGTGTCGACGAAATCCGTGGACAGCTTCCCCCCGGCGTGACGCTCGACACCGTGTACGATCGCGCCGATTTCGTCGGGCGCACCATTGGTACCGTCCTGAAAAACCTCGCCGAAGGCGTCCTCGTCGTCACCATCGTCCTCGCGCTTTTCCTGGGAACGCTCCGCGGCGCGCTCGCCGTCGTGCTCGGCATTCCCGCATCCATGACCATCGCGCTCCTCGGAATGCATGCCTTCGGCGTCACCGGTGACCTCATGTCCCTCGGCGCCATCGACTTCGGATTCCTCGTCGACGGCCCCATCGTCATGCTCGAAGCCGTCATCGCCGTCGTTGCCGGCAAAAAGCTCGCGGGCGACGCGCGCGCTCGCGCCTATGCCGAAGCCGCGCAAAACGTGGCGCGCCCCGTCGCATTCGCCGTCGCCATCATCATGCTCGTCTACGTGCCGCTCCTCTTTTTGGAAGGCATCGAAGGCAAGATGTTCCGCCCCATGGCCTTGACCATGGCGTGCGCCCTCTTCGGCGCGCTCGTGTATTCGCTCGTGTTTTTCCCGGCCGTCCTCGTCACGCTCGTCCCGCCCGCTTCCGGCCACGGCCCGCGGTGGATGGAATGGATCACCGCGTACTACGAACGAAACGTCAAGCGCCTCGTCGCATGGCGATGGCCCCTCGTCGGCGCATCCGCCATCGCGCTCGTCGTCACGGGCATGGTCTTCGCCAAGTCAGGCGCCGAATTCGTCCCGCGCATTTTCGAAGGCGACGCCGTCGTCACCATTCGGCGTGCACCGAGCATTTCGCTCGAACAAGCCCTCGAGCTCGACTTCAAAGCGGAAAAAGTCCTGCACGAGTTCCCCGAGGTCGTCACGACGCTCGGAATGACCGGCCGCGCCGAAGTCGCCATCGATCCGGTGGGCAACGACAACACCGACATCCTCGTACGGTTGCGACCACCGAAAGAATGGAAAACGGCGGACAACTTCGACGACCTGTCGGCCGCCTTCAAGGATGCCATCGAGTCCAAGGTGCCAGGCACTTTTGTCTCCGTGTCGCAGCCCATCGAAGACCGGACGAACGAAATGATCAGCGGCTCGCGTGCCGACGTGTCCATCAAGATCGTCGGCACCGACGTCGAGGAGCTCGCCACGGTCGCCGATCAAATTGGCAACCGCATGAAGACCATCCGCGGCTCGGGCGACGTGCGCGTCGAACGCATTCTCGGGCAACCGGTCATCAGTGCAACGGCCGATCGGGCGCGCATGGCCAAGTACGGCGTCAAAGTCGAAGACGCATTCACGGTCATCGCGGCCGCACGCAAGGGCGTCCGCGTCGGCGACATCTACGAAGACCAACGCAAATTCGAATTGCGCGTGCTCAACCCCCTGCGCGAGCCCACGGCCGCCGCGCTCGGCGAGCTCTTCGTGGAAACCTCGAACGGCAAGAGCGTACCTTTGCGCGAGGTCGTCAAGCTGACCGAAGGTGACGGCGTAAGCTCCATCCGCCGTCAGGACCGCGAACGCACCGTCCGCGTCGACGTCAACCTACGCGGCCGGGACCTCATTTCCTGGGTCGCCGAGGCCAAGGAAGTGCTCGCGCGCGACGTTCCCTTGAAGACCGGTTATCGCGTCGAATGGGGCGGCCAATTCGAAAACTTCGAGCGAGCCCAAGCGCGCCTTGCGATCCTCGTCCCCGTCGTCGTCGCCATCATCTTCGGCATGCTCCTCTGGATGTTCCAAAATGTCCGGCTTGCCCTGTCCGTCTTCGTCATGGTCCCCCTCTCGCTCATCGGCGGCATGCTCGGCCTTCTTGCGCGCGGATTGCCGTTCAGTTTGTCCGCGGCGGTCGGCTTCATTGCCCTCGGTGGTGTCGCCGTCCTCAACGGTGTCGTGCTTGCCAGCGAAGTTCGCACGCGCCTTCTTGCTCGCCAACCGCTCGATGTCGCCGTCACCTCGGGCGCCGTTGCCGTCGTGCGCGCCGTGCTCACCACCGCAGCCGTCGCAGCTTTCGGATTCATGCCCATGGCCCTTGCCACCAGCGCCGGCGCCGAAGTCCAAAGGCCGCTCGCCACCGCCGTCATTTTCGGCATGTTCCTCGGCACCATCCTCACGCTCGCCGTCCTTCCGGGCGTCTTGCGCATCGCGCTTGCCGGCGATCGCCTCGAAGGACGCGCCGCCGATCCATCTCGAGCCGATGCCGATCCTGCCCCCGCCGCAGCGCGTTCCGCCGCACGCTGACGTCGTTCGTTGGCGCCCTCGCCACGAAATGCTCACAAATCCAAGCATCATCTGCTATGACCGGCGCATCACCCCATGAAACGAATACTTGCGGCGAACAATTGCGACGTCCTGGCGCAGTTCGCCTGGGCGCAGGCACTCATTGCGTTCGACTTCGACGGGACCCTCGCGCCCATCGTCGAAGACCGCGACCGCGCCTTCATGCGACCTCGCACCCGCATGCTCCTCGAACGAGTCGTCGACCTTTACCCGACGGCCATCATCTCCGGCCGGAGCTGCGCTGATGTCGTCGCCAGGCTCGATGGAGTTCCCGTCAAGCACATCGTCGGCAACCATGGCCTCGAGCCTGCCGGGTCGATGGACGCGTTCGAGCGCGAGGTTTCGGCGATGGTCCCCGTGCTTCACGCATTGCTCGATCACGAGCAAGGTGTGGACATCGAGAACAAGCGGTATTCGCTGGCCATTCATTACCGTCGAGCGCGGCGCAAGAAGGACGTGCGGGCGGTCATCTTCGCCGCCATTGCGCAATTACAAACGCCCCCGCGCGTGACGCTCGGCAAGCTCGTCATCAACGTCATTCCGGCCAATGCGCCGCACAAGGGCGACGCGCTCGTTCGATTACGTGACCAGGAACGAGCCGACGTTGCGCTCTACGTGGGGGACGACGTGACCGACGAAGACGTCTTCGAGCTCGACCAGCCGGGCCGATTGCTTTGCATACGCGTGGGCAATTCGCGCAAATCGGCCGCGCCTTGGTATTTGCGTGATCAACAGGAGATGGATTTGCTCTTGGAGAAGCTGGTCGAGCTGCGAGCGCGGGGGCGAACGGCGTGACACACGAAAAAAAGGTCGAACGGCTTCCTTTGCCTCCGGCGCTCGATTTTCTCCAAGGCGTCTGGCGTCTCAACCATGCGCTCGAAAAAGCATCCATGCGTATGGAAGCGACGCTTGGGGTCACGGCGCAGCAGCGGCTCATTCTTCGCTGTGTGGGCAAGTATCCGGGGATGACGTCGGGCCAGCTTGCGTCGATGTTGCACCTTGATCCGGGCACCGTTTCCACGTCGCTTGGCAGGCTCGAGCGCAAGGGGTTGCTCGATCGCAGGCAGGATCATCGAGACAAGCGTCGGGTCATCTTGGGATTGACCGCGGCGGGTCGTGCTTTGGACAAGCCCATGGCGGAGACCATCGAGCACACGGTCGATCGATTGCTTGCGACGGAGGATCCGCACGACATTGCGGTGACGCGCCGGGTGCTCGATCGATTGGCGGAGTTATTGGCGGAGGAGGGGGAGGTGGCGTGAGTGCTCGAGGCTGATGCCTGCACCCTGTGCTTCGACAAAATCGTAATACTTCACACGCCCGTCGCGCTGCGATCGTCACGAGCGAGCGTTTTTATCCATCCCCGCATGCCGAAATCGTTTCCAACAGTCTTCCGCGACCGTTTCTGCATGCCGAAATCGTTTCCAACAGCCCTCCGCGACCGTTTCTGCATGCCGAAATCGTCTCCAACAGCCTTCCGTGCACGTTTCTGCATGCCGAAATCGTCACCAACAGTCTTCCGCGACCGTTTCTGCATGACAGGATCGTTTCCAACGGCCTTCGGTGCACGTTTCTGCATGACGGGATCGTCTCCAACAGCCTTCCGTGCACGTTTCTGCATGCCGAAATCGTTTCCAACTGCCTTCCGTGCACGTTTCTGCATGCAGGGATCCATTTTCCGGCATGCGCGTGCACATCTCCGACCGTATTTGCTTGTGCGAAACGCCGCGTCACGCTTGAATCGGCCGCATCATGAGCGTTCATCATAGTGCACAACAGATCCTCGACGTCATCGCGCAGGGGGGATACACGACGTCCGCCGGCAAGTGGGTCGACATTCGCGCGCTGCAGGCAGCGGCCGCAGCGGGAACGGAGCTCTTTCGGCCCGCAGATCTGGAAGCTTTGTTCGTGGCCAAAGCTGGGACGGGCAATGCTCCGCGCGTCGATGTCGTGGATGCAACGACGCAGGACGCCGCTCGAACGCTCGCGAAAGAGCCTGGCGGTGTCGTGCTTTTGAATTTTGCGTCGGCGAAGAACCCGGGCGGTGGATTTTTGGGCGGCGCGCGAGCTCAAGAAGAGGAGGTCTGTCGGTGCAGCGGACTTTATCACGTGCTCTTGACGAAGCCCGAATATTACGAAACGAATAGGGCCGAGCGGTCCGCGCTGTACACCGATTGCATGATTTATTCGCGCGATGTACCGTTCTTTCGGACGAGCGCCAAGGCGGAATGGCTGGATGAGCCCTTCGTCGCGTCGGTCATGACGGCTCCGGCACCGAATGCAGGCGCGCTGATGCAACAAAAGGACAAGGAGGGTGCATCGAAATTGCGCGAGACGTTCGAGCGTCGGTGGAGGAACGTGCTTTTGGTCGCTGCGGCGCGAGGGCATCGCACGGTGCTGCTGGGAGCTTGGGGCTGCGGGGCTTTCCGGAATGATCCGAACGTCGCAGCGAGCACCGTGGCGCCATGGCTGACGTCGCCTCGGTTTGCCGGATGCTTCGACAAGGTGGTTTTTGCGATTCCGGATGGCGGCAGGAGTGGGGACAACTTGGTGGCGTTTCGGCGACACTTTGGGTAGCGCGATCCATGTCGTCGATGTGCGACGTGAATGGATGCGCGAGGTCGAAAAGCTACCGGCGCTTTCTCCTCGCCACGGCGCTTGCGATTGCTGCGCCGATGAATGCTGCCATGGGCGTCGTGCCGTCATTCTGTTGCCCGGCGAATCGGCAATTGCAGCTTCCGCCATTGTCGGTGGAACCGGGATCCTGCGCGCTGCCGCCTTCGCCTGCCGAGCCGCCGGAGTTGCCGCTGCTGCCGTTCGAGCCGCCGCTGCCTGTTGCGCCGCCTTCGCCTGCCGCGCCACCGCTGCCGCTTGCGCCGCCTTCGCCGCCAGCGCCGCTGCTGCTGCTCGATGCATTGCCGCCGCCGATGCGAGTGAACCGGACGGCATCGAAGACGAGCGCGCGCTTCAATGAAAATGCCTCGCCCGTGTTATCGTTCAATCTCACGCTTTGACTGCCTCCCTGAGCGAACGCGAAGGTTCCCAAGGGCACCCACCCGTCCGATGCGCTTTGGTCGACGACTTTTTCAGTGGTCGTCCCCGCGTGCGTGACGAAGTATTTGGCTTGTTTGCTTCCTGCGGAACCAGGCTCCACATAGACGTCGACGTCGTATTCGCCGGCTTCGTCGAAGGTCGCTTTCCAAATGACGTAATTGTCGGGCATCGCGGCATCGACCGCGTGCGTCCAGATATGCGAGCCGTCATGGCCACCATTGCCGGCGTACCAGTATTGCGGGTTGCCGGCTTTGGCTGCGCACAAATCAGTATCGTCGATGGTGCGACCCATGGGCGGAACGTTTTCGCAAACGGGACAATCTTGCGGGCAGGATGCATTCGTCTCGTTGCCGGTGCAGAACCCATCGCCGCAGACGACTTGGCCGGCGTTCGTCGACGTAATGACTTGGTTCTTGGCAAGGTTTTCTGCGCCATCGAGCGGTTCTGGCACGACGGCATTGCCACCGTACGAGCCGCCGGTGCCGCTGCCGCCGACCATGCTGTCGCGGTGAATGACCCAATGCAGGTGCGGCGTGGAAAAACTCCCGCACGAAAGCGTACCTTGGCATGATTGCCCGAGCCGTCCGAGCATTTGCCCTTGCGTGACCGTCGCGCCGTCGACGATGGCCACGTCGATGGAATCGAGGTGCGCATAGAGGCTATGATAAACGTGTCCATCGCCGAGGTCGTGTTGCAGGATGACGCGCAAGCCGTAGTTGGCCCATCCTGCCGTTGCCCAACCGGCGCGTACGACCTTGCCTGCGAGGGGGGCCGAGACGGGTTCGCCTTTGCCGGCATTGGGCTTGTCGTCGTAAATCAGATCGAGCGCATAATAATCGTTGGCTTTGCAGCATGCATTCGTATCGGCATGGAGGCTGGACCCGCCGGATGGGCTGTATGCCGAAAGCAGTCGGATATGGCTGCCTGCGGGGAAGGGCAGATACAGCTTGACGCCGGGCGGGAATGCAACGGCTCCGGCGATGGGCGTGGTGAGCGCGTCCGCGGTGGTGGAGACGAAGAGTACCATGATGGCCATGACGAGCCGAGCCCAGATGCTGGCGAAACCGGCGCTTCGTTTTTTGCGGGAGCCGCTCGAACCATTGGCGATGTAGAATCGAAGCATATGAAAACCTCCTCGGTTTTCCGCCACGCTACGGCGTTCCTGCGGGGGGTCAACGGAGAAAATGCGTTGCCGAGGACGCGTGGAAGTCTTGTCAAGGAGAAGCCGAGCGGGCGATTATCGCGACGAGGGGGGACGAGCAGCGGTCAGCCGCGCGAAGCCTTTTCATTTCGCACGGGAGCCGGGGGGGGGGGGGGGGGGGGGGGGGGGGGGCGGGGGGGGGGGGGGGGGCGGGGGGGGGGGGGGTGGGGCCGGGGGCGCCCCCCGCCCCCCGGGCCCGGGGCCCCCCGGCGGGGCGGGGGCGGGCGGGGCGCCGGCCCCCCGCGGGGGGGGGGGGGGGGGGGGGGGGGGGGGGGGATTTTGGGGGGGGGGGGGGGGGGGGGGGTTTTGGGGGGGGGGGGGGGGGGGGGGGCGGGGGGGGGGGGGGGGGGGGGGGGGGGGGGAGGGGGGCGGGGGGGGGGGGGGGGGGGGGGGGGGGGGGGGGGGGGGGGGGGGGGGGGGGGGGCGGCCCCGCGCCGCCCCCGGGGGGCGCGGGGGTGGGGGGGCGGCGGGGGGGGCGGCGGCCGGGGGGGGGGGGGGGGGGGGGGGGGGGGGCGGGGGGGGGGGGGCGGGGGGGGGGGGCGGCGGGGGGCCGCCGCGGGCGGGGGCGCGGGCGGGGGGGCCGGGGCCCCCGCCCCCCGCCCCGGGGCCGCCCCGGCGGGGGGGGGCCCGGGGGCGCGGGGGGGCAGGGGGGGCGCGGCGCGGGCGGGCCCCCGCCGGGCCGGGCCGCCCGCCCGGGGGCGGGGGCGCGGGGGGGCCCGGGGGGCCGGGCGGGGCGCGGCCGGGGGGGCGGCCCCGGGGCCGCCCCGGGGGCCCCCCGCCCGCGGGGGCCGGCCCCCCCCCGGGCGGGGGGGGCCCCCGGGGCCCCCGGGCGGGGGGCCCCGCGGCCCCGCCCCGGGGGGGCGCACGGGCCCCCCCCCCGGGGGGGAAACGCCCCCCCCCCCGGGCCACCCCGCCCCCCCCGCGCGGCCCCGGGCGCCGGGCCGCGCGCGGCCCCGCGAGGTTTGGCATAGTGCCCGCGATGCAAAAGCTCCTCGCCGTCTTCGTTCTCCCTCTTCTCGTCGCTTCATGCGGAGGTTCGGCGGCAAGCAGTTCGTCACCCGATACGCCCGCGGACAAATCCGCTGCGGCGTCCGATGACAACGTCGCCAAGGGACCCATTTCGTTCGTGTTCGCGTGGAAGATGCCTTGCCGCGTGCCGGTGGAACAGGTCGAGACGAAGAAGGGGCACACTGTGCGGCTTCGTTACATGTTGAGTGCGAAGCCGGGGCCCGAAGGAAACATCGACGTGGACCTCGGCGACTTCGAGTTCCTGGAGATGGACGGGCAGGATTTGACGACGCCGAAGATGCAAGCCGAGCTTGCGCCGGCTTTGGCGCTCACGACCATGATGCCGACGATGGTGGTTTCGCCCGAAGGTGACTACGTTCGCGTGCGTGGGTTGGAGGCACTGGTGGATAGAGTGGTCGCGCACATGGGCAAAGGAATGGATAAGCAAAAAAAGGCAAAACTCGCGACGATGATGCGTTCGCCGAGGATCTTGCAAATGGTGCAGGCAAAAAGCGGCGACTATTGGAATGGTTGGGTGGGTGCATGGACAGGGCTGGAACTGGCTGCGTCCGCGTCACGCGAAGGCGACGACGTGATGGACGTTGGCGGGGTAGAGATTCCAGTGCGCCTCAGGTACGAAAATCACGGTCCGGTGAAGGGAACACCGGGGTTTTATCGCGTATCGCTGAGCTCGACGATGGCGGGTAATTCGGCGAGCACGGGGGTTTTGGCGCTGATGCGATCGATTTTGCAAGACGCAGGGTCCGACATGCCAACGGACGTGCAAGTCGATCACGTGAGTATCGTGAACAAGGTGGAGGTGGTGACAGAACCGGCGACGCTCCTGCCGCATCGCGCGCGGCGCGAAAGGACGATGGAGCTGGTGATGGCGGGGGATCGCAAAAAGCGCGTGGAAGTGCGCGAAGAGACGTTCGACTGGAAGCATGCCGAGGGATGTCGCTGAGCGCTCATTCGGGGATGTTCGAGCAGCAGCGAAACCCTGTGGAATAATCGTGATAATCGGGCGCGTGGGTTGCGGTCGCATAGGTGCAACCTTTGCCATGTTCGCCTTGGGAGCTGAAATAGCCGCCCATGAAGACTCCACTGCCGTCGGCGCCGAGCAATTTGGGGCCGTGTTCGAGGGGTACTTCATCGAGCAGGCGCATGGAGACGTCGTCGGCGACCCATTCATGGAGGTTGCCGACCATGTCGTAAATGCCGTAATCGTTGACGCAGGTCGCGTATTCGCCGGATGTTGCTAGAAACCCGGGCTGCTTGTGCAATCGCGGGCTGTTGTAATGGTTGAGGTACGTGTACGGGACGCCGACGCCGAACAAGTGCTGCATCAAATGCTTCTTGCCGGTATTGCATTGATTGGGGATTTCCGTTTCGCCGTAGGGATATCGAGTCTTGCTGCTGCCGATGCAGGCGGTGTACCATTCTTTGGCCGAGCAAAGACGTTTTTGGGCAGCCTTGCACGCGCGCGCTGCGTCGGCGCGATTGACGTATCCCTGGGGGGTGATTCCCGCGCGCGAGCGGGCCATGATTTTCACGTTGGGTTTTGGGGTTTCGAAATGAGGGAGCACGACGTCCGGCGCATCGGCTCGGACGAGATGCGCTTCGTACTTGTCGACGCAGTAGTTTGCAACGGGGGCCATTTCGTCAGGGCATGACGAAGCTGCAGCGGGCTTCGTGGGCGCATCGACGGAGGGCGAGGGCGCCGCGGAGGGCGCGCTTTTCGTTGGCTGACGTTCGGCATCTTTGCAGCCGGCGCCGAGCAAGCCGAGCACCAGCGCAATGGTGCACCCGAGCCGGTAGGGCTTATGTGTCGCCGGGACGCTGTCGGGGGCGGCCATGAGTTGACCGAGTGTATCGCGATCGAGGCGTTCTATGTGAGGAAATATCGGGCAAACGCGACGTTCGCTCGCGGACGGGTTGCAGCCGCTGGTTGATGATGTCTCGGAGCACGACGGCCTGGTTGTGAAGCTCGTCCTTGGCGCCGTACACGAGCGTGACCGGACCGCTCTTTGCGCGCTGGGCGATGTCGTTCACGAGGCCCGCCGCAGGCTCTTGGCAAAGCTCGTCGCCATAGCGGGCAACGAACTCGTCCCATCGGTCGGGGTCGTGACCGAACCATCGGCGGAGCTGGTCGCTGGGGGCTACGTCTTTCAACCAGTCGTCAATGGCGAGGTCGTCCTTGCGCACGCCGCGCGGCCAGAGGCGATCCACGAGGACGCGGTAGCCATCGGCGGCTTCGGGGGCATCGTATGCGCGTTTGATGCGTACGGTTGCTGTGGGTTTCGCGTGGGGCATGGGGAGGTCGTGGCGCTTTTGGGAAAAGGTGCCAACCCCTTTGGGGCCTACGCGGCCGGGCCGCGTGCGCGAACCTCGGCTGCCTCCGCCACGAGCATCGATTCAGGCTCTTCACCGCGGAATCGGCGGGTGTCGCCGCCCAGGTGCACGAGCTGCAGCAGGGTGCGCGCGATGTCCGGGAAAAACCTGGGGTGCTGCGCATCTCCACGCACGCGACCAGCCGCGATGGGCACGAGCTCCTCGACGATGACTCGGTAACGCTCGTCCACCTGCAATGCTCGCAGGTCGACCGGATACTCGCCCAAAACGCGGCGACTGCACCGATGAAGACCGCCAATGACGAAGTCACCCTTGGCGACGAGCTCGGCAATCATGGCCGCACACGCACGCTCGCATACCTGACGATCGTTACCTTGGAGGTCCTCGCGCCCGAGCTGCACCGGCTTCAAAATGGGTTGACCACGGCCATCAATGGCGCGGCTCTTGGGGAGGTAACCCATGTCATCGAGCTTGGGCCAGTCACCCGTGATGCTCATGTCGAGCTTGTCAGCGGCCGTGTACGAGCGCGGCGACGGCGCGGGCGCAGGCACCGCGCCAAGCACCGCGTCGATGGCTTCCGCATCGGCCGTGCGGAACTTCGAGGTTGCCCATTGATTGTCCGCATAGCCATTCGCATTGGCCACGACAAACGCAAAGGACCGACGAAGCAATGTCATCACTTTGTCCATGCCGCCGAGCATGGACGCGAGACGCGGTAGCACGCGAGGCAGCGCCGGGATCGTCGGCGTCGTGGAGCTTTCTCGGAGCGCCGCGAGCGCCTTCTGGCCAACCATGCCCGCGTCGGCAAGGCGCAGCCATGCTCGCACGGGATAAAGCGCCGTGTGCGCCTCGAGCCACGCAAGAGCGCTGGGGTTCGGTGACGACGCGGGAAGCGCCGCATCGGCAGGGGCGATCCACGAGGTCTCGCCAGCCTTGGTCATGCGCCGAATCGCCGCAAGCGGGCTCGCGAGCGTCGGAGCGAGCGTGTAGAATCGCTGCGGTTTCAACGCTTCGAGCGCCGCAATGTCGTCGAAACCGACGTGCGTACGGGCCGTGTACTGCGGTCGCGGCGACCCCGACAAGGTGCCAACCTCTTTTTCAGACGTGTCAACGCCAACATCTTGCGATCCCGAAAAGGTGCCAGGCACTTTTTGAGACGTACCCGGAGTCACGCTCTGCGACCGTTCGAGCGTGTCGACGCGCGCAAACACGCCGGGAAGCTCGTCCAGCACAGCAATCACCTCGTGCGGCGGCACCTTGGTCAGCTCCTGGTTGAGCTGATCGGTGAACCGCGCGATCGGCACGGGTGCGCGCATTTGCATGCGTCCGGCGAGCGGTCCGAGGACCCACGCGAGCGCTTGCGCATCGAGCTGGCCGTCCGATTCGAGCACGGGGGCATCCACGGGCGCATCGTGTGCGGCCGCGGCATCAAGCGGGAAGCCGTCGAGCTCGACGAGATGGTACATCAATGCGGCGAGGCGACGGACGCCTTCCACGCCGCCGCGACCATCCGTGCCGGAGCTGCCAAGCACGCCGCGCGCAATGTTTCGGCACGCCCATGCAAAAAGGTCCTCGGCGACGAACTCGGGCGCGACGTGATCCGCCGCGACCGCACGCGCAAAGAGCGACGTGATGCACCCCATGTTCTGCAAACACGCGACGCCCGCGGCTTGCTCGACGCTTCGAGCCCACACCGCCGTGACGGGCTCCTTCGGGCTGCTTTCGTCGAACACCGCCGTCCCCGCGACGTACGGGTACGACCGATACTTCGGCAAAAGGGCGCTCGTCCGAAGGAGCGCTTGCACCTGGGCATCGCGATCGCGGGCGTCGCGTCCCGCAAGGCCTTGCGGATCGCCGAGCAGCACGGCGAGCGTTGCGGGAATGGCTTCGGCCATCTGCGGCCCGAATGCGGTGGTGCCGGTGCAAAGCCAGCCAATGGCGCGTTCGAGGTCCCGGATGGATTCATTGGACGCCGGGCCGAGGTGGACGGGGATGGCCGCGTTGTACCAGGATCCCGCCGAGTAATACGGCGACGCCATTTGACCAAGCTCGCCCCACATGAGCTCGCGTACCGCGGAGAGCGAAAGCATGGGGCCGGGATCGATGGGCATGCGATCCACGTTTTGCCCGCCCGCCATGATGTTGCCGCTCGTACCAAGTCGCTTCGGTCGGCCTCGACGGCATCAAACGCGTGCTGCCCCTCACGTCAACCCCTATGACGAATCCTTCGAAGTCGTCTTGCCCGACGGGCGCACCGTGAGGGCCATCTACGTCGGGACGTGGGTCGTGTCGGTGTGGTGGGGCGGGGAGATGCTGGAGCTATGGGAGGATCGGCCGTACGGGGTGGCGTGACGCCATCACGGCTTCTTCTGTGGCTTCTTGCGCCTTACGGATGCGCTTCGAAAGGTTCGCCATGGCTTGCGAAGGAAGGCCTGGGTCAGCCCGAGCTGCGCTTTCATTCTTCGATCTGGCTGCAAACGCAAGACCGAATGGTTCCAGGCAGTGCCCTGGGAAAAACCGTAATCTTTTTCGCGCCCTTCCAGCGAAGGGGATCCCATCTTTCGCAGAAGACGGTTGCGAATTCGCCCTTCAGCATGTGGCGCGCATTGTTCGGAGTCATTGATACGACTCGATCGACTCGAGTCAGCGAAAACCCCTCTTGCTCGATGACATCGCCAATTGCGCGCGCGGGTGCTCGATCCGCGGAATGCCAAGACGAACCACGATGCGGCCCCCGACGGCATCGCGAACGAGCATGCCGCGTGCCGGCATCCCTTCGGCGGCACGGTCAGGGTCTTCAATGCTTCACGCGAGGTTTGCACCAGTTTCGGGCTCTTCGCAAGTCTTCGCGCATCAGGGCCCAGACGGCTTGCCCTCGTGACCGATCCGTGACGTTGCGGCAAAGGTCTCACTACCAAAGAAATTGACGCGCCTGCCGGCAGCATGAAGGTTCCACGCGATTATGGTCAGCTTTTTCGGCAGCGCCTTTGCTGCCTCGGGATGCCATCATCCAAGGCGCATTTCGCGCGCATTCGACTTCCACGGTCACCGCACAGACGCCGGGCGTCACGGTCTGCTGGAGGGGTGTTATCCGCAGCACAATAACGATCATCGCCCGCGACGACCACCACACCGGGCGAACCCATGAGCGCAAAAAGAGCAGCGATTGTCGATCCTTCGGGGCCGCCCTTGAAGAACGTCACCACTCCTACGGAGGGCTGCCTTCCGAATGGGCCCATCGAGCACGTTTGCGGCGAGCACAGCGGCAGCGCGCATTGAGGCTCCGCATGGGCTGATGTCGATCGTTGGCCCTGGGCTGTTGGCACCGCCATCAAATCCGCCGTCGGACGAATTGAGCACGATGAGCTCGCGTCGATGTTTTCGTATTCAGCAGGGTGCCGAGGCGAGCGAGGAACAATGCGTGCGACCAGGATTGGTCGACCCGCGCGCTTGGTGCTTGGCAAGGCATACGCGCGCTTCTTGAATGACCTGGCTGCATCCGAAAGCGCCTGGGCGGTCCCGCCTTTTTCGATGAACGCACTCCGGTCGCCGAGGCCGCTCACCTGCGATTCTCGATAGAAACCTCCCGAAGCTATCGGATCCAGGACCCGTGAAGGAGCCAACGTTCGGATCGTCGTCCGAGCACACTTGCGACGGCCTCGAAGGCCTTGACATTTTGATCGGTGCGGCCCCCCATCGAGCCTGATTCGTCGGCGTTGACGAGGAAGATCCGGAGCGAATCCTCGATGCGCTCGAAGGTGAAGTCGAGTTTGTCGGTGGAAGAGTGGCCGATGCGAAGGTCAGGCATGGGAAGTTCCTGGTTGAAGGCTTTGGGCTGTGTGATGACGCAAGGATGGCAATGGGTGTGCCACGACGACTCGAAGGTGGAAATGCTCTACCAGTGTTCGATGACCGGCGAAAGAGGTTATCCGTTTGGATAAGTGCTGCGCCTACGCGCTAGCCCCTGCAACGCCTTCCGGAGCTGGCAGATGACCTCGCGAGACGCGTTGCGGATGAAATCGGCTGCCGGGGCCGCTGATGGGTCAGTACGGCGCATGGTTTATGGCCGTTGCGAGGTGGCTCTTCTGATCCATATGTAACGTACCCACTTCTTCCACGGCTGAGGGAATGAGCACGCTGAAACGATCTCGACAGCTTTCCGCTTTCATTCGCGAACGGCAAGCGGCCATTTTGAGCGACTGGGAACATGCCGTGCGTGCGCTGCCGCCCGCGCAGAAGCTCGATCGCCCCGCGCTCTTGGATGACATCCCGGACCTGCTCGTGCGTATCGCCGACATGGCGGATGCGATTGCGCAGGGCAAGCCCCCGGTGATGCCAACAGAGAGTGCCGAGGAGCATGCGCTTCATCGTCTTGGCGAGGGCTTCGACCTGAGCGAGGTCGTTGCGGAGTATGGCGTTTTGCGCGAGTGCGTCTTGCGGCTGTGGGAAAAGGAGCCCGCCGCCCCTGAAGAGCTACCTGTGCTACGCGTGCTCAACCGCGCGATCGACAAGGCCGTTGGCCAATCCGTGCAGCGCTACGTGCAAGCGCGCGATCAAGCCTTGCAGGCGCTCGATCGGGTCTCGACGGCGGCATTCGAGAGCAAAGACCTCGATGACTTTCTTTGGCGACTTCTACATCTACTCGTCGAAACCACGCCCGTCATCGATGCGGCGGCCATTCTCATCAAAGAAGAAAATTGCTTGCGCGTGCGAGCCTCCGTGGGGGCTCGGCAGGACGGCATCGTGGGGCTATCGTTGGCATTACAAGAAACGCTGGCGGGAACCGTGGCGATCGAGCGAAGTCCGCTCTTCGTGGGTACGGGTTCTTCGGAATTGCTCGAGCAGGATCCGATTGCGGGAAAATTGGGGGTACAGGTTCTTTATGCCGTTCCCCTGGTCGACCGTTCGGATGTCGTCGGCGTGGCCATCATGGGGGCTCGTACGGCACACGAGTTTTCGCCTCACGACAAGCGTCTTTTTACCGCAATGGTGAACCGCGCGACGGTCGCCATTTTCCACCACCTGCTACGCGAAGCTGCAGAGACGCGCGCGCGGCGCCAAGAGGCCATCGCACAACTCGGAATTGCCGCGCTGGAAGTGGGCGACGCCGAGCAGCTCACGAATCACGCCCTCGAGCTCGTTGCAAAGACGCTTGCAGCGGACATGGTTGGTCTTTTCGAGGTTTTACCTGGTGGCAAAACACTGCAATTGCGCGCCGGGGTCGGATGGAACGCGGGTATGGTTGGGCGCGTTACGATCGACGCAGGGAAGAGCTCGCAATGCGGATACACGCTCGTCACGGGCGAACCGGTCGTCGTTGAGGATTTGCACACGGAATCTCGATTCAGCGTGCCTGCTTTTCACACGGAGCACGAATCGAAAAGTGGCATGAGTGTCATCATTTATGCACGTGGGCAGGGCAGCACGCCTCATGGGGTTCTTGCCGCGTATACGCGCAGTCGGCGAAGTTTTTCAGCCGATGACGTCCATTCCCTTCAATCCACGGCAAACTTGATTGCACAGGCCATTGCGCGAAGCGACATGGAGCAGTCGCTACGCCGCAGTGAAGAGCGTTTCCGATCCCTGGTGACGGCGTCGTCTTCTGCGGTATGGACCGTCAATGCCGAGGGTCTCGTGGAGGAGCCATCGCCGACTTGGCAGGCGTTCACGGGGCAATCCGACGAGCAATACTGCGGTCGGGGTTGGCTCGACGCCGTTCATCCCGAGGATCGAGCGCGCACGATGGAAGCCTGGGACCGAGCCCATGCGAAGAATGTCATCTACGAAACGGAATATCGAGTTCGCGCACGCACGGGCGAATACCGTTGGATGCTCGTGCGCGGCGCACCCGTCACCGATATCGACGGCACCACGCGCGAATGGATCGGGATGAACATCGACATCACGGACCGCAAGCGCATCGAGGAGCAATTGCAGGTCGTGGCCGCGCAACGTGAAGAGCTCATCGACAACCTGCGCGTGACGACGGAGAGATTGCAGACCCTCATTTCAGGCTCGCCACTTGCCATCATTGCAATGGATGAAAAGGGCAACGTTCAACTTTGGAATCCGGCCGCCGAGCGCCTGTTCGGGTGGACGGAAGAAGATGTGCTCGGTAGGCCAACTCCCACGATTCCAGAGGAATATGCGCGCCAATTTCAAAACAACATGGCAACGCTCCTGCACGCTGGTGAGCCAGTGACGATGGAAGTGACGCGCTTGCGGCGTGATGGTAGTCGCATTGAATTGAGCCTATGGGCAGCCCCAAGACGTGACGCTCATGGAAAGATCGTGGGCACTCTGTCTGTTTGCGCAGACGTTACCGATGCCAAACGAGCCAGGAAGCAAGTCGAGCAAGCGTTGGAGCAGGCGCAACAGGCGGTGCGTACGCGGGAAAATGTGCTCGCGATCGTATCCCACGACCTCAGAAACCCGCTGAACGTCATCAGCTTGAATACCACGCTCCTCATGAATTTGCTGCAAAACGATGCGCGCGCACGCCAGCGCGTGGAAATCATTCAAAGATCCGCGTCACGGATGGCTCGATTGATCGGCGACCTGCTCGATATGGCGAGCATTCAAGTTGGCAAACTTTCGCTCGAGCGGGACATGCACGCGGTCGATACGATGGTGCTCGAAGCCGTGGAAATGCATCAATCGATCGCTGCGGAACGCACCATTCATTTGAACGGAACGGTCAACGTGCCTCGCTCGACGCAGGTGTCGTGTGATCGCGAGCGGGTTCTGCAGGTACTATCGAATTTGCTCGGGAATGCCATTAAATTCAGTAGCCCGGGCAGCACGATTACCGTCAGCGCCGACGGGGAAGCGAGCGCGAAGGAAGTCTTGTTTGCCGTCACCGATCAGGGACCCGGCGTTGCCCCCGAACAATTGGCTCACATCTTCGAACCTTATTGGACGAGTGAGCAGAGCGCACGCAAGGGCACGGGACTCGGGCTCTTCATTGCCAAGGGCATCGTCGACGCTCATGGAGGCCGCATATGGGTCGAGACCAAGGCCGGCGTGGGTACGACGTTTTACTTTACGTTGCCGTATTGAAACCAGGGCAGGACTTGGCACGCTCGCTTCGCGCGCGTGGGACGCGCGCTCGCGAGAGTCTTGTTTACGATGGGGGGCCCGAGGCTCGCCTCCCGGTGCTTTTGCTGGCGCAAAAGCACGGCGAGGCTCGGGCCCCCCCATACCCCCCCGATTTTTTCCTCTCACCAAGCCGTGCGCATCAACCTTTGTTGTTCGCGAGCTTCGTGGATCCTGCTGCTTCGCGTAGCATTTCAATGAGTCGCTCGCGCGCGTCGGCTCGAAGCGGACCCTCCGCTGCGAATTGCACGCGCCCGTCGGCACCAATGAAAAGTACGGTGCTCCTCGTCGCATCGATCCCGAATGCAGATCGAAACCTTCCATCCCAATCGCAATAGATGGCGGACCCTGTTTCGGCGGCTCTTTGACGTATCGTGCGTTCGGCAAGCCCCCGGACGGGCCAATAATCGTATTTGGCCACGTCGGCGACGGCTGCAAATCGAATCGCCTTGCGGGATTCCTTTTCCTGCCGAGACAACCGTTCGAGCTCGTCCTTGAGGACTTGATTCTGTTTTTCCGAAGTTTTGCCCTCGTACAATATCAGAATCGGTTTTTCGTGGGGAAACCGCAAATCGAGCACTCGGCCATCGGGATCCGTCACCCGAGCGCGCACTGCTTTTTCGCCAGGAGTCGGAAGTGCCGCCGCAATGCTCGCCTGCGCAAGCACGATCGCCGTCACCGCAAGCCCCTGCATCCACGAAATTCGGGAAAACCGTAGCCGCATCGAATACCCTCCTCGCACGTTCTCTCGACGCCGCCGACGGATAGCATGGCTCGGTCGATGGGCACGCGCGGATGTCGATGGCCTGGCGAAAATTGTACGGGATTTGCAGCCTACGCCGCCGATGCAATCATTGCCCGCGATTCGATGCGGCGCAATAGTTCATCGAATACGTCCACATCCACGATTCCACCGGTCGCTCGATCGTGCCCCGACGCAAAATCCGGGCCCGCATCCGGCAGAAGCGCTCGCAGCTCGGCGCGCAGATCGAGCGGCTCGTGCGAGCGCACCGAAAAGTGCACGCGTCCAGGCACATAACCACGATTGCCTGCGAGCACGATGCGGTCGTGCAGCTTGCGCGTCCAAGCACTCGCGACGCTGCCATGAATACGACACGGCTCGGCAAATTCAATGATGGCCCACCGTCCCACGATTCGTGGAGCCTTCCGTATGGCGCGTTTCGTGGCTTCCGCGACCTCCTGCTTCAGCTCGTGCAGCCTGCTCGCCGCATTGCCATTGCCTCGCACGATATCGATGGGCCCTCGAGCTTCGACGAGCGCCCGTAGCGCTACGTCTGCCTCGTGCGTGCTCGACCGCCCCGCTGCATTGACGAGCGACACTGCGTCCCGAAGATGCGTCATTTTATGAATAGCCGCAGCGTCCTGCACCAAGGGATGCGTTTTTGCCTTGTCACCCAAATCTCCAATCAAACCAATGGCCCCGAGCCACGCCCTCTCTCGAATGTCCGCGAACGACGAAAAGAGCTCCCAAGCGAGCGCGCTCGTCGAAATGAGCGGCTCCCGGCCAAACGTGCTCACGAATGCTTCCACGTCGGGCGCGTCGTCCGTGTCGATGCGATGGTGATCCACGACAATCGTTGGAATGCGAAAAAGCCGGCCACGTCGCGAACCCGTGTCGAGCACCACGACGAGGCCCGCGCCCGACTCGTCAATGGTGGCGCTGAAAGCCGGATCATGCACATTTTCACCTTTTCGCGGCGTCAGCGGCAAGGTTTGTCCGCCATGCTTTTCGATGGCCGCCATGGCCAACGCTGCCGAGGACGTTCCATCGGCATCGGCGTGATAAACCACCGCAATGGGCGCTCCTTCGGACAATGCGGCACGTAACGACACCAAAGCTCGCTCTGTCGCTTGTTCCCAAATTCGCATGTCCGAATTGTAATCAGCGCTTTCGCCACGTCCGAGCCGACATACGTTGAGGCGATGATTCGCCTCGGATATGCCTGTCTGACCCTGGGAATGCCCGACCCCTCCATGCGCGCTGCGCAGCTCGGTCGCTACCAGAAGGGCTTGGTCGATTTGCCACCGATTTACGAATACAATGCCGAGTATGCTCGCCGGAGCATCGATTATTCCGCGGCGCACGGGCTCTTGGCCTACCGCCTGTCGAGCGACATCTTTCCGCTGCTCGACATTGCCGCAGATGCACGCAACATCGTCCCCGACTTGGGGCCGTTGCGACGCATCGTCAAACGTTCGGGCATGCACGTATCCAACCACCCGAGCCAATTCGTCGTTTTGTCGAGCCCCCATGAAGCCGTCGTCGACAATTCCTTGAAAGTCATGGATGACGCGGGTTGGGTGATGCATTCGATTGGAGCGCGCGGGTCGATTACCATTCACGGCGGAGGCGTATTCGGCGACCGACCGGCTGCGGGAAATAGGCTCGCCCACAACATCGAGCGGCTCACGCCGGCGGCGCGGCAGCTCGTGGCGCTGGAGAACGACGAAAAAAGCTGGACCGTCGTCGATTTGCTCGAAGCCACGGGCGGTAACATTCCCATCGTATTCGACAAATTGCATTGGCAGGCGAATGCACGAAGTGCGCCTTACGAAGTCGAGCTTCGTGAAGCGATTTGCACGTGGCCGAGCGATCGAATGCCGGAATTTCATTACAGCGAGCAAGAAATCGGGAAACCGCGAGGTGCACACGCCGAATGGGTGACGGGCGCCGGGCTGCTCGAATTTCTAGAAGAAATCGAAGCCGCTTCGGAAGGTCGCGAAGTCGTGGTCGTCGTGGAAGCCAAACGAAAGGATCTCGCCATTTCTCGAGCCCTCCTCGAGCTTTCGGCGCAAAAGTGGCGGAGGATGATCGAGCTCGTTCCGAGTTTGGGCATTGCAAACGAGCCGTTTCGGGCATTGCCGAAGTCGGGGCGTCGATTGCGAGAAGCTCGGGCCTGATGGCTGGTCGTTATCGCCGTTTCGACGTCGTCGCCGGCGCTGCACTCGCCGCGCGCATGCAATGCCGAAGCGCTTCGCGAAGCGTCGACAATGTCACGATTTGCGACAAATCAATACCAATTTGAACCATCGTTTGCGCCACGGCAGGACGAATCCCCGTAATGATGCATTCCGCCCCGATGAGCGCCGCGGCTCTCACCAGTCTGCCAATGTGATCCGCCGTCGACGTGTCGACGACTTCCACACCCGTCAGATCGATGATCGCGTGCGTCGCGCCTTTTTGCGTAATGCTATCAAGCAGCCGCTCCATCGTCTCCGCGGCTCGCTGGCTGTCCATCACACCGAAGAGCGGCAGCGTCAGCACGCCTTCCCATACTTCGATGATGGGCGTCGACAGCGCCTTGATCGCCTCGTCTTGCTTTGCGATCAATTCGAGTTTCTCGCGAAGCTCCTGCTCCGCTTTGGCCCGCTCCTCGACTTCACGACGCACCCGTTCGAGCGCCACGGCGAGGTCCGTTTTCGTTGCGTTCTCCGAATGAAACAGTTCGCCGATCCGATCCTCGACCGTGGTCGGCGAAGGCCGAACGACGAATTCATCACACGGATCACCCTTGGTAAAATACGCCGTTTGCTCCGCCCAGCAAGCCTTTACACCGAAATGACGCTGGAAATACGCTGCCAATTTTCCCGCGACGAACGGCGCACCCCAGGTGACACCGAGCGCGCGTTGCGCAATCGATTCCCAGTTGTTGTAGACTCGCACGCGCGCCTCCTGCGCGTCCTTGTCCACCGAAACCAGCTCCCAGCGGCCCCAACCCGCCGCCGCCGCTATCTTCGAAAGCGCAACGAATCCCTCCTCGAACGTCGGCGCCGATGATATCACGCCCCAATCGCCATCGATGCTATCCCGACCACCTTGCTGCATCCCGAGCTGAAAGCGTTCGGTTCCCACCATCCGCTGTACCGTTGACAAAAACCCCGCCATCGTGCTTTCGATCCACGCCGTCATCACCGGCGCACCAGCCCACAAACAAAGTCCTTCATCCTCTCGCCACTCGATATCGAGTCCGGCGACATGAATCTTCGGGTTCATCAAGGCCTCACTGCTACTAGAGCTTCCGTCCGAGACGTAACATTTGGGTTGGCCCTGTGTCTACTAGAATTTGCAGGCGTATCCACAGAAATCTGGAACACGTTCCGAACCGAGGGGCATCACGGCCGCGTCAATCGATGGATCAGAAGCGCGGCGCGTTTGGTGACCAGCGGCAGGGACGTGAGGTCCACGGTTTCTCCGGGCGCATGCGAGCCGTCGCCCGAGGGGCCCAGGCCTGCAAGCGAGGCCACGAATGGCGCGACGAACGATACGTCGGCGGCGCCGCGTTTGCCAGGATCGATGACGTCGACCGGGCCAAAGCCAAGGTCGCGGCTCACGCCCTGAAGCTCGCGGAGCAGCGCGAAGTTGCCTTCGGTCGGCGCCATGGGAGGGTAACCGTCCTCGAATACGATTTCCGCCGAAGTTTGCGGCAAGTTTTTCTTGACAATCGCGCGCATGCGCTCCTTGGTCCGCTCGAGCTGCTCCATGGTCAGCGTGCGCAAATCACCGGTGACCGATGCCGTTTGTGCAATGATGTTGGACTTGCCCGATGCAGCCGCTTGCCCGCGCTGTTCGTCGGCGATGTTGCCGCCCACGATGAGGCCGGCGTTGAACGTGAGATACTTTTCGCCTCGAAGCTCGTCATAAAACGTGTGCAGGATGCGCGACGCCTCGTAAATGGCTCCGGCGCCCGCGTCGTTGGAAAAAATGACCGACGAGTGCCCGGGTTTGCCTCGCACTTGCAGTTTCCACGACGTGCTCCCGCGGCGCGCGACGGTGGCGCTGTTCGGGCCGCCAACGCCTTGCTCGAATTCGAGCGCCGCGTCGCTGCGCCGCGCAGCTTCCACCAGATCCCTACGCGCCAACTCGACCGGATCGCCCGCGCTTTCTTCGTCGCCCGTGAAAGCCACGATGATTTGCGTTCCATCGAGCACCCCGGCGGCTCCGAGCGCTTTGAGTGCGTATAGAATGGCAATGTCGCCGCCTTTCATGTCGAGCGCCCCAGGGCCCTTCGCCGCGTCCTTCGAGATTCGCTCGAAACGTTGAAATGGATTGTCCTTCTCGAACACCGTATCGAGGTGCCCGATGAGCAGCACGCGCTTGCCGGCCGTTCCTTTGCGTTCGGCGAAGAGATGCCCGGCTCGATTCACCGTGTCCATTGGGATCCATCGCGTTTCGAAACCGATTGCACGAAATTCTTCTGCGAAAACTTCCCCGACCTTGCGCACCCCATCGAAGCTCAACGTACCGCTATTGATGTTCACGACCCGTTCGAGCAGCGCGATCGCTTCGTCGTTGTGCTCGTCGATGTACGATACGATTTTGGTTTCTGCGGCGCTGAGCGGTCGTGGCGTAGCGCTCTCCGCGTCGGGCTCCGTTTGCAGAGCAATCGCGGGCGCTTTGGCCGCATCATTCGGTATGACGTGTCGAGGCGCGCATGCGCAAGCGCAGGCAACGACCAGCAGCGTAGGCCAAGCGAGCAGCGCAGCGAGAGGCGAGCGTTTGCGTGGCGCGACGAGAGGGCTTCTCATGAGGCGGCACCCTAGCCCAAGTGGACCGGGGGCCGCGACCCATTTTATCGACGAACACCACGAGGATATTCAAGAATGACAAACCTTTCGTAGTTCACGCCGCCCGCGTATGGTGCGAAAATATACAAATTAAAAGGACACGCGATGAAGATTGCGTCTGCAATGCGCCCCATGGACAGTCGTATGTCTTTGGCGTACGATGGGTGCATGAACGTGTTCACTTCGAAAATTCGTTGGGCTTTCCTTGGTATTGCCGGTTTTTCCGGTGCTCTGGTCGTTGGGCAAGGGTGCAGCTCGGATCCAACCACGGGGACGTCGTCTTCGTCTTCGGCGTCGAGCAGCAGTGGTGGAGGCGAGGGGGGCGCGAGCAGTTCGAGCTCCAGCGGTGGTGGCGGTATGGGAGGCGCTGGTGGAGGAACTGCGGGCGGTGGCGGCATGCCGATGGCGTGTGCACCTGGCACGTCAGCGGATTTGCCGGCGATGAAGCTGACCGAGGTTGTGAATGGCCTTGCGCGACCGACGTTCGTCACGGGGGCACCCGAGGATACGACGCGGCTTTACGTGCTCGAAAAGCCAGGTCGAATTCGTATCGTCAAAGATGGGGCGCTGGTTGCCGAGCCATTTTTGGATGCGGCGGGCGTGGTCGAAGCAGGAGCGAACGAACGAGGCCTTTTGGGGCTCGCGTTTCACCCGCAATACGTGGCCAACGGACGATTTTACATTTATTACACGCGTGAACCCGACGGGGCCATCGAGATTGCCGAGTATACGCGCGGCATGGGCACGCCGGACGTCGCAGACCCGGGTTCAGCCAAGGTGCTGCTCACCGTTCCGCATCCGGACCATACCAACCACAATGGCGGCATGCTCGCCTTCGGGTCCGACGGGTACCTTTACATTGGCACGGGGGATGGTGGTGGCGGTGGCGATCCATTCGACAACGCTGAAAACAAAAATAGTCAGCTCGGCAAGATCCTTCGCATTGACGTCGACAAGCACCCTCAAGCGCCCGCGGGCAACATCACCGACGGCGATCAATACGTGTGGGATTGGGGACTGCGCAATCCGTGGCGCTTCAGCTTCGATCGCTGCACGAATCATCTTTACATCGCGGATGTCGGGCAGAATCAATGGGAGGAAGTCAACATCGAGGCGCCTTCCGATGGGAACAAGAACTACGGCTGGGACATCATGGAGGGCAAGCACTGTTTCGAGCCGGCGCAGGGCTGCGACATGTCGGGGATGACGTTGCCGGTGACTGAATACAATCACAAGAATGGCGCGCCGATGGATGATTGCTCGATAACCGGGGGCTACGTTTATCGTGGCACGAAAATCCCTGGGCTCGTCGGGACCTATCTTTATGGGGACTTTTGCACCAAACGCGTGTACACGCTGGCATGGGACAAGGGGACCATCATCAAAGAGGGAGAGATATCGGCGGATCTCGACAGCCCGTCCCTCCCTGGCGGCATTACGTCGTTTGGTGAGGACACGAGCGGCGAGCTTTACATCATCACGGATAGCTCGAACAACGGTAGGGTGTACCGAATCGATCCTGAATGATGCCCGGTCGCAGCCCGAATTCTTCGGGACGCGCGGGACCTCCCATGCAGACGGATTGACTTGTCGCGCCGCTCGCGGTTGTATACGTGGCGCATGTCGACGCACGCCCTCGAAACGCAACGAGACGCGCCGGAGCCTCGAAAAGCGGCGCCCTGGCTTGGTGTCGCGGCGGATGTGCTCTTGACGCTGGTGCTGCTCGTGCTGGGCATCGACCCGGTCTTCGATTTGGTGACCGGCTATCGCAATGAATCGGCGTTCGCCCTCGGCGTGCTCCACATGGTGATGGTCCCAGCCGCGATGCTCACGGGCCTCATTCGTTCGGACAAACTCGGCTTCTTCACCGAACGGCCGGGCTTCGTCCAAAAGGCATCGGATACCATCTTCATCTTGTTTTACTTGCTCGGGTGGCTCGTGCCGACGCTGGTTTTTGCGCAGCGCGCGCGCGTGCCCGGGTGGTTGATCGGTGGATGCATCGTGGTGCACGTCGTACCGGTCATCGCGACGGTCATTCTGGGGCTATTCAAACGCGCGTTTTGGATGGATCGCGCGGCCGAGTGGATTGCTCGTCAAACCGCGGTCATGGCCGTCGTGTACGCCGCGTATCTTGCCGGCGTCGAGGTCTTCTTGATGCTCGGGCGTCTCGAGGGGCGCGGTTTTGCCGGGATGGCGCTCTTCGTGTGGGCTCTGGCGTATTTGCCAACGCGCCTTTTGCTCGCGAGGATCACCGGCTTGCGAGGCCCCGAGCGCTTTACGTTCGTCGTCTCGAACGTGCACCTCTTGTTGCGGCTTTTGCTCGCGACCCCGGATTGATGACGCTGTTGCGGTCGCCCGGCCGCACGTGGTATGCTTTGCATGGTCCGGCGACACGTCGGTCACGCACGTGCAAAGGGCGGGCGCAGCATGGTGTTTTCGTTCATTTCTCGCAAAAAGCAGAACGTAGCGCTTTCGGCCGTCATGCTGCTTGGAATCCTCTCGGGCTGCGGCGAGGAGTCGTTGCCTCCTTACGACGTTTTGCCGCTCCGTGACGCGCTGCAGGCGTCGCCCGAGGTGATGGCGACCCTGCCCGAAGATTCGCGGCGAACGCTTGCGGTGCGGATGGAAGAGGCCGAGCGTGTGGACGCGGAACCGGTCGCATTCAAGCTGCCGGATGTCCCCACCTTCGATAACCTCATTGCAGCAGCAGATGCGCTGCGCGAAGCCGAAGGCGAAGACGCGCTGATTCTCGGCGAATTGTCGACGAACGACGGCCATGCACAGCTCGATGCGCGTGCGCCGTCGGAAGCCGATGTCGCGTTTGCCGGACCGCTCGATGTGCGCGGCAAGGCGAATGCCGTGGCAGCGCCATTCGAAGAGGCGGCGATCCGAGGTCGGGCGGGAAAAACCTTACGAGGGCTCGTATCGCGCACGCAGGCAAAGAGCATCGTGCGAATGAGCGGCTTGCCCGTGGGTGCAATCGCGTGGGACGACAAAGTGTACGTGAACGAATCATGGCTCGTCGCGCTCTCGGCGCTCGAAGACGAAAGCGTCGTCGTGCCATTGCCAGCAGTTCCCGGCGACATGAGCCCAGCGCCGCCGTCAAAACCGCTCTCTGTGGATTTCAGTCCGTATGCCATTCCGGATGATTTGAATAGCTGTGCTTCCCAAGTTCGAAACACGTGTCAATGCGGTTTCACGTCGTCGTGCTCGCACGTGCCGACGGATCAATCATTCGGCGATGCCAATGCGGAATGCGGCTGGGTCAACCTCGATACGTCGCACGCTTCGGCCATTTGCATCATTGCTCTTTTGAGTTTGGACGCCGTGAAGGAATGCGTCGAATCGGCCTATCCGCCGTGCGCGGCCATGCCCGTACGCACGCGCGACGATGCCGTGCTTTTTGCGACGAACGACGAATGCATTTCGATCATCGATAGTTGTTTGCAGAAAGGAGAGCCGCAGGTCGCCACGGGCAGCTCGACGGACTGCGACGATGCGTGCAATGATTGCAGATATTGCGACAACAAGGGCAACGATTGCCAGGAATGCGCGAGCGATTGCGAAACGGCTGCCAACGCTTGCGAAGCGTGTGTCGAGATTTGCGATGCTCTCTCCCAAAATTCGGTGCGAAAAGCGGAGGTCGGCGCAGCATTGCCCCTGAGGCCCGCGGCGATTCACGCAAGCCAATGCAGCATGCGCCCGCGCCGTGGAAAGTCTCCGCTGCCCGCGCCGATGGGCACGGCATTATGGCTCTTCGCCCCCGTGGCGTATCTCTTTTTGCGTGCGAGGAGGCGGCCGTGAAGACTTCGATCGTGCTCGTGCCCCTTCTCTCTTGTGCTTGTCTGTTTGTAGCAAATGTTGCATTTGCTCAAGCAAAGCCTGCGGATCCGTGGTCCTCGTTGAAAGAGGATCAGCAAGTCGAATACAACAAGCGCCGTTTGGGCTTGGGAGTTTCGGTGGGAGGTTTTTTCGTGCCGGGGCGGTGGGAAATCTCCAATGGTGCAAGTTTTGGATTGGAGGCGATGTACCGGGTGCCCTTCGATCGTCGCTTTCGATACGAGGTTGGTGCCGAGGGTCGATTCGTCCGCACGTTCGATTCCACGCACGCGGGGGCAGGCGCGCAGGGGCGCATCGTTTTCGGCTTGAACAGGTATATTGAAATGGATGTGTCCGCTACATTTTCCTATTCGCGCGTATCCTTCGATTTGCCCTTTTTCGCATCGCGAAATGCCTTCGTCGCGCAGGCTCGATGGGGCGTGGGTTTTCTGCTTTCGCGCTACGTATCGCTGGGCGTCACGCCGCTCGCTGCCACTTTCATGGTTGGCGACCACGTGGACGAGCTCTTTGCATTCGAGCCGGTCATGTGGGCGCGTTTTGCGCCCCTTTGAGCCATTGCGATGCAAACTTTATTTGGTGCGCAGAGTCCGGTGAGCCAATAGCTCCCGGACCGTCGGAAGCTCCACGGGTTTGACCAAGTGCGCGTCAAAGCCGGCTTCTTCCGACATGCGCCGGTCGTCGTCTTGACCATATCCGGTCATTGCCACGACGAGCGCGTCCGTCAATCCACCCTCGCGCATGGCGCGGCAGGCTTGGTAGCCATTGAGATAGGGCAAACCGATATCGAGCAAGACCACCGCGGGCCGCTCTGCCAAGGCCACCTCGACGGCTTTTTTGCCGTCGTGGGCCACGAACAGCTCATGGCCGTCGATTTCGAGGAGCATGGCCATGGTCTCCGCAGAATCGGAGTTGTCATCCACGACGAGAATCCGCAGCCCACCCTGTGGTTTTACCTTGCCGCCTTCGTCGTCCGCATCCTCGCTTGGGGAATCGTCGCACAATTCGGGGAGTCGCACGACGAATTCGCTTCCTTTGCCACGCCCATCGCTGTGAGCTTCGACGCGACCGCCGTGCATGTCGACGAGGCTCCGCACGAGCGACAAACCAATGCCCAATCCACCCTCCGACCGGTCTAGATTGCGATCCACTTGGTAGAACATATCGAACAGCTTCCCGAGTGCTTTGGATTCAATTCCTCGACCATTGTCACGCACGCGAATGATAGCCTCCCCGCGCTTGAACTCTCCATGCTGCTCGGCCGCCAATTCGATGATGCCCCCATCGTCGGTGTACTTGGCGGCGTTGTTCAGCAAATTGCTCACCACTTGCGCCAGTCGAGTCAAGTCGGCTTCCACGCAAATGGGTTTTCCGGGCAATGTCACGCGCAGCTCGTGGTGCCGGGCGTCGATCAGCGGCCGGCTCGTTTCCACGGCTTGCCGTATGACGTCGGCCAGGTCGAGGCGTGTCTTTTGGAGCTTGATCTTGCCTCGCGAAACGCGCGATACGTCGAGCAAGTCGTCCACGAGACGGGACAGGTGATTCACCTGCCGTTCAATCATGTCACGCGCTCGCTCGAGTTTCGGCTCTTTGGGCCCGAGCAACCGGAGAATTTGAACAGCATTGAGAATGGGCGCGAGCGGATTGCGGAGCTCGTGCGAGAGCATGGCCAAAAATTCATCTTTGCGCTGATCGGCTTCTTTTAGAGCTTCTTCGGCTTTCTTGAGGTTATTGATGCTGATACCCGTGCCAAACCAGCGCGCGATCCGTCCAGATTCATCACGAATGGCACGTGCCCGCAACTTGAACCACTCGTACTCGCCGTCTCGCCTCCGGACTCGGTATTCCGCGTCATAGTCGTCGTCGAACGTTTCGACAGCAGCGCGCCATGTCGACACAACGCGCTCGCGGTCGTCGGGGTGGAGAATGTTCGCCCAGCCGCTCCCGAGCAGTTCGGAGGCCGGTACGCCGGAGAATTCGACCCATTGTTCGCCGACATAATCACAAATTCCATCGGGTGTATTGGTGAACGTCATGCCGGGGATCGATTCGAGCGTTTGACGATAAAAATTCTCACTGGCCCGCAATTTCTCTTCCGCAGCTTTTCTCTCGCTGATGTCGCGCAAAACGACCGTCGATAACTTTTGCCCCGCGACCTCGCTGCGCGCAATGGATGCTTCGATGGGAAACTCCTCGCCATTTTTGCGCAGTGCACTCAATTCGCCGAGCGCGCTCATCCTGCGAGGGGTTTGCCCTGTGCGATTGAAACGTTTGACGTGCTCGTGATGCGCCGCCCGAAAACGTTCCGGAATGAGCCGCGAGAGCGGCATGCCAATGGCTTCGCACACGGAATACCCGAACATCTGCTCGGCCGCCGGATTGAAGAGCTCGATGCGCTGCTCGTCGTTCACCGCGATCACGGCATCCATGGCAGAATGAATCAACCCGGAAAAACGAGCCTCGCTGATGCGTAGTTGCTCCGTCCCCTGATGACGCTGAATGGCTGCTGCGAGCACGTTGGCCACGCCTTGCACGAACGCGACGTCGTCTTGCGTGAAATGCCGAAGGGACGTCGAGTGCGCACCGAGCACTCCCCACGCTCGCGTTTTCGAGCCCGCGATGATGCAACTGAGCCCGCTCACGACGCCATGATCGCGCAAAAGCGGCGGCCCCGAAAACCGCGTCTCCGTGCGCAAGTCTTCGACGATGACGGGTTCGCCGACCCACAATGTGTAGCCTGCTTGGGAATCCAGCCCAGTACTCACCGTCGCTTCGCCCAGGAGGCCATCACGCCATCCCACGCCCGCTCGAAGCAGCACATTCGTGTCGCCAGGCAGCAGTTCGAGGACCTTGCACAGGGGCACGTCGAGCGTATTGGCGAGCGTCTCCACAGCCTTGTCGAAGAGCGTCTGAAGATCCTGTTCGTGGATCGCGCTCATGCCGATGTTGGCAAGTGCTTGTTGCTGCCGAACACGAACCGCGATCGTCGCCTCGGCCTCTGCCAAACGGCGGCGCAAGTCAGCGTTTTCTGCAACCAATCGGTCGTCACGAGTCGTGAGCATTCGGAGCATTCATGGACCTACAGCGGAGCGCAGGTCACAGGTATATGCGCAAACTCGATGGCCGTCGAGGTCTTCGTGTAAATCGGTAATTACGACAAAATTATAAAATTAAGTTTTACGAAAAACGGCCGCCGGTAGTCGGGAAAAACGGATTGTGTGCAATGCGAGGCACTCGATGGTCAGCCGGATGATGATGTCGTCGGCTCGCCACCGGTGGGCAACATTGGCAAAGTGAATCGAAATGTAGTCGTTTCTCCAGGGGTGCTGTACACGTCGATGTGTCCGCCATGCGCCTCAACGAGCCCGCGTACGATGTAGAGTCCAAGTCCGAGGCCTTTGATGGGGCCACCATGCGCGTGCCCACGCTGAAAGCGCTCGAACAACGTGGGCAGCTCTTCGGGGGCGATTCCCAGGCCTTCATTGCGCACCGAAATGAGGATTTCGCTTTCGCCGCGTTCCAGGGTGATTTCAATTGGCGTTCCTGGAGTGCCATATTTGATCGCATTGGAAAGTAGGTTTTCGATGATCTGTTCCATGCGTTGCGGATCCACGGACAGCCGCGGAATGTCGCCGCGGATGAGCAGCGTCATGCGTTCGTGGTGCTCGCTTGCTTCGGTCACGCGCCGAAGCAGTGCCGCAATGTCCGTGGGCACGGGCAGAAGCTCGATCCGATGGGCCTCCATTTGTGACACGTCCGTCAAGTCGCCGATCATTCGGTCGAGCCGTTTCACGCTTTGGATGATGCGCTCGGCACGCGTGACGACCTTGGGATCGTTCGACGATCGCTGGAGCAAGCTTGCCACGGTTGCAATGGTTGCGACCGGTTGCCGCAAATCATGGGCGACGATGCTCGTCCATTCTTGGCGCAATCGTTCGAGCTGTTTGAGCGAAGTGACGTCCTCGTAGGTCAGCATGGCCCCGACAAACTGCCCACTGTCGCTGCAGATGGGCGATGCATTGACCAAAATGTAAAGATCTCGCTCCGGGGGCCGGTGAATGAGCAATTCTCGACCGATGACGGTTTCGCCACGTAGCGTACGTTCCAGCGAAAGCTCGCTTTCCGGCAATGCCGATCCGTCGGGATGACGCATGCGTTGTCGTAGGACATCGAGAGCGTCGGGCGCCGAAAAATCCAATCTCAGCAATTCCTCCGCGCGATGATTGGCGATGAGCTTGGGTTTTTCGTCCTTTGTTTGCCGGCAGAATACGATGCCGACGGGCGATCGCTCGAAGATGCTTTGAAGCCATCGTTGCTCCGTCGACAATGCTTCGACGAGCCGCTCTCGCTCTCGTTCCAGCTTTCGGCGTGTGGTCACGTCTTCATTGATGGCAAAAGCGCCGAGGATCCGGCCGTCGGGGTCGAGCACGGGTGCTGCCGAGTTCAAGACGAATTTGCGTTCGCCGTCGAATGTCTCAATTTCGAGGCAATCGTTCAGCACGGTTTCGCCCTTGCGTATGGCCCGGGTCAGAGCCCATTCATCGATTTGGATTCGCTTGCCGGTATCGGCCCACCATGCCTTGACTTCGCCGAATCGATCGATACCCACGAGCGCCACGCCGCCCCAAATGTGTTTTCCTGCGGAATTGCCCATGATGAGCTGGCCATGTTCGTCGGAAACCCATACGCCGACGGGCAATGTCTCCAGGACCTGCCTGAAGAGCAATTCACTCTTTTGCAGCGCACGCTCTGCGGCGCGTTTGTCGGTGACGTCCTGCACCACGCCGAAGACGTGCGTCACGCGTCCGTATTCGTCGCGGCTGACATCGCACTCGGCGTGCAACGTCCGCTCCTGGCCGTCGGGGCGAATGACGCGGTAATCGACCGAAAAAGGGGCGACCCCGCGAAGCGCTCCGTCGATGACATGAATGATGGCTGCGCGGTCATCGGGCTGTATCCGCGACAAGACGTCTGCATACGTCAGCTTCTCCTTCGTCGGTTCGCGCCCGAACAGTCGAAATAGCTCGTCCGACCAATAAACATCATCGGTATCGACCGTCCAATCCCACGTGCCAATGTGGCCTGCTCGCTCGACGCGAGACGATCGCGTTTCACTGAGTCGGAGTCGTTGTTCGAGCTCTGCTTGCGCGCTGATGTCGCGGACGATGGACATGTGCCTATGGGGTACGAAATGGGCCTGCGCCGCGAATTCGCCCATGAAAGAGCTGCCGTCCGCCCGCCGAAATGGCCCTCGGCCCCGGGACGCGCCTTCTACGAGAAAATGTGGCCATCGCTCCTCGAGCGTCGGCTTCATGTCAAGTAGCGCCAAATCGAATACCGTCCAATACAATAGCTCGTCCTTCGACGCTCGGAACAGCTCGCATGCGTACGGATTGACATCGACGATGCGACCGTCGTCGTCGGCAATGAAAATGGCATCTTGCGCGCCTCGGAATACGCTCGAACGAGCTGTCGACGTATTCGCTTCCGTCGGGCGAGCTCGCGCCAGCGTTTTTGCGAGCACGGCGGCGAGCGCTAGCAGCAAGGACTGCAATCGTTCTCGGTCGCCTTCGGGCCAGGCAGAAAAGCATACCAGTACGCCAACGATCCGATGGTCCGAGACGAATGGAATCGCAATCGCCCAGCGCCCGCAGCCAAGCTCCAGGCCGGCACGCGCATCGGGCGGCGCGTCCTCGGCCGCTCCGTCGACATCCTGAACCCTCCGCGTCCGAGCTACCACGGCGGCGAGGTTGGCCGAATCAATGGGGACGGAACTGATGCGCTCGAGCAGCTCGGAAGGTGCACCGTACTGAGATGTGAGGGTGAGCACCCATCCAGTATCGTCGAGGGAGTACACGAGTGCGGCACCCCCACCAAGGGCATTGACAACGAGCTCTGGTGCCGTTGCGTAAGCGTCGGCCTGATCGGTGTCGCTGTCGCAAGCAAGTCGTGCTGCCAGCGTAGCTAACCAGTCTCCACTGCTGGCCAAGCTCATGCAGTCCCCTTGACGTGATTCTACCCGGACTGCACGATACCTAGCTGCAGTACAAGTTTTCAAGAAAAATCGTTTGCACTTATCCTTGGCACCAGAAGCGCCAGAACATGCTGAGCCAGATGAGTGTCTAGGCCGGTAGCATGGGACCACAAGTGAACGTATCGGAGCCAACAGTTTTTCTTGCACGGTTTATGGCAAAAAAACAGTGTGGACGTATCTGCCTATCGTCCGACACGGCACAAAATTGTGATAATTTTTACTCGGCGGCTTCGATGACGTGGCCTGGACCTGCTCGATGTCGGCGCAGCCACTGCCATGCGGACGCCACGATTTCACGCAAATCCGAATATTGCGGGCGAAACCCGAGCTCGCGAGCAATACGTTCCGAGCTTGCGACGAGCACCGCCGGATCGCCCGGACGGCGTGGACCCATGCGCACGGGAATGTCTTTTCCGCATACGTCACGAGCGACGTCGACGACTTGGCGCACGGAATACCCTTGGCCGCCACAACCGAGGTTGTAAACTTTACTTTCCCCGCCGCGCATGAGCGCTTCGAGCGCGAGCACGTGGGCCCGCGCGAGGTCCGTCACGTGAATATAATCGCGCACGCAGGTTCCATCTTTCGTGGGATAATCGTCGCCAAAAATGACCACTTCATCGAGCTTTCCTAGGGCCGCTTGGAGCACGAGCGGCACGAGATGCGTCTCGGGGTCGTGCTGCTCGCCAAACCTGTCGCTGGCACCGGCTGCATTGAAATACCGCAAGCTCACGTACCGCGTACCATACGCGCGGTCGTAATGCCCGAGCGCTTTCTCGAAGGCCCATTTCGTTTCGCCATAAGGATTCGTCGGGCAAATGGGATCGTCTTCTTCAATCGGCTGCTTGCCCGTTTCACCATAAACCGCCGCGGTCGACGAAAATACGAGCGGACGAATTCCCAAGCTTCGCATGGCATCGAGCAGCACGAGCCCCCCGACGACGTTTGTCCGGTAATACGCTGCTGGATCCGACACGGATTCTCCCACGAGCGAGCGTGCAGCCATGTGAACGACGGCCTCGACGCCGTGCGTCTCGAGCGCCGAGCGAAGGGACTTTGCATCGAGCAAATCGGCTTCGACGAACGCTGCTTCGGACATCACCGATTCGCGATGACCTTTCGACAAGTCATCATAAACGACGACCTCGTGCCCGTCTGCCAATAGCTCTTGCGTTACGACGCTGCCAATGTACCCCGCGCCGCCGGTCACCATGACGCGCATGCGCCCCTCCATCGAGCGGTATCTTCCCCCGCGAAGGGAATGGCCCGCTCCGAAATGTACCTGTTCAGAGAATCATCCAGTGAAGGCAAAAGAATAGCCCGTTCACTTCCTAGCACGCAATAGGCAGGACGTGGAGCTCGAAACCCGAGCGCGCTCGATGGACATCCCACGAGTCCCGTCGTGTCGATTCCTGCGAACACCGCGCTCGACCGCGCCAATTCCAGCCACGAAACGGCTCCTTGATTGGCAACGTGCCAGATTCCCGATTCACCGTCAATCAGCAAATCCAGCACGGCATTCACGAGGTCCGGTACATACGTCGGCGATACGACCGAGTCTTCCGCAGCTCGGAAACTCCCACCCAGGAGCAGTGCGCGAAGGGCTCGAAATATGAAATTGTGTTCGTCCCATGGACCGAAGAATGCGGCCGTGCGAATCACGAGCGCTTCGTCATTCGTTTCCACGATGATTCGTTCGGCGAGTGCCTTGGTTTTCCCATAAATGCCAAGCGGCGACACGTCGTCGCTTTCGACGTAGGGACGTCCTCGAGCGCCATCGAAGACGAGATCCGACGAAAACGTCACCATTCGAATGGATCGCTCACGGCACACGCGGGCAAGGACATTCGGACCCATGACGTTTTCTCGTTCGCAACGCTCCGGCTCGCGCTCGGCATCATCGACGCGCACGTAGCCCGCAGCATTGATGACCGCCCAGGGCGAGGATTCGTCGAGCATTCGATTGACGGACGACGAATCCGCAATGTCCATTTCTTTGCGCGTGACGAGCCGGCACGGCAAACCTCGTAATGGAGCGATGCGTCCGAATGCGGCACCAAGCGTCCCCGAGGCCCCGGTAATGAGGATCGATCGCGGCGCTGGATTCGGCGGAGCGTCATTCGTAAGCGTCGCGAGCGGCCTTGGCGAGTACAGAATGCGATCGGGCCTATGCCACCAGCCTGGGACGTCGAGCACCGGGTGATCGGGCTCGCGCCCCTGCACGAGCGCACACGCAATCGTAGCGAGCGCGGTGGGACGCGGGGCGGGAGCACGCACGTCGAAGGCGCCGGGCTCGTAATGGCCCGCGTCGCGTGTGACCAGCGTGTTCCAATCGAAAGACCCGAGCAGCGCCCATAACGTGACAGCGCGAACGTCGACGTTTTCGGCACGCGCTGCTTGGGCTGCGCGGTATGCTTCGACAAACCACCGGAGCTGCTCTTCGCGGCCGCCTCCGAGGTGCGCTTCCGTGATGGCGAGCGGAATGCGATAACGCCGCCACAACATGCGCAAAAGCTCGATGTGCCCCACGAGCGATTGTCCTGCCACACGCACGGCTTCCACGTCTGCGTAGGCATCACGGCCATTTCCACCGTGCAGACATACCGGATACGCGTCCAAATGCTCGTCCAGGAACCGGTCGCTCGTGACATAATAATTGATTCCAAGGATGTCCGGCGCGCACGTATGATCACGAAAATAGGCAAGCTCCGCTTCGCCTATGCCATGATGAACGACATAATCGTAAAGCGGATGCTCCGGGCCCACGCGACCCACGAGCAGGTCGGTGCCGAGCAGCCGGCGTTGATTTTCATGTTCGGCCTGATAAGCAAGTTTTGGCGTGCTGGTCGTTCGGCCAAAGTCCTCGGTTTGTACGAGTTTTGCGGCGGGATTTTTCGAGCGCACCGCACGCATGGCTCGCACGGTCGCGAAACATTGCACGACGAGCGCGCGGAGAAAGTTCACCGGGTCGCACAGATGCGGATACCACAAACCGTAGAGCGCGCTGAATCGCGCCGTCGTGAGCGGTTCGTTCACCGGCGTATACGCGTCGACCCACGGATAACGCTCCGCGACGGCGTGCGCATACTCCTCGATACCATCGGCAAATGATCGCTTCACCAAACTCGTTTGTCGCGGCCCACTGCCATGATGGCAGAGCCCCACGATGGGCCGAATGCCCAGCTCGCGGAGTCGCCCGAGCCGCTCGTCGGCCCAGGACCAATTGGCTTTGTCGATTCCTTCGGGGGCGACCGATTCCCACAGCACGGGATAACGCACGGTACGTATGCCGAGCGCTCCGAAGCGGTCCAAGTCTTCGATGCGCCCACAGTGCCCATTACGCTGGAGTTGATCGAAATAGACGTCTCCGACGCGATTGACCGTGCACTCGATCCCCGCCCATATTTCGAGGTCCGCGTTCATGATTTTCTCGCTCATGCAGCTCGCACGACCGTACTTTCTTTTCGCGAAAGTCCTGCGATTTTTGAATAAAGCGTGAGCGCTTGGGCGACCACCTGGTCCATGTTGTAATACTTGTACGTGGCAAGCCTGCCGACGAAGTGAACGTTCTTCGTCGCTTGCGCCAGAGCCTCGTACTTGCGATAAAGCTCGGCATTTTCAGGTCGCGGTATCGGGTAATAGGGGTCCCCTTCCGCCCGCGGGAATTCGTAAACGACGCTCGTTTTTCGGTGCTCTTGGCCCGTGAGATACTTGAACTCCGTCACGCGCGTGTAGGCGTGCTCGTTCGGGTAATTGATGACCGGTGCGGGTTGCGCGACTTCGACGTTGCGCGTTTCGAATCGAAATTCGAGCGATCGGTAGGGAAGTTTGCCGTAACAATGATCGAAATACGCATCGATGGGGCCGGTGTAGATCAATTCCGCATGAGGAATCACGTGCTCCACGTCCCGGTAGTCGGTGCATAGCATGATTTTGATGTTGGAATGATCGAGCATTCGTTCGAACAATCGGGTGTAACCATGAAGCGGCATGACCTGGTAGGTGTCGGTGAAGTACCGATCGTCTCGATTGGTTCGAATGGGAATGCGGGCCGTCACGGACGCGTCGAGCTCGGACGGGTCGAGGTTCCATTGTTTGCGCGTGTAGCCGCGGAAAAACTTTTCGTAGAGCTCTCGGCCCACTTTGCTGACGATGACGTCTTCGGATGTCTTGATACGTTCGACTTTTTCAGCACGCCCTGCGAAAAACGCTTCGACTTCGAATGAATTGAGCGACAAATTGTAGAGCTTGTTCACCGTATCGAGATTGATCGGAATCGGTACGAGCTGCCCGTCGACGGAAGCGAGCACTCGGTGCTGGTACGGGCGCCACAGCGTGAATTGCGACAAGTAATCGAAGACCTCCCGCGAATTCGTGTGAAAGATGTGTGGCCCGTACCGATGGACGAGAATGCCGTCGTCGTCGTGATGATCGAATGCATTGCCGCCGATGTGCGGGCGTCTGTCCACGATGAGGACACGTTTTCCCGAGCCTCGCGCCAGACGCTCCGCGAGCACGCTTCCGGCAAAGCCTGCGCCGACGATCATGTAATCGAACACGGAACCTCCTCATCTGGCAGAAAAACAAGATTGCAGGAGACCCTCGATGTGATCGTAGGTCGAATCCCATGACATTCGCGAAAGCAGCGCATCGACCCGTGCTATCCTCTGCTCTCGGGCTTGTCCTTCTTCCGCGAGGCATTCTTCGACAGCCCGAATGAAATGGTCGGCCGTGTCAGCAATATGCACGAAACCTTGTTCGCCATAAGGCCGCACGACATCGCGGATCGACGTCGATACCACGGGTTTTCCCGCGGCAAGGTATTCCGGCGTTTTCGTGGGACTGATGAATCGAGTTGCCTCGTTGCGTGCAAAAGGCAAAACCGCGACGTCCCAGCCCGCGAGATACCTGGGCAATTCGTCGTACTTTTTCATCCCCAGCCAATGAATGTTCGGCATGCGCGGCAATGTCGCCGGATCGATTTTCACGACCGGGCCGACCATGACGAAGTGCCAATCGGGCCGCGCTCGAGCCACGGCGGCCAAAAGGTTCACATCCAATCGTTCGTCCATCACACCGAAAAAACCGAGCCTTGGATGAGGAATGCCGGCCTGATCCGCAGGTTCGGTGCCGTTCGCCGATCGGCGTGCCTCCGCAAAATGCGCCACATCCACGCTGCTTGGAATGGCATGAATGTTGTGATGAAATGATCGCTTGGCCTCGTACAGGCTATGGCCGCCGGTAAATACGACGTGTGCACGTCGAAAAAGTTCCTTTTCACGCTCTCGCAGGGCTTTCGGCGCATGAGCGAACGCCGAGAGCTCGTCCATGCAATCGTATACGATGGTATGGGCATCGAGATGGCTCGTAAACCCGAGCGCCATTGGCGTGTAATACCAAAGGATGAAATCCTCGATGGCGTTCGTCCTGAATAATCCGGCGAGCAGCGTACGTTGGGTATCTTCGGTTTGCGTCACGGAGAGTCCGGGAGGCACATGTGGCACGGCGACCCACACGCCTGGATACGCTTGGTCGAGCGCGAGTCGCGGTGGACCGTCGGCAATGACGGGTTCCTCGAAGAAAAAAACGCGGCGACGTGATGCACAACGCGTGAGCAGGTGTTGCGGTCTTTGAAAAACGAAATTCCAGCGTAGGTGAGATAGGCAAATGACGTCAAGGCTGCGCTTTTCTTGCAATACCGGTTCGCGCGCAGCCATCGCACCTCGGGTATTCATTGAAGAACCTCCGGATGACCACCATGTCAAATGTCATGCCAAGCGTAGCGGTTCGACTTGGGCGATAATTGCTCTATTCGGATGCGTTCGGCCGCTACGATTGCACGGGCAAGAGCACCGTGGGCGTTTTACCTGTCCGCATGGCATAAGCCGCTGCAATACGCGCTGCTGCGCCGGCGCCACTTCCGCGTTTGGCCACCATGACGACGGATCCGCCAAAACCACCGCCGGTCAAGCGGGCACCTAGCACGTCGGGCTCGTTTTCCGCGAGCGCGACGAGCGTATCGATTTCAGACGTGGATACCTCGTAATCATCGCGCATCGATACGTGCGAAGCGTGAAAGAGCCGACCGAGCGCATCCAAGTCACCGGTGCGCAGCGCCGAAACAGCCTCGAGCACGCGTGCATTTTCTGTTATCACATGCCGCGCACGCCGAGCGAGCAGATCGGGAAGGTTCTCGAGATGCGCGGTATCCGGTGTCAAATCGCATAGTTGCGCGACGCCGAGCAAGGATGCTGCGCGCTGGCATTCCGCGCGCCTCGTGCGATATTCTCCTCCAGCGTGCTGATGCGTGACGCCCGATGCGATGACGATGAGCTCGCCATTGGTTGGAAATGAAATGAATTCATGATGCAGATTGCGTGTATTTAAAAAAAGCGCCGCATCCGTGCTCGCAAGGCTCGATGCCATTTGATCCATGATGCCGACTGGCGCGCCGACGAAGTCGTTTTCCACGCGCTTACCCGCGAGCGCAATGGCCACGTCGTCGATGTTCAATCGAAACAGCCTTCGCAATCCTCGCATGAGCGATACTTCGAGCGCTGCGCTCGAGGACAAACCGCTACCGACAGGAACCTTCGACGTAATGCGCACGTCGAATCCCTCGAGGGAATGCCCCTCGTCTGCGAGAATGCGCGTGACCCCTTGAACGTAGTCGATCCACGATCCGCGCCTCGTTTCTTCGCCCAAAATGTAAAGCTCCGGAGCTTCACCGATGGCGTCGCTCCATGCCCGCACCACGCGATCGTTACGCCTGGCGAGCGCGACGAACGTTTCTTGTGGTGTTGCAATCGGAAGAACGAATCCGCCATTGTAATCGGTGTGTTCACCAATGAGATTCACTCGGCCAGGAGCATGCGCGACCACGTCGGGCTCGCGTCCGAATACGTCATGAAAACTGGGTGAATCTACTGGCACCTATTCCTCCTCATCGTTCGATTCCGTTGCGCCCAGCGGGGGGACTTCACCGGTATGGCCGAGCATTTCTTCTTCCACGAGGTCCGGCAATGCTCCCTCATGCCGTGGTCCCTCGTACGCCAATAGCTCGAGCGAATCGGGAAGCTCCCACAGACGAGCGTGACCGCGCGTGGCGCTTGCAATTCGTTCGAGGGGAATTTTCGGCGTTCGATCGGCATAGAGCAGGCCGTTCGCTTCCTGGTAGGTATCTGCAAATTGCGTATAGCAGAAACCGGAGAACATTTCCACCGCTCGCACGACACCCAGCAATCCCTCGTAGGTTTCCGCAAAAGCGTCGGGCGTCGCACATCGAGAATACCCCCACGTTTTATCGGCATCGGCGGCGAACGCAATGCCCCCGAATTCGGACAATACGAGCGGATGTTCGACTTCGGGGGAGCCACCCAGCACCAAAATACGTCCGCCAGGACGTTCGCGTCGCAATATTCGCGGTCGCGCTTCGGGGGTGTGATAACGGCGAGCCACACGTTCGGCATCCGCGTCGTAATCATGTATGCCGATGATATCGGTGGCGACGCTCTCCCAGCCGTCGTTTCCGATGACCGGACGCGTCGGATCCAGCGTTTTGGTCAAGTGATAAAGCGCCGTGACGTAATGCCGCTCCGCCGCATTGTCCGGAAGGTTCGGCACGCCCCAGGATTCATTGAAAGGAACCCACGCGATGATGCACGGATGGCTGTAATCTCGTTCCATGACGGCGAGCCATTCATGCGTCAGTCGTTCGATGGATTGCAGCGTGAATCGATAGGCGCTCGGCATTTCGGCCCATACGAGCAGCCCGAGCCTATCGGCCCAATACAAATAGCGAGGATCTTCGATTTTCTGATGCTTGCGCACACCATTGAAACCCATCGCGCGCGCAAGCTCGACATCGCGTCGCAATGCCGCATCGTCCGGCGGCGTCATACCCGTCTCGGGCCAATATCCTTGATCAAGCACCATGCGTAGCGGATATGGCCGCCCATTAAAAACGATGCGCTCGCCCTGCAATGCAATGCTTCTTAATGCCGTGTAACTCTCCACGCGATCGAGAATGGTCCCGTCGGGCTTCACGAGCTCGAGCTCCGCGTCGATGAGCGTTGGCGAGCCGGGCCGCCAGAGCAGCATGTTGCGAAAATCGTCGATTCCAGGATCGGAAAGTGCAATACGCCGATGAACTTCCCCGGAAACCACCGCATACCGATCGTCGACGAGCAGGCTCCCGCGGGCGCTGAGCCGCAAGCGCAACTCCAAGCGGTCGCCACGGTATTCGTCGATTTTGGCGAACATGTCGATTTCCCACCGATCGAGGCTCGACATCCACCGAAGATTCCGAATGTGCGTTTTGGGTACTCGTTCGAGCCAAACGGTTTGCCAGATGCCGGTCGTCCGCGGGTACCATATCGAATGCGGTTCGAGCTGCCAATCTTGCTTGCCGCGTGGTTTTGCGAGATCCGCAGGATCATCGAATGCGCGAACGACCATTTCGATGGGTCCAGGCCGAAGCGCGTGCTCCGTGATGTCCACGGAAAACGGCGAATATCCACCCTCGTGGCGACCAACGATGGAACGATTCGCCCATACGGTGGCTTCGTAATCGACTGCGCCGAAGTGCACGACGAGCCGCTCGTCAGGACGCAGCCGGGGCGGGTCGAACTTGATTCGATACCAGCATGCGTCGAAAAAACCGGTCTCGCCAATGCCGCTCCTGGTTGTTTCAGGCGCGAAGGGAACGACAATCGTGCGGTCCCAGGTGACTTCTTCCGGCCTTGCCCAGCGAGCGTGGTGATCCAACGCAAAGTCCCAGGTTCCGTTGAGCGACCTCCAGCCGGCCCGTCGGAGCTGCGGCCTGGGGTAGCCGTGCACGTAAGACCGACTCATACGTCTCTCCTAATGTCCATTTACGATGCCCGCAACGCCGCCATTCTCGACAGCGAGCTCGGCTCTCGCGCAATCACCAGAGCTTGCCGCACCGCCGTTTCAATCAATGCCAAGGCATGACCCGACGAGCGCGGACGGTTGCGCTTTCTCCAGGATTACCGCTTTTCAACCTTATGTGACATTCGCTTGACAGCGCTGCTCTGTATTCCATACCACATGATATTCGTGCTTTGGGAGGGAGGACGTGCGCATGCGCTCGCGCATACCCTTTATTGTGGCTTTCTTGCTCTGCGCCGAGACTGCAATGGGGGCAGATCCCGTCCGGACATGGGAGGAATCACTTGCAGATTGGACGCTCGATGCGCGAGTGCCTTTCGGCGCTGACGGATTCGTCCTGGGTGGTGGCGCCAGTTTGGCCCGGACACCCGAAATCCGTGTGCAGGGTGCGATCGAAGAATCGGTCGTTTTTCAGGATCCCGATTACGATTCGCATTGGGTGGAAGACTCCGCCGGCGTCGCGCGCTGGTTTGTCCGCCGCGGGTTCGTCCAGAAAAACGTCGTCGAGCTTCATGCGTGGCTCGAAGAAAAAATTACAAATAGCGATGCCATTGGCACGAGCGTCGTATTTGCCATGGGCGTTGCGCCGACATCGATTGTGCATGCGCCTTATGATGATTGCCTCCTGTCCCGTTACGTCGAGTCGGGTGGTCGTGTGGTTTGGTTGTCGAACGTGCCGATGTACGTGGCCCAGGGCGAGATGGGGCCAAAAATCATTCTTGGCTCGGAGCCGCAGCGGCAGATGCTCGGATTGTCCACGGATCCCCAGACATTTTATGGTGCCGAGGGGCCGACGCTCACACAAATGGGCCAATCGTGGGGCCTCGAGCCGGTCAATTCACTCACGCGGCCTGTGAAAAATATCGGTCTTTCTGCTTGCTTCTTCAGCGATCCCGCCGGCGAGTATTGCGGTGTGGGGCTCGTGAATTTGCGCCCCGACGCGCCGCTCAGTGGATTCATTTTCATGCCAGATCCACTCGATCCGTCAAAGGAAGCGCTGCTCCGAAATGCATATCGGCTCGCGACATGGTCGGGTTCGCCCGTGACGATTCCACCGCCAAGCGCATTGGAAGCCGAAGCCCTTCCATTTACGGCATCCCTGCGGTTTGGCGAGGACGATACGCGGAGCACGTTCGCGCGTGGAGACACCGTGCCAATTTACCTGCGCATACAGTCTCGCGGCCGCTCGCCGCTCGATACGAGCGCCGCATTGACGGTGACGGACGGGAGCAAGACACTGACGAAATGGGTTGGTCCGGTACGTGCGCTTCCGCTGGAAACGGATGTTTTGCTGGATGAGCTCGATCTTGGCGGATTGCGCCGTGGTGTATACGAGGCTACGATTACAATTGCACCTGGAATATCGATCGACCCGGATTTCAATGCGACGACGTCGTTCGTACCCGATGCCGTGACGTTGACGCGCGACCTTCGCGTCGCACCCATTCCCGATCACGAGGGCACTCACGTTGCATTGTGGGCATCCGCATCGCCATCGCCCACACGCACGGCACACCTTCTCGATTGGCTCGCCGATCACCATCTCGAGCCTCATTTCACGGACGATGACGCGGTTGGTCGGGACCTCGCCATGTGGCACGGCATGAGCTTTTCCGTGCGGCGACTTGGCGAATCCGCGAATGCGCCCGCTCCTCCCGGTTATGATTCCTGGCGACGTGGAGCCAATGGTGAAATCATGCAAGTCGCGGCGCTCGGGAATGAACGAGTGGCCAAGGGATATGCCAATCCATTCCGCCGTCAAATGGAGGCCGACGATTTTGGGCGCCGAATTGCTTTCGATAATCAATTTCCGGCATTTCGTCGCAGGGCGATGACCAGCGACGATTACAGTCAATGGTTCGGCATCGACTACAACCGTTTTGTGACGGAAGGGTTTCACGATCGATTCGGAATCGAAGCTCCACGGCCCGCAACGCTCGGAGATTCCAGCGACATCGGCAAAGTCGTACCGCCTCTGCCGGGCATCATTCCGGATGACGATCCGTGGATTTTGCTCAACCGCTACTGGTGTGAAGACATTCATGGCGACACCGCACGTCGATTGAGCCAGGCAATGCATGACAATACCGATGGATTGGGGATGGTCGGGCAGATTTCCGGTGGTATGCAAATTCCCGTCATGCAGCTTCAATCCGCGCAATATCCGCCCTATTTCATGGGCGACAAGGGCTATTCGCTCATTTCTTTCTATTACTACAATCGATTGTGGCAACCGCCGCTCGCGCACGTGTGGTGGCTCGAGGTCGCGCGAATGGGCAACCGCGGGCGTGAGCAATGGATCATGCCGGATAGCGGGTACGAGGGCGAGAACGCATCGGCCATCTACGACCATTTCGGTTGGCTCATGCTGGCTGGCGGAGCGAAAGGAATTCAATATTTCAATTATGATTCGATGAGCCCCGGGGGAATTCAAGCCATGGCGACCTTTGGCGGCATATCGAAGGAATACGGCCGCCTCCTCGCGGAGCTTTTGCCAGCACCCAAAAAGGTCGCTTTGCTCGTCCCATTCGAGCAGCTCCTGTACAAACCCACGAGCTCCTACGAGCTTTTGTATCCGTTCATGGATTTGCTCCAAGCGAAAGTGGATGTCGAGCCCGTCAGCCCGGACGAGCTCGACGCGACGAGTATTCAGCGATACGAGGCGGTCATCGTTGCCCAAACGAGTTGGCTCACGCAATCGACGGCGACGCTGCTTTCCGATTACGCGCAAACGGGTGGCAAGCTGATCCTCGATGAGCCGTCCGGGCAAGCGCTTGCCATTGCTGGTGCGACGCAGTTGCCCATGAGAATCGGTGGCGCGTCGATCTACGAGACGGGCAATGCGACGCAAATTGCGCAGGTGAAGACAATGCTTGGCAGCATCGTCCAGCCGCCTGTGAATTGCGACGATCCGAACGTGACATTCCGCCGTTTCGATGCGGCGGGTGTGCCCTATCTTTACGTCAATCACAACATGACGGGGGCCGAATACCTTGCTTACCGCCAGTCGAACTTCCAGGACGATCGGCTCGCGGAAAAAATGGGATATGGTAGCGATGTCGTGGCAGCTCGGATTGTCAGGCCAAACGATATGCGCGTTCCGTTCGACGTGTTCGCACGCAAGGCCCTTCCGGTCGAGTTGCATCGGGGCATGATGCAATTCGTCGTGCCGCTGCCGAAATGGCAAGGGCGCCTTTTGGCATTCTTACCGGAAGTGCCACGACGACTTCAACTGGCAATGCCGCCGAAGGTCGCAGCGGGTGCCCCCATTCCGCTGACCGCGCGACTCGTCGGCAGAAGAGGGAACGTCGATGCGCCGTTTCCGCTCCACGTGACGGTCACCGACCCAAATGGGCAAAGGAGCGAAGAATATGGCCGGAGACTGTTGGCACGCAGCGGGGTTGTCACGTCCCATTTCGAGTTTGCGGACAACGACGTAGCAGGACGGTGGACGATTGCCGTGCGCGATGCTTTGACGGGCCTCGAGGCGACGACGACGTTCGAACTCGTGAAGGACGTACCGGGACGAATCAGAGAATGGCGACGACCACTGAATTGATGGATGGCCAAACGTCGCGACTCGCCATCACACCCAAGCATACGCGTGCCGAATGACGTTCGTGCCATCTTCATGCACGAGCCCTCCGTGCGACAAAATGATTCGTTCGGGCGCCCATTCGAGAATTCGATCCACTTGACGTCGCGCCACACGTCGATCGCGCACCATGACGCGCTCGAGATACCCCGTTCCCGGTGCGTCATTCCACATCAATCGCGCGACGATTTTCGTCGTTGCCGATGGATGTTTCGAAAGATTCAAGAGCGCGTCCGCGCAGATCATTGTTTTCGATCGTGCGTCGTAAAAAACGACTTCGTTTTCGCGCCGTGCGGAAAAATAAACCTGTTGCAATTCCTTGGCCCACGCTTCATGCGGCGTGTCGCCGAGAACGCATGTGAATGCAAGATCCGGACGTTTCCAATCGAGCCCCTGGCAGGCAGCAAAAATCGCTTTGGGATAGGCTGCCATCCAAGCGCCCACGTAAAGGTGGTGAAATAAGCTTGGAGCAACCACCGCCCGCACTTCGCCGAGCGCATCGACGTCGCGACGCATTTGCGCATCGAGCGCCACGGGAGAATGCACGAACAACCCCCCACTGGATAACTTCACCACGGTCATCCGCGAGCCTGTTTCGACCCCCAAAAATTTGACGGGACGCGTCGCAATCCAAATACTTTCACTCCACGGTTCGAGCATGCCCGAGATGCTAACACTCGACCCGACCGATTGACAAGGCCGTCGAAATCATGTTTCCTCTGAAACACTGCCGGACACAATCGAGTCGGCTGGTCATCGACGCGGAGTTTTCCCATGCGACTTTCGGTGCCTTTCTGCGTGCTTCCAATCGCCATACTTTCTGGATGCAGTGACGACACGCCCTCCGGTTCAGGAGGTAACGGCGGCGCGTCGAGCTCTTCCGCATCGAGCAGCGGCGGTGGAATGGGCGGCGCTGGTGGATCTGCAGGCGGATCGAGCTCGTCGAGCTCCGGAAATGGCGGCGGAGGAGCGGGAGGCGGATCGAGCTCGTCGAGCTCCAGCAGCGGTGGCGGGGCAGGCAATGGGTTTGGCGACATCGTTTCGGGCGCCCTTTACGAAGAGATGTTTCCAAACCGAAATGCGCTGTATTCGTACGATGCCATCGTCGCGGCAGGCAATGCAACGCCCGCGTTCTGCAATGAAGGAACGATGGACGATCGAAAGCGCGAAGCGGCCGCATTCTTGGCCAACATTTCGCATGAAACGACAGGTGGATGGCCACAAGCTCCCGGAGGTCCCGAATCCTGGGGACTTTATTTCATCCAAGAAGTCGGTTGCGAGAATGGCGCCTGCACGTGGTATTGCGACGCAGGCAACGTTACCTATCCATGTGCGCCCGGAAAAACCTATCACGGACGTGGACCCATCCAACTGAGCTGGAATTACAATTATGGATTCGCTGGCGATGCGCTCGGCTTGCCGCTCCTCACGAACCCCGACCTCGTCACGTCCGATGGAACCGTCGCCTTCAAAACAGGCGTTTGGTTCTGGTCGACGCCACAAGCTCCCAAGCCGTCTTGCCATGACGTCATGACCGGCAAGTGGACGCCTTCCGGCGCCGATGTTGCGGCTGGCAGGTTGCCTGGGTTTGGCATGACAATCAATATCATCAATGGCGGGCTCGAATGCAGTATACCTACGAACGCCAAGGTCGAGGATCGCGTGAAATTCTACATGCGCTATACGCAATTACTCGGTGTGGACCCCGGACCCAATCTTTATTGCGACACGATGGCTCATTATTGAAGAGCCGAAAGGGCAGTTTTAGAGGTATTTGGGATTCTCGCCAACGGTTGCCGAGCTCGTCGGCGCTGGGGCCGGCGTCAATGCATCCACGCGCCCCTTCGCGTCTCTTTGCAATTCGAGCACCGAATCTTTTTGAGGTCCCTCCGCCGGAAGAGCCAACACTTGACGATAATTCACGAGCGCTTCTTGGGTTTTTCCAAGCCGCTCGTTTGCCATGCCCGAACCAAAAATCGCCGGCGCAACGCGAGCGTTTCTGGCAAGCACTTGGCCGAAGATCGAAAGCGCCTGTTCCGCTCTGTCGAGTTTCACGAGCGTAAACCCCAGCGCAATCGCAGTGGCTTGATCCTGACGCGATTGCATTGCTGTCCGAAGCGCATCTTCGGCTTCTTCGAGCTGTCCGAGGCCGAGCAAGGCTTGCCCGAGCGCGCTCAATGCATCCACATTTTTCGGATCGAAAGCGAGCGCTCGACGAAGCTCCCGCGCCGCATCCGCGTGTTTTCCTTGTCGCAGACGCGCCGTTCCAAGCGCCAAACGCACGGCAGGATCGTCCTCTTGGCGCGCAGCGGCTTCCAATTTGTCGATGGCTCCAGCCACGTCGCCTTCCGCCAATTTGATTCGGCCAAGCCCCAAGAGGGCACCCGGCGCATCGGGTTTGCGCTGCAATGCGAGCTCGAATTCGAGTTTCGCGGTCGCGCTTCCGGAAGGTTCGTTCAGGTAAAACATCCCTAGCGCAACGTGCGGGACGTGCGATTGCGGATCGGCTTTGACCGCTTCGGCAAACTTTGCCTTGGCCCCTTCCATGTCTCCTCGGCGCGCCAGCACGTGGCCGAGTGCGGTGAGACAAACGGCGTCGAGGCCCTTCTCCGTTTCGCGCAAAAGCGTTGCCTCGTAAGCGAGATCCTCGAGCGCCTCCTGTGCGACGCGAGTGGGCGCATGGGCGAGCAAATACACGCGGCCTCGCATTTGCGCACGCTGCACGCGGGCGTCGTGCGGCGCGAGCTCGTGCGCGTGCGCGTACGCGGAGAGCGCTTGCGCGAAGTGGCCATCTGCGAGCGCCATGTCGCCACGACGCAGGTGCTCGGCGACGAGCTCCGATGGTTTGTCGCAGCCCATGAGGAGCGGCAGCACCAGAAAAAGGAGTCGTCCGGGGAGGGGTAGGGCGCGAGACATCGAATTCTTTACGGATCGTGGTTTGTCGTGGTCATTGCGACGGCTGGCCTGCTCGAATTTCGGGGGGCAAAAGGGGTTCTTTCGTGGCGGTGCTTCCCGGGGCCAATTCTGCATCGACGCGAATTTCCGGGGGCACGAGCGGTTCGGCTGTTGCGACACTGCCCGGAGCGAGCTCGGCATCGACGTGGATGACCGGGGGCACGAGCGGTTCTTTGGGCCCGTTTTCGATCCAATCTTTGACGTCGGCGACGTCGGCGGGTCCGGGCATGCGTGTCGTCGCAACGGAGTTTGTTGTGGCCGCCTTGTCGTGCTGCACGGCTGGTGAAGTTGTCGAGTGGATCGTGGATGGAGTATCCGGCGGTTTGGCGCGACCGTACCATAGGGCGAAACTCGCGCCAATGGCAACGATTGCGATGGGAATGAATTTGGCTTTGCCGGGCATGTCATTCGTTGTTCGTGGAGCTGTTCACGCAGCGGAATGTTCGCACGTCCGCCTTGTTGCAATTGCCCTCGAAATTCGTGATACCTGTTCCGTTGACGCAGAAGGCATCATCATCGCCTGTACGATGACCAATCCAGTCACCATTGAAGAGCGCGGCGCCGGTGCCATTGGCCAAGGCGAGCCTATACAATTCGTTGTAGGTGGCGATGTGTCCGCCGAGTGCGAAGCAGACGTTTTGCGCGTCGTTGAAATTCTGCCCGCTGAATCGTATCGTGGCGCAGATCGTATTCGATCGCGTGATGCCCCCGAGGCTCGTCTGGGTCGTGGCTCCGATGCTATTGAACGGCGCCGTGCATTGTCTCGGACCTGCGCCGATGAGCTGCGACCACACGGTTGTACCGGAGTTGTTCGTCTTTCGGAACCATAGGTCTTGATCGAAGAAACTGCCGCCGATTTGCAGCGCGTAGTTGTTTCCACCGTTGGAGTGTCGCACGTCGATCATGTGTTGCCAATCGGACGCATTGGGGTAGAAGTTGGTCGGAGTGGACGTCTCGTAAAACCCGCTTCGCGTTCCTTGTAGCCCTGCATTGTCTCTCGTTTCGGTCCGACTGAGCCCATTGCCCCAATAAACGATTCCGTCGGCTCGGATGTTTCCCGTTGCATGCACCTGTTCAGCGGGGCTCGTGGTTCCAGCGCCGATCGCGCCGGAGAAATAGGTCACGCCGCTCGTACCGCCATCGACTTGAAGGTAGGGCGCGGTATCGTTGTGGATGCCGCCACGGAATTGAGCTTGAGCTTGGAAGTACACGGTGCCGCTGTTGAAATAAGCGCCACCGGGAACGACGATGTACGAGCTTGCGACGATGTATGGGTTTGGCGCGGTAAATCGTAAATTACCGCCTGCGGCGCTCGCAGAATTGATGCTCACCACGTTGTTGACCGTCACGATGGAGCCGTTGTCGGTGATGGTCGAATTACCGCCCGTGGTAGCGGACGTGAATTTGATGATGGTATTGAGGGTGCCGTTGATGTTGGCCGATCCGGCTGGGCCGGTCGCGCCCGTTGGGCCGGCGGGGCCTTGAATACCCTGCGGGCCTTGAGCGCCCGTAGCGCCGGTGGCTCCTGTCGCACCCGTTGTACCAATGGGTCCGGTTGGTCCTGTAATACCTTGCGGGCCTTGAGCGCCCGTAGCGCCGGTGGCTCCTGTCGCACCCGTTGCACCAATGGGTCCGGTTGGTCCTGTAATACCTTGCGGGCCTTGAGCGCCCGTAGCGCCGGTGGTTCCTGTCGCACCCGTTGGCGGGGTCCGGTTGGTCCTGTAATACCTTGCGGGCCTTGAGCGCCCGTAGCGCCGGTGGCTCCTGTCGCACCCGTTGCACCAATGGGTCCGGTTGGTCCTGTAATACCCTGCGGGCCTTGAGCGCCTGTAGCGCCGGTGGCTCCTGTCGCACCCGTTGCACCAGTGGGTCCGGTTGGTCCTGTAATACCCTGCGGGCCTTGCGCACCGGTCGCACCCGTTGCACCGGTTGGTCCCATAGGACCGATATCCCCTTGCGGCCCGGTTGGTCCCATAGGACCGATATCACCTTGCGGCCCGGTTGGTCCCATAGGACCGATATCCCCTTGCGGCCCGGTTGGTCCCATAGGACCGATATCACCTTGTGGCCCGGTTGGTCCCATAGGACCGATATCACCTTGTGGCCCGGTTGGTCCCATAGGACCGATATCCCCTTGCGGCCCGGTTGGTCCCATAGGACCGATATCACCTTGGGGTCCGGTTGGTCCCATAGGACCGATATCACCTTGGGGTCCGGTTGCGCCCGTTGCGCCCATTGGTCCCATAGGACCGATATCACCTTGGGGTCCGGTAGCGCCCGTTGCGCCCGTTGGTCCCGTCGGACCGATGTCACCTTGCGGCCCGATGGGTCCTGCAGGCCCGACATCGCCTTGCGCCCCGGTAGGTCCGATGGGCCCATCCGCGCCGGTTGGCCCAGGCGCACCTGTCGCACCATCCGCGCCCGCAGGTCCCGTTGCACCGGTGGGCCCAGTCGGTCCGGTAGGACCAACCGTACCAAATGACGGTCCGACCCATTCGCCATTGTTATTGATGACTTCCGTGCCATTGACCGTGACGCTCGTCGGGTGAATGTCGCCATTGACATCCTGCGCGAGCAGCGCATAAGGCACGCTCTGCACGGGCGACCGCGGCAAAAGCTCCGCTTCGTCGCCGATCGTGACGCCAAAATACCTGAGCGACCCGTCGAATACTTTGTCCCCAAACGGAACGATCGATCCGAGCGACACCGAATAATAACCTTCTTCGAATGTCACCTCGTGCGTTTCGCTCCAGATGGGCGCCGCTGCATCGACCGCATCATAGATGGCGAACACCACCGAAAGCGATCCGCTGATGGGTGCTCCATCGGCGTCGAAGAGGCGCCCCTGATTCGTGATCGTCCCAGGCACGTCGGCCGCCGCGTTCCATGCGCTCGCTGCAACGCTCGTCGCGAGCAGACATGCAGTCAACCATCGTCGGATCGTGCGAGTTGCCATGGTTTGTCCTCTCCGGGGCACGCTCGAGAAAGCACACAGCTAGGCGAATCTAGCTGCGAGAATAGGCAGGTCTCGCAACACGTGTCAACGGCGTCGCTCTCCGCTATCATCGCCGTTCATGCGCGTCATCGTCCTTGCTCTGCTTGCTTTTCTCTCCAGTTGTTCGAGCTCCACGGATGACGTTTTTGGCACGACATCCGACGGCGGCGCCGACGCCGCACCTTTCGACGACGCTGGCCCCACCGATTCAGGCACGCCCGCACACGAGCGCCTCTATGTCGGCACCGGCGAATACAACGGCAAACAGAATTGGCACGGCGTGCTTCGATTCGAAGACGCCGCCGCATTGGATAGCACCGCCTTTGGCCCATATACGGCCACATCGACGATTCCCATCAAATCGACCACCGACAGCGCCGGCGTCAAGCTCAACTTCGCCCATGGTTTTTACGTGTGGGAAGCTCGAGACGAAATGTACATCGCGACGCTTTTCACGAGAGCCGACAACGTCGAATGCGGCCCCTGTGATCCCATGAGTCCCGAACAATCCGGCTCGGTCGCCGTGCTCTCCAACATCAGCAAAGCCTATGGCCCTCAAAAAGTATCGAGGCACCTTTTTGGTGGCGACGTGCCCGCGCAAGACGCAACGCAAATCAATCAACCGCATGGACTATGGATCGACGAAGGACGCGATCTTCTTTATGTAGCCAATACCTTCGGGCGAAAACTGCTCGTATTCGACAAGGCATCGACCGTCTCCGGCAATATGCCTCCGTCACGAATATTGACATCCCCCCAATTGGGTTTTCCCGTATTCGTCTTCGTCGAGCCCTCGATGGACGTCATGTTCATTGCGAGCATGGCCACGCCCCCGATTGCTCCAGCACCCGCGATCCTGTTTTATCGCAATGCATCCCATGTCGATGCAGCCGCCGAGCCCGACATTCGGATCATGGGCCCGAATACGCGGCTTTCAGCGGGAAACAACCAAACGACGCACAACGTATGGTTTGACCGGACAAGCAAGCTCTTGTTTGTTGGTCACCATACGAACGAGGTGCTCGTGTACGATCTGTCGAAGGTCGATTTGGAGAACGCGGGTCCGATGGACTTGGATCTCGCGCCGCGCGTCATTGACGTGAGCACGTCGGACGCGGACATTCCAGCGTGGAGCGTGTATGGCTTGTTTTACGTGGGGGCGGAGGATCGGCTTTACGTATCGACGGGGCACGCGATGATGGGCCCTTCGGTCGGGTCGCCCCCGAATGCGGTCAAGGTGTACGACGGCGTCGGCTCACCGATGTTTTCGGGACGGGAAAAACCTTCGCGACTGATTCACTGGCAAAATGGTAATATTTATTTTCCGCCGCAACCGCTGTGGGTGACGAGGTATTGACGGAGCGTGTGCATTCTGCTTCCGCGTCGCTCATCCACCATGCCGAGACATCGTGCAAACATGCCGAGACATCGTGCAAAGCGATGTAGGCCGAAGGCCTGACCGGCCAACGACCTCGCAGTTGCGTCCGCCCCCCGGTACGGGGGGGGGGGGGGGGGGGGGGGGGGGGGCGGGGGGGGGTTCTCCGGGGGGGGTCCCCGGGCGGGGGCCCGGGCCGCGGGGGGGGGGGGGGGGGCGGGGCGCGCCGGGCCGGGCGGGGGGGGGGGGGGCGGGGGGGCGGGGGGGGGGGGGGGGTTGCCGCGGCCCCCCGCCGGGGGGGGGGGGCCCGGCGCGGGCCGGGGGGGGGCGCCGGGGCCCTCGGGGGGGGCGGAGGGGGCCCGGCGGGCCCCAGTATTAATCGAGGACGATGGGTTGTGGTCCAGGCACGATCCCGGCGATATCCGGATCTTCACCGGTGTCAGGAGAGTCGCCGAGTTTCTTCTCGCGTTTGCGCGCCTCGCGGTCCGCAGCTTTGTCCTTCTGCTTCTGCTGGCGTGCGCGTTCCTTGTTCCGCTTGTCGGCCCCTTGTCTGCTCATCCGACAAATCCTTTCGAGGGAAAGAAACGAACCAACGGCGTGAGCGAAACCTCGCTCGAGTATTCGAGAAGGCCGCGCTTACGCCGTCAGTCACGTTCGGTCGATCGGTATAGGTCGAGATCAGTATCTGCTGTAGCCGCGACCGCCACGGTCACGACCGCCGCCGCCGCCATATCCACCACCGCCGCCGCCGCCATATCCGCCGCCGGAACGCGCGGGACGCTCTTGCGCCTCGTTGACCTTGATTGCGCGGCCATCGAGCATGCAGCCGTTGAGCTGTGCGATCGCGCTGTTTGCCGCTTGCTCATTGCCCATCGTCACGAATGCAAAACCGCGCGGTTGCCCCGTCTCGCGATCCGTTGGCATGGCAACCTCACGAACCTCGCCAGCGACGGCGAAGGCAGTTTCGATGGAGGCTTGGGTGGTGCTGAAGGAGAGATTTCCGACGTAAAGGCGATTGCCCATGATTGCTTCCGTGGCTTCTTTGATGCGCTCTTTCGAGCCCTTCACACCTGCCGTTCGATGAAGCCATAAGGCCGAACGGAGGCGCACCGAAACGCAGGAAAAACCCAGCATGGGAAATTCGTCCGCCGCGGCGCACGTTGCGTCATCCAGTCTTCCAAGCGAGCATCGTTCTTCGGAAGAGGAGCGACGTGCCAAGCGGTCAGGGACGTTTTCGTGTACCCCCGGACCTTAGCCCAGCCGCCGGCCCTTGGCAAGCATGCTTCAAAAAAATGTGTTTGCTTCGTTCAAACACCCGGAAAACCCAGGCCGATGAGCAGGCTCGTCAAGACAAACCAGCGCGAAAGTGCAACGCAACCGACGAAAATGTGCCATGCGTTCATGCCGCATGTCGGTGTCGACGCGAACACTCTCGTGCGTCCGCGCGCCATCGATTACGATAACCTGCTTGCAGGTTTGTCCTCGCAGACGTTCAAGGCAAATTCGTATCATTCCCCCCAGCCAAACCAATTCTTCCGCACGATCCAGCCCGTCCATTTCAGACGCCATCGGTTCTTTTTGACCAGCCACGGTCTATCGAACTCGGCCGTCGGATGCCATTGATGAAGCATGTACGTGCGCTCCGTGATCCACTCGAGGACCCGGCCATCCTTCTCGGCGCGACGTGCCAAGTCATTGTCCTCTGCACCCCAATACGTGTACTTTTCGTCAAAACCTCGGACTCCGTGAAACCATTGCGTTTCGGCACACTGGCACCCGCCCAGCCCGCGCGCTGACCGATAGGTTGCAGATCGTTTCCATGATTCGAGGTCCGCGAAGTCGACGACTCGTCCTTCGGTTTCCTTGCCGAGATCCAGGCACTGGCACATCAGCAATCCGCGCCCTCCAAGCTTTTCCTGCGTATCCAGCAACGTCTTGAAAAACGTTGGTGCAAGCACCATGTCCACGTCGGTGCAAAAAGTATATTGGCCTCGAGCCCGTTTGATGCCGATGTTGAGAGCCCGTGACCGGTTCCAGAGACCTTGCGTCGGCGTGTAGTACACCGTCGCCCCATGCGCTTTCGCCGCCTCTTGCAACGCATCGCGATGCTCGGGCACGCTGCCAAAGTCGCTCGAAACGATCTCGACGTCCTCACCCGGAACGCCCTCTTGCCAGCGCAAACTGCGCAAACAGTTCTCGAGGCGCACGCCCGATCGATTACGAAGTGGAATGACGACCGACAACAAAGGAGCGCCCATACGAATGGGCCGGCGTCTAGCACATGAGCATCGTCCGTTCAAGCGTGGACACTCAGCTATGCGGCGCCATAACTGAAACATGACGAAAAGCATCGTGGGGGCGCGGTTGCCATCGGCGCGTCACGCTGGTATGCGCAGCGCGTGAACGTCGCACGCTCACACGCGACACAAGAAAGACTGCGTTTCATTCGATGACGAAAACCGATCCACAAGCGCATGTTACTCGACGTAGGTTTGTCCTCGCAGCGATCGGCAACGGTGGCGTTTTGCCTCCCGCCGTCGAAGCTCTAGCAGTCGACGTCGGACGGCTTGCGATCGATGCTGGATTTCGCGTCGTGACGGGAGGTTTGTCTGGGGTCATGGAGGCGGTTTGTCGCGGGGCGCGAGCGTCGTCATCGTGGCGCGATGGCGACATTCTCGGCATTCTTCCTGGTTACGACAGGCGAGCTGCCAACCCGTACATCGATATCGTCGTGCCCACGGGAATGCAGATTGGGCGCAACATCATCGTGACCGCCATGGCGGATGTCGTCCTGGTGATTGGCGGCGGCGCCGGGACGCTCAGCGAAATTGCCGTCGCGTGGCAACTCGGCAAACCCATCGTAGCACTCGAAAAGACGGGCGGTTTTGCCGCAGAGTATGCCGGAAAAAGCATCGATGCGCGGCGCAACGACGTCGTGCTCGGCGCAGAGACGGCCGAAGAAGCCATACGAATTTCGCTCGAGTTGGTCGCTCGTGAGCGCAAGGAACCAGGAGACATCGGCAGCGGCTGGAGAAACCGCGAATGAGGGTGCTCGTCACGATGGGTTTTTTCGACGCTTCCGGCGAATGCCGCCTCGTCGAGGTGGATCTGGACCGAGGCACGCATGAAACTCGGCTCTCCTTCATTCCGCCCGAACCGCTGCGGTTGCCTGAAAAAGGTTTTACGGGGGCAGCCTGGAGCGGCGCGCCCTCGTCATCGATGCTCTTCGTTTGTGGACCAAATGCATTGTTTCAAGTCGATCCGCATGGGTTTGGCGTGGTCGACGTCTGGCATCAGCCCTGCATGAACGATCTGCACCACGTCGCTGTCACTCCCGACCGCGTGTACGTCGTCAATACGGGCCTCGAAGCGATCGACGTTTTTACTCGCGACGGCGTGTTTTTAGGCAGCCATGCCCTTCATCCCGGCTGGATCTCCGCTCAGCGCCAGGCGGGTTTGTCTCCGTCTCGACAAGACTGGGATCTGCTACGCGATGCCCGCTTTCCCCCGCAGCTCGGCGAGTTGCGCCACGACGAACCTTTGGGTAACTACTACACTTCTCGTGCAGCGTCCGCACAACTGGCGTTTTCGCGGCGAAAATTGCGTGATTACGTTCATCCGAATCATGTCGCCATTCACGCGTCGCAAATCCTCGTGACCCGTTTTCTCGATCGAGCGGTCGACGATGTTTCGAGCTTCGAGCGCATCATCGACGACACGCCAGGTCTTCCGCATGACGGCATCGTGCACGAGGATCGGTTCTGGCTCACGTGCGTCAATGGTCTTGTCATTGCGTATGCCATTGAGCATGGGCGCGTGACCGGGCGCGAAGTCGAGCGAATCAACGTATTTGAAGCAGGCTACGCTGGCTGGTGTCGCGGGCTCTTCGTGACGCACGAATACATCGTCGTAGGCATGACCGAAATTCGTCGCATGCCGCATGACCGATGGTGTAACAGGCCCATTGAAGGTACGGAAACGTCCATCCTATTGATTCGCCGCTCCACTGGAAAACTCGAACGACGCGTGCTCGTCGGTGACACGAAACGACATGCCAAGGTATTCAGCGTGTTACCGCTTTGAAAATGGGCTCGAGGCGCCTCGCGAACCACGTCGGATCGTTCGTCGGAATGAAACGTGGCAAGCGCATGCGAGAATCATTCGGCATCGCCGCACATGAGCCGAGCGAGAGTCCGACGGAAAAGCCTCGGGCACGTGCCAGTGCCTCCGTTTGCGCATTCGTGACTCCGTCGGGGTACGCAATGATCCTTGCGATCGGAAAGTCATGTTTCGGAAAAAATGAAAACGCTCGATCGAGCTCGTCACGAAGCACTTCCTCGCCCAAGGTAGGCAAATGCACGTGTCGATGTCCGTGCGATCCGATCAAAAACCCTTCGTCGACGAGCGTGCGTAGCCCATCGATGTCGAGCAGCTTTGGTGTGGCGGGTCGATGCGTGACGCCAAGCACCGTTTCGACGTGACGGAGCAGTCTTTCTTGTGCATCGTCGTTTGCACGGACGAACGCTCGTTTTTCCGGGCCATCTATCCAGCGGCCAAAATCTTCCTCGCGATCCAGATCGAACGACCATGGCTGCAAGCCAAACTCCGTCAGCGTACCTCGACGAAAGGTGGCGGCATTCATCGCAGCATACCAGCGATCGACGGGAAACACGTAGCCATCGGTCAGCGGCGCGGTCGAGACGCATACGATTGCCCGCAACTTACGACGTTGTAGCTCGGGCAGAGCAAACGTCACGATGTCTGCATAACCGTCGTCGAACGTCAGCAGTGCGGCAGGTCGATTCGCTGTTTGAGCGCTGCGCGGCCAGTCGAAGATGGCTCCGGGAGGAAGAATGGCCGCGTGTTTTTGTAACTCATCGAGCAGATGGCAAAATCGCTCGACGGACAAAGCCGTTTGCCTTTGAAAGTATGGTTTGTCCGAGCCGTGTTGGTACGATTCCGGAAGAATGCGATGAAAGCACAAAATGACAAGAGGATGCGTCACGGTTTTGCGATTTGCCCGATGAGCTCGGGAGCGAAAGGCACGTCGATCTTCGTTACGGGTAAACCTTTGGTCTCCCACGTCGAGAAGCGGTCATACCACTCGGCGGAGTACGAAAAATCATCGTATTGCCTGAGCGATCCTGATCCAATGGGCCGTTTGCGCAGTTGCTCTTCCCATCGCGATCTTTCCGGAAGCAACAGCAACACTTCTTCGTCGTTGGAAATGGGAAATAGTGCATCCTCGGGCACGAGACCGGCGACGACGAGCAGTGGTGCCAACGAACGATTGTCCGGGTGAAATTCGAGATTGCGGACGAGACTCACGAGCGCTGCATTGGCCGTGAGCACTCCTTTGCGAATGCGTGCGGGCAAGATCAGTGGGGCGAGCATTTCGTTGAATTCCACGACGCGCCCGGTTGCTCGTGCAGTATTCGCCCATGTCGACTTGCCTGCGCCCGGCGGACCCACGAGCCACGTCAATCGTTTCATATGCCAAACCTTTCCCATTCGGAGACGGGCGTTCCGTCGGGGATGATTTTGCATAGCGGGTGCCGCGGTGCGCGGGCGTGACAGATGCGTGTGGACGCAGAAAGCCAGCTCGATGCCCATGCTCGTCGTCGTTTTCCTGATCGATTTGGCGCCGATGCATGCCAGACGAGCGGATGAAATACGATGGCATCACCTGGATCGAGTTTTCGACAAACGTGCTCGTAGTCGTCGATGTCGGCGACTTTGCCCGTCGTACCTGGTTGCGCGTTTCCCGAGTGCAAATCGATGGCCGGACCAATGCCTGACAGATGACTTCCGGCAGCGAGCACGAGGCTTCCAGCTACTTCATCGACGGGATCGATGGGTACCCAAACGACCAAGCCTCGAGGTTTGTCGACGGGCCAAAATGGATAATCCTGGTGCCAAGCAAAGCGACTGCGTTGCGATTCACCTTTGTCGAGCAGCAGGTCTTGAAACAACACGGCTGTGTCGCCGAGCAACTCTTCGATGACGGGGCGCAAAGATGTTGCAATGGGAAATGTCGAAAGAGGGGCTTTTCGTTTATGTGGATTCAGCCATTGCAGCATGAGGTTGTCGAAGGGAGGAGTATCCGGCGGGGGAGGCGTGTGGACGAAAAGAACCTGGGCACTCCGAGGAATGTTGGCAGCTTCGTGGTGCGCGAACGAGGCGGCGAGGGCATCGAGCGCGCGCTGGTCGAGGAGCCGAGGGAGGATGGTAAAACCGTGACGGGAGAGGGAGGCGCCGACGTTCATCATGCTGTAGTCCAGCGTCATCGGACGTGGTTCGTCAAATACCAAGTGCCAAGCGAATTTTGTCTTCCTTTTTCGGATGACACACTTCCGGCCTACAGTTGAATTCTCGCTCGAATTCTTTGATTCTCTGCGCATCCGACGCACTCTTGGAACTGCCCGTCGCAACGATGATTCCGCGCAAATTTCCAGGAGCGAAAAAGGCGGTGCCGAGCACTCGTTCGAGCTTTTGCTTCAATGCTCGCAGCGTATTGGAAAGCTGCTCGATGGCCACGCTGAGGTCGGCCGTGGTCTTCAGTTCGATGGCAGCAAGACGCACGAGATGACCATCGGCGGATCCTCGCTCTCGGATGACCATCAGTACCAAATCCGAGCGTCGCTTATTGTGGAGATCAAAGTGAGCGGCAAACGACTCGGGGTATTGATTGTCGACGACGCGCGAGACTTCGTCCGTTCGGAAGAGCAACAATGTTTCGCCGTCCTTTCTCGATAAAGAAAGCGTCGTGTTGGCGTCTGTGTAGCTGGTTTTTCCCGGCAATAGAGAACGGCGCAGCAGGTAGCCGAGAGGCGAATGATTCATGCTGCCTGCTCCGGATCTGGCAATTTCGAGACCAAGGTTTGCATTTTCAAATTTCCAACGTAGATGCTTGGGTCACCAAATGTGTCCCACTTAACTTCGCTCCACGCGTTCGTAGGGTCGAAAATGGACGTCACGCGAACTTGCGATTCGTCGGCATTTTCATCGAATTGATAGGCTGCAACGTCATTGGGTTTGAGAAAGCTCTCCTTGGTTCCGAGTCTGAACTCTGGCATGACTTCCTCCTGGTCCTTCGGGGAGAGCCGACCAGCAAGGATGAGGTTGTTCAAGTGGTCCAAGATGAAGGAGCTATGCGTCGTCATGATTACGCGTACCCCTCGGTTCACGAGCAGTGCGAGCAATTCGACCGTCGCTAGTTGCGCTTCGGGATGCGCATTCATTTCCGGTTCGTCGATGATCAATACATCCCCAGCGCGTGCTCCATGCTGAATGTAGAGTGCCAATCCAGCCAGGGAACGCACGAGTGCGGACGCTGCGTGGATTGGTAACGCCGGGCCTTTTTCGGGAATGAAAACCATACGCTGCCCGGCTCCCACTTCCACAAAATCCACGGTGCCCCCCAAAATCCTCTTGTTGATGAGTTCCAGAGGCTCGGGCATCATCGGCTTTTCACGCTTGCGCCATTTGAGCTCCGCCGAAAACAAGAAATGCGCGTACGCTTCGGGCGGCTCTGTGAGTGCGACCTCTTCGCTCGGTCGCATGTTCTTATATACGGCGACAACCGTTTCACGCTCCGCCGGCAGCAACAATAAAAGCCCGAGCGAAAGGAAGCGTTGCGCAAACGCTCGCAGCCACACGGCGGCTTGTTCGCGCAATGCATTCGCGTCGCCACTTCTTCGCTGTGCAACCCGGACGTTTGGATCCGGGTCCTGCCAGGTCAACTGCAAACTCCGTTGCGAATAGGAAAGCTGAAGCATCGCGAGTGCTTCGCGCGCACGTAGCTCTTCCGGCGTCAGCTCCAACGTTACACGCGCATCGATCGACAACTCTTCTCCCAAACGAAGAAGTTTGCCCAGGTACTTCTCGTTGAGGGCAAACCGCACGGGCTCGTCAATGAATCCCAGCAGTGCGCGTCGTGAAACCTCGAGCTCGACCGTGTCGGCGTCGCTCGCTTGTGGCATCGGCAGTCGGGCTACTTCACGCTCTGCAGCCGCTTGAAGCTTCGACCGCGTAGCATCTGGCCGGAGTTTCATCATCGTCGGTCCCGCGGCCCGAACGGAACCGATCCCTGCCTGACGCCACGTCAAGTTCCGGAGCAACCCATACAGCGAATACGCAACCCATGTCTTGTTCGTGTTGTTCTTCCCGACGAACACCGTCAGCGGCCGAATGTCGAGCTCCGCCTCGTTGATCCGACCCAGGTTGCGCACGTGGAGCTTCATGCCCCGATCCTACCGCAACCTCTTGTCATGCCGCAACGGCCCATGTACCGTTCGCACTCGTCGTGACGTACTGCGGAAGCTCACAAGGCATGCACGAGACGAACCTGCCGAACGCAACAGACGACGCGTTCTTGCAGCGCTTCTGCGCGCTCGTTTCCGAGTTTGTCTCGGCACGCAGCACCGCCAGCCATCCCGAAGGGCTCGGGCATGTACGCCAAGCCATCGCGGCGCGTTTGTCCGCGTTGGGTTTTACCGTGAACATGCTGGGCGAAAAGCGTGCGGCACCCGTCGTCGTCGCCGTTCGTCCGGGCGCAAAAGATGCACCAAACGTCGGCCTTTTCGCGCATTACGACGTCGAAGAAGCCGGCGACGGTTGGTCCACCGATCCGTTTGTCCCCGTCATCGCCGACGGTCGCGTCCATGGCCGAGGCACGGGTGACAACCTCGGGCCGCTCGCATTACGACTGCTCGCGCTCGAAGATGCTTTGAACACAAACGATCGGCTGCCCGGGCTCGTGTGGGTCATCCAAGGCGAAGAAGAAATCGGTTCTCCTTGGGCGCACTCGGTTTTCCCAACGCTCGACCTGCCTCCCGTGGCCATTTGGCTCGAAGAAACCGGCTACTTCGAAGAAGATGGGACACAACGCATCCTGGCACGACGTATTCCGCCGAAATTGTCTCGCGTCGTCGATTGCATAACTGCCATGGCGAGCGCAGCGGGACGTGACGTGCGCATTCTCGATAGGTACTTGAACAAAGCGTTTGGCGAGGCACGCTGCCCCTGTTTGACGCATCTCTTGCGTGATGCTCCGTATCTCGCGATCGGCCCCAACGATACGCGTACGCGCATTCACGCCGCAAACGAATCCTTACCGCTCGGCACGATACTCTTGTCGAAAGCACAGTTTGTCTCGGTTCTTCACGAGGTCGCTCGATGCGAGTGATCGACGACCCCGATCTAGGAAATTGGCTCACGCGCGCGGAAGCGGAGGCATTCTGCGAGCGGCTCGGCGTCAACGTTAGCCAACGAGATGCCGCGAAACTCGGCGCGCTTGTCCGCGCGTACCTTGGAAAAATTCCGTTTCACAACGTTCACATGCTCGTGCGTTATGGTCGCGAGCCTTCGCGGGCGGAAATTCTCGCGGATATGGGCCGGGGACTCGGCGGCCCGTGCAACGTCATGAACCCGTTTTTCGCGGCACTCCTCGCGCAGCTTGGTTATGATGTCACGCTGCTCAGCGGATCGATGCAGCAGCCCGATTGCCACATTGCGCTCTGCGTACGTTTCGGCGAACATGCCTATTGGGCCGATGTGGGCAACGGGCATCCGTACCTCGAACCGATTCGACTTGGTGACGAGTCTCCGAAATTCTCCGCGGGTCTCGGGTATCGTCTCGTTGCACGACCATCTTGCGGGTATGTCATCGAGCATCAGTTCGACCGTGGGGGGCCGTGGAAAACGTGTTATACATTCACGCTCGAGCCGCGGCCGCATCGTTTTTTTGCCGCAATGATCGCCGAACATCACACGAAACCCGGTTTCGGCCCATTCATGACCGGCTTGCGCCTCATTCGGGTACCCGACGGATCGCTCACCGCCATTCGTGACGATGTCCTTCTGACCGGACGCGACGTGATCCAGAAGCATCACCTGGCCAGCAAAAATGCGCTCATTGATGCAGTGACCGAGCATTTTGGCGATATTGATTTGCCTATTCGGGACGCCGTCAAAGTGCTCGAAAGGCAAGGTATTACGATGTTTTCATCAAGGAGTGAACGAAATGATGAAGACGTTTTGCGTGAATGACACGAGGGCCAAGGTTTTTTTCGACGAACATGGGTTCGTCATCATCGAGCCGCAGTTTTGTCATGATGAGCGTAAAGCTCTGCTCCGAGCGCTCGAGGGGTTGATAGACAAATATTCGCAAGAGCAGGGCCTCCACCGCGACACGTATTTGGAGAACATTTCGCAATGGCGCGACATCTGGCGCGAGGACGCTTCGGGAACGTATCGCGCTTTGTTGCAGGACGAGCGGCTATGGGCAACGGCCGCGCATTTTCTGGGGCACCGGGGGACACGACTTTTGCACGATCATGTCATCATGAAACCGGCTCGGGCGAGCGGGACTGTGCCATGGCACCAGGATTATCCGTATTGGCCCGTAGCACCCGCGGAAGGTTTGTCCTGCTGGTGTCCACTCGAGGACGTTGGGCCCGAGGGCGGATGTCTCGAAGTCATCGATGGTTCACATCTCTTTGGAGAAAGCCCGCCGCAGGACTTCTTGGCAGGTGGGCGCGCTGAATTCGACGTACACGATGACCTCGTGCGTTTGCCCGCGCGCGCAGGAAGCATCGTCGTGCTCCACAGTTTGACGTGGCATCGTACCGGGCCAAACCTGGATGCAGGCTCTCGCCCGGCATACATCTCGTTATGGCTTCCCGCGGATGCTCGATATGCGCCGGAGCATTCGGGGTGGCATCCCGTGAACGAGCACGTAACGGTGAAGCCAGGCGAGGTGCTCAACGATGATTGGTTTCCCCGGTTCGGGGAACTTGTCGTACGCGAGCACGTAACGGCATCTCCACACGCGGCGCCACCTTTCGATGCGTCGAGCGATACTCTTTCGATGTTTACAGCGTCCGCGACGATTGCAGAACAATTGCGCACCATTCTCGAACGAGCAGGCGCGGGGCATCGAGTCGGGGGCATCGGCGTATTGCTTTCCGTGGATGGGGCTGCCGAAATGATTGTCCGTGAAACGCTCCGGGCGGGGGTCTGCCGAGCAGACCAAGTGCGTGATCTGGAAAGAGCACTGGCGAATCTGCGGATTTCGGCCGATGCATATCGGCTTCATCGAGCTCGCAACGTATACAATGGTGCTTACAGCGAATGGTGGAACGTCGCCGGTAGGGCGTGGAGTGCCCATCTTCGCGCCGAACGAAGCGGTTTGGCAGAGATATGAAGGAAAAACTCGTCGTCGGAATCATCGCCGACACGACCAATCCTGCGGCTGCGGAACGTCTCTTGGACGATCTCCATGATCTTGCTCGTCTCGATCAAGGGTTTTCGTCGATTGAAATAATTGTGTTGGAAAATTCGTCGGGCATCGACACCCATCCTATTTCATTTCGTGGCGCGAGTCACCTCGAGCTGCATCGGGTGGACCGGAATACCCAATTGCGCGATGCTGCACGTGGTTTTTTTGGAAATGTTCAGATTGGGACGGGGCGTCATCCCATCTCACTTGCTCGAACGTTGCTACAACGATATGCGCATGCTCGAACGTTACAAAAGCCCGCATGCGTGTGGATCCTCGACGAGGACCTTCGACTTGGGCCTCTTCTCGACGCAATACGCGCAGGAAAGCCGTATTTGTCCGAGCATATCGCAGTTTGTCGAAGTGAACACATTGACGTTGCGATCGGTCCCGTGCTCGGCGCGCCGCCCCTTCCCGCACGCAGCACGTTGCGAGTGAACCTCGAAGACGTATTGCGGCACTTGCGCGTTTTTCGGGAGCTTGGACCGAGGAGTTCATGGCCTGATCGTTCGTTCGAGAATGCACAGGTTCGCGCCCGATGTCCTGAATATTATTACGACTTCACCACCGTTCACGAGGATGCTGGCAGCCTGCCTTATTGGATGGAACCCAGCTGCCCCGGCGAAACGGTAGAATCGGCGTTCGCCAGACTGGTTTCCGCGTTTCCAGGACTCATGGATGGCGTGCCGATTACGCGAACGATACCCATCAATGGCGAAAATGTTTTACCTTCGCTCGAGCTTGCGCGCGGCGGCAATACCCTCATCCTCGAACCTCGGTTGCTCGGCCGGTTGCCCAACGTCGTACCGACATTCGACGGTCGGGCGTGTCGCCGCTCGGATATGGTATGGTCGCGACTGGCGGTGCATTTGGAGCGGGCGCGCTTTGCTCGTATTCCGCTTCCGGTTTGGCAGGATCGAACGGGAGCTGGACGCTCGAGTTTTGGCGCGGACAAAGTGGTGGATGATGCCCGAGGTTCCGCGCTGATCCGTGCTTTCGATGCATTGATTGCCGAGGGGCAGCTCGCTCTTGGGCAGCGGATATCGGAGGAGGTAGCGTGGCGGGCGGCGCATGTGTTTCGCACGCATTTGTCCGCGCGTCTCGATGCCATTCAAAGGTCGGAGCGGCGCGCAGGCATGTTGCTTGGCGAAATTGAATCATACCTGTCGACGATGCTCGAAAACGATACGTTTGCAGCCGATGCGATGCTGCTAAAACGGTGCGTCGCCGACCTCAAAAACGCGCTGGAACCTGGGTGCGTACCGCCCTGTCGTGTCGATGATTCGCTCGCCGTGCAGCGTTTTTTCGTCGGCCTGCACGAAACGTTGGACGAGTATCGTCGGGGCGCCGATTTGGCCACGCTGTAAACCGTATTCACTCCTCCATCTCATGCTCTGCCACGAGCGCCTTCAGCTCGCGGCGTAATCGTTTGAGCTCGCGTTTGGGAAGTTGGCGAACCAAATCCACTATCTGCGCAATATCATTCTCTTTCGGGAAGGACAAGAGGACCGGAGAGCAAGTGCCGAGGCCAATCGCAATTCGCTCCACGGTCTCGATCGTGATCGAGGCCAAACCTTGTTCAATGCTCGAAAGATGACCCTTCGATATCGACGTCGCGTCTGCAAGCCGACTGAGTGAAATTCCAAGCTCGGTACGCAGTGCCCGCATCCGAGCCCCGAACTTGAGCGTGAACGGTGTGGCTTTGGTTCGTCTGGGCATGCCGCTCGACTATCACGACAATCGCGCAAGGAAAAACCTTTTCGTCAACTGGGGTTCGTCCCGTACGATTTTAGGTTCGGCCAACTATCATAAAGGTTTGCCCGAGCGTCATTTTTGCACGTAATGCCATGCTGTCGAACGAGAGGGGGTGACGACGAAGGCGAGATGGTGGTAAACTCGTGTGCCCCATGCCCCAACCGCCTGCTGTTCTCGTCGCGACATGCTTGGTCCTTCTTTCGAGTGGATGCTCGAAAGAAGAGCCGTCGCGCGGGCCTTCTGCGGGGCCGTCGTCGGGTTTGTCCGCGGATTCTTCGCTCGTCGCGTCCGCTCTGCCGTCTCCATCTGCCGCGGCGCCCAAGGCATCCACGACTGCTGGGCGCGATGGGAACGATCCCCTGTTTCACCCCGAGAAAGCGACGCTCACCGCGCCCGACAAATTCCGCGTCGAGTTCGTGACGACGAAGGGCAACTTCATCGTCGAAGTGACGCGCGCATGGTCACCGCATGGCGCGGATCGATTCTACAACTTGGTGAAACTCGGGTTTTACGACGGCGTGCGCTTCCACCGCGCCATCGACGACTTCATGGTTCAATTCGGCATTCATCCCGAACCTTCCGTCAATGGAGCTTGGTACAAGGCGTTCATCCCGGATGATCCCGTGGTCGAAAGCAATCGCCGTTCGTACGTCACGTTCGCCCACGCGGGCAAGGACACACGCACCACGCAAATCTTCATCAGCTACGTGGACAAACAGCGGCGCCTCGACAAGGACGGTTTTTCTCCGTTCGGCAAAGTCGTCGAAGGAATGAACGTCGTCGATTCGCTCTACAAAGGGTACGGCGAATTGTCCCCCAAGGGCAAAGGCCCAAATGCAAGCCGCGCGCAGCGCGAGGGCCAAGCCTACCTCGACGCCGAATTCCCCAAGCTCGATGCCATCAAACAGGCACGAGTGCTTTGACATCACTCGTCATCGAGGGTTTGTCCGCGGACAGCGCCTCGGTCTCGTACCGTAAGGTCGTGCTCGTAGACCTGAGCGGCTGTCAAGCAAGAACGCGTCGATTGTGATGACGACGCCAAAGGTGGGTGCTTTTTCTTTCGGTTCGCATTTGGCATTCCAACAGCCTTCCCGCGCGCCGCGACTCTTGCGACAATGCCGCCGATGCCTGAGGCTGATGAACGTCCGGTGCAGTCCGGCACGGTCGAAATCGTGACGTCAACGACGGACCTGACGCCCGAGTTGAGCTCGGCGATGACGCTGCTCGGGAGTGAGCCGGTGGCGATCGAGCAGCCTCCGGACGCGCTCGTCGGTACGACGTTGAGCGGCAACTACAAGGTGCTGCGAGTGATCGGCGAAGGCGGGATGGGGCGCGTTTACGAAGCGCAACACACGCGCATCGCGGGCAAACGTTTTGCGATCAAACTACTTCACGCCGAGTTCGCCAGGCAGCCCGGGATACTTGCTCGTTTTCAGCGCGAGGCCGAAGCGTCGGCATCGATCAGTCATCCGAACGTCGTGGGTGTGTACGACGTCGACCGGACGCCCGATGGCCAGCCGTTCATGGTGTCGGAGCTGCTCGCAGGGCAAGACTTGAGCAAGCTGCTCGAATCGCAGGAGCGTATCACGGTGAAGCAAGCCGTCATCATTACGCGGCAGGTTTGTCGCGCTCTGCAGGCGGCGCATGACAAAGGCGTGATTCACCGGGATGTCAAACCGGAGAACGTATTCATCACCGGAGCGCTCGACGAGCCGACGGCCAAGGTGCTCGATTTTGGTATTTCTCGATTGCAGAATGAAGGAAGCTCGAGTTTGACCAAGACCGGAATGGTCATTGGAACACCTGCGTACATGGCGCCCGAGCAGGCCATGGGTGGCCAAGTCGACGCTCGAGTGGACGTGTATGGCGTGGGGGCGATTCTTTATCGAACACTCACGGGACGGCTTCCGTATGGCGACGAAGAGCCGACGGTGACGATTGCGAAGTTATTGACGACCGAGCCGGAAAGGCCGCGACAAGTAGCGCCGGAGATCCCCGAATCGCTGGAGATGATCATTCAAAAGGCCATGGCGCGCGAGCCCGATCGTCGTTACCAGACGCTGCAAGAAATGGAGCGGGCGCTCGGTGCATTCGAGGCGCAATTGAGTTCAGCGGCGGTGCAAGGAGCTGCGGGGTCTGGGGCCGTGGCGACGACCGACGGAGAAATCGCGGCGGCTCGGCCGCAGCTCTTTTTGGAAATAGCAACCGCCGTCGTCGTTGCAATCTTTGGGCTCCTCGGTGTGCTCAATGGTGCAATTCGCTTGGGTCGTGGTATTGGTTTGTCCAAGCTCGAATTTGCGCTCGCACTTTTGGCATTGCTGGGGCTATTCGGCACGCCGCTCGCTCTTTTGGTGCGATACATCAAAAAAACCATCTGGCCCGATACGAACCGCGTGGTCGAATTGGCAAGTCGTTTTCGGATGCCTCTTTTGACTGCGCTGGCCGTTACGGGAATGCTCAGCGTGTTCATTCACGTGCTCGAAGGCGTCTCTGGCGCAGGCACGGGTGCTGGATGGGCAATTTGGGAGATGCTCATTCCCGTCGTCGGTGCGCTTGCTGCGGCGATTGCGTTTTCTTGGCGACGAATTGGGCCGAAACTACCATTTTCACGCGCTGGAGGCAATGGAAGTCATATCCTCGGAGGCGCTCTCGCTCTCGAATTCATCGTGGTTCTCGTGCTGGTGCTCGCGCATCGCGAGCCGGTCAAAGAAGTGACGCCAGCATCATTGGGGACCGACGAGGCTCCGCGGATAATATCGGGGTCTGGGGCGCCGAAGCCGGGGGCGGCGCCGAGCGTTGCAGAAATGGCGCCTGGCAATGCGCAGACGGCCAAACCGTCGTCGGGTTTGCCGCTTTCTTCGCCCGAAGCCAAAGACGCATGGCGCAAGCTGGACGATTTGATGCGCAAACGTCTGGCCAAGGAGTCGGTCGAGGCGCTCGACGAATTGCTCACAGTGGATCCACTGGCTCCGCAAGACAAGGAAGTGCGTGGGAAAGCGCTGCAACTCGCCGTCGATGTCGCCCTTTTGCGCAATGATTCGTCCGAGAAAATGTTGCAATTGCTTAGCACACGGATGGGGTCGATTGGTATCGACTTGATGTACGAGCTCGTTGCGACGCGAGGGGGTTCTGTCGCGGCACGTGACGCAGAAAGACTTCTGCGTGAAGACGCCGTTCGGGCGCGTGGTACCGAGGCTTTTCGCATCGCATATGATTTGCGTATCGCGTCCGGCTGCGATGCAAAGCGTGCATTGTTCGAGCGAGCTCGCACGCAAGGGGACGGACGTGCGGCGATGGAGCTGAAGTTGCTCCGCGAATGCCGGCGAGGAAACACGTGCTGCATGCGCGGCGATGACGCGCTCAATGACCTGATCGCCGCGATTGAGAAGAAGGCGGAGCAGTAATTTCGCAGGTGGGAGTCCGCGCCTTCGTTCAAATGTCAAAGCTGGAAGGCCTAGATGTCCTTACAGCAGCGAAAGCCCAAATGATAATTATAGTGGCTCGATTCGCTCGACAACCGAGTTTCGTGCCAAGCAGGCGCTCGCCATCGACAATCGTCCGAGTGAGGGTATTGCGTTCCGAATGCAAACCAGCTCCCCTTCATTTCGGTAAAGCCACTTCCGCCATTTTTCCCTAGCTCGCTCGGAATGGTGGGCAAATTCATGTGTTCGGCGACGTTGCCGTGCATGTCGAAAACACCCAATGCGCTGCGACATTGAGGGAATGCGCCCGTGGGGTATGTGTTCGAGCCACATTTTTCATAACCACCACCTGGACAATCCGGCGAACGAAAGCTCTGCAGTCCGCACGCGGCGTGGTTTTTCTTGGGTCCGTAACTCCAAACCACATCCCGCACATGGTTGTGATACGTCTGCACTTCGGCTCGCGGACGCCCCCATTGATATTCGACATCGGCCGATCTGAATGCCCCCGCGCAAGCGCCTTCCCATTCGTGCGCGTCGCAAATTCGTTTGCCAATGGCGGAACAAAGCGCCGCCGCTTCGCTCGCTCGCACGTGCACCACGGGATACTCGCAAGGAATGTTGGGAAACTCGAGCTCGTCCATGCATAGATGCGCATCGTCATCGGTTTGTCCTGACGATGGATCGAAGATGGCCACCATGCCAGTAGCATTGCACGCCGGCGAGTTTGTCCGGGTGATGGAAGCCTCGCGCCGAATTCGATGACATTCGGCTCGCGAGATCGGATGCTTCGACAGCGCCGGGTTGCCCTGACCAAGATGAGGGGATGCGCTGAAGATCGCTTGCACCCTCTGGAGCTGCTCGTTCGACAAACCAAGATCGGCGCGCATGCGATCGAAGAGTCGAGCGCGTTGAGCTTCGAGCGTCGTGGGCTCGGACTCGTCGACGATCGTGACGTCGGTCTTCGGGGGATCGACGATCGGTGGCTCCACATGGATCGCATGCTTCGAAACGAAGTCGTTCACATACGTACGAGCCACCGATGGTTGGTGGTCAAACGAAGTGGTCGCTCTAGCTACGATCGCGACGAGCGATGGGAGCGCGATCAGGAGCGCCCGACGAACGGTTCTCCGTAACGTCGAGCGCGGACTTTGCGCGTGCGTCGACGACAGCGGCGGAACGGAGTCGACGCGTGAGGGATCTATCGTGGAGATCACCGGCGGAGCGGCGTCGCGTACGGGCACGTCGTCCATGACGCGTGCGAGCGTGTACGAAGCCGCTCGAATGGGCCAAGAACGTCACGAAATCTAGACTTTGAAGAAAGACTCGAAATTTGGCAGACAACGTAGCGCTGGCCAAACGGCGATCACTTCTGTTGTTGCCGAACGCAATTTCGAAGGAGCCCGATGCCATCAACCTCGACCTGCACCACGTCGTCGTGCGCCAGAGGTCCAACGCCGTGCGGAGTTCCGGTGGCGATGAGGTCACCGGGCTCGAGCGTCATGATGTCGCTGATGTAGGCGACGAGGTGTCGCACGGAGAAGATCATGTCGCGCGTGTGGCCATCTTGGCGAAGCGTTTCGCCGACGCGACAACGTACGCCGAGCACATCAGGGTCGATGTTCGTTACGAGCACCGGGCCTGCGGGGCAGAACGTGTCGAATCCTTTGGCTCGAGCCCACTGGCCATCCTTCTTCTGAAGATCACGCGCGGTGACGTCGTTGATGCACGTGTAACCGAAGACGTGTTCGAGTGCTCGATCGACTGAGACGTGACGACAACGTGATCCGATCACGACGCCGAGCTCGGCTTCGTGGTCGACGCGTGTGCTTGCGGTAGGGAGCTCGATGGTGTCGTCCGGTCCGATGATGGACGAGGGGGGCTTGAAGAAGAGCAGGGGCTCGGCGGGCGCGTCGTTGCCGAGCTCAGCGGCATGTGCGCGGTAATTCCTACCAACACAAACGATTTTCGAAGGCGTGACGGGGGCGAGGAGGCGCGCTGTGGAACGTGCGATCTTTTCGTCGGTATCGCGGGGGTTTGTCCACGGAGCTCCGCTGAGCACGGTGAGCGTGTCGTCGTCGAGTCGAGCGTAGGCAGGTTGTCCGCTCGTGGAGATGATGCGTGCGAACGTGGTCATGATGGCGTGCGAGCGTAACACGCTCGGTCATGGCCTCGTTCGAGCGTCACATGGCGATGACGGCGACGCGCACTTCGCGTTCCTTGCCATCGCGCACGACGTTGAGGGTGACGTCGTTGCCAGGGCCGACGTGATCGAACACGTCGAGGAGAGCTTCGTAGGTACGCACGCGCTTGCCGTTGGCTGCGACGATGATGTCACCCGGAGCGACGCGCCTTCCGCGTACGGCGCGGACGCCTTCGAGTCCTGCTTTGGCAGCAGGTGATCCTTCGACGACGCTGTAGACGACGACGCCTTCGATGCCGGCCTGTCGAGCTGCACGATCGAGAGCGGGATGAACTTGGATGCCGATGCCGGCGACGGATGCTCGACCGTTCGTGATGAGTTGCGGAACGAGCCTGGCGACGGTGTCGACGGGGATGGCGAAACCGATGCCGGCGGATGTTCCGGATGGACTGTAGATGGCGGTGTTGACGCCGATGAGCCGGCCGCTCGAGTCGAGCAGTGGACCGCCCGAGTTGCCAGGGTTGATGGCAGCGTCGGTTTGGATCACGTCGCGGATCGTGCGTCCCGTGGGGGATGAGAGTTGTCGTCCGAGTGCGCTCACGACGCCGACGGTGAGCGAGTGATCGAGACCGAATGGATTGCCGACGGCGAGGACACGCTGGCCCACGAGGAGCTCGGCTGACTTGCCGACGGGCAGTGGGACGAGTCGTTCTTTGGGCGCTTCGATTTTGAGAACGGCGAGGTCTTTTTCGGGAGCTTGGCCGATGACGGTGGCTTCCCATTCCGACTGATCGGCGAGCGCCACGTTGAAGATGCGGCCTTGAGCGATCACGTGGAAATTCGTGACGATGTGACCTTGGTCGTCCCAGACGAACCCGCTGCCGGTGCCTTGGGGGATCTGTTGAACGTCGAACGAGAAGA
>JADJXL010000001.1:390000-682500 GCA_016715885.1 Polyangiaceae bacterium
ATTCCTTGTCGGGTAAGTTCCGACCTGCACGAATGGCATAACAACATCCCCGCTGTCTCGACCAGGGACTCAGCGAAATTGTATTGGGGGTGAAGATACCCTCTACCCGCGGCAAGACGGAAAGACCCCATGAACCTTTACTGCAACTTGGCAGTGATTTTCGGGATATTCTGCGTAGGATAGGTGGGAGGCTTTGAAGCTGGGCTTCCGGGTTCAGCTGAGCCAACGTTGAAATACCACCCTGGATATTCTGGAAATCTAACCTAGACCCATCACCTGGGTCAGGGACACTGCCTGGTGGGCAGTTTGACTGGGGCGGTCGCCTCCCAAAAAGTAACGGAGGCGTGCGAAGGTTCCCTCAGCCTGATTGGAAACCAGGCGTAGAGTGCAAACGCACAAGGGAGCTTAACTGTGAGACCGACAGGTCGAACAGGTGCGAAAGCAGGCGTTAGTGATCCGGTGGTTCTGCATGGAAGGGCCATCGCTCATCGGATAAAAGGTACTCTGGGGATAACAGGCTGATCGCGCCTGAGAGTTCACATCGGCGGCGCGGTTTGGCACCTCGATGTCGGCCCATCGCATCCTGGGGCTGGAGCAGGTCCCAAGGGTTCGGCTGTTCGCCGATTAAAGCGGTACGCGAGCTGGGTTTAAAACGTCGTGAGACAGTTTGGTCCCTATCTGCCGTGGGCGTAGGACACTTGAGAGGAGTTGCTCATAGTACGAGAGGACCTGAGTGAACGCACCTCTGGTGCTCCGGTTGTCCTGCCAAGGGCATAGCCGGGTAGCCATGTGCGGAACGGATAACCGCTGAAAGCATCTAAGCGGGAAGCCGGCCTCAAGACTAGGTGTCCCGAGTCGCAAGACTCCTAAAGACCCCTCGTAGACCACGAGGTTGATAGGCCGGGTGTGGAAGCGCAGTAATGCGCGGAGCTAACCGGTACTAATAGGTCGTGCGGCTTGACCATACTTCTAAGGCAAACGTCGATTCCTCGCACGCAGAGTTCGGGTGACGAACCTGCGTAGCGCTCAATGCTACTGCGGACGCAAATTCACGAAACGTATCTCGACTCTGGATCGGGTGATCGAGATACCAACGCGAAACACCTTCGATTCGCTCGAATGGTGCACCCACAAATTCCGGTGGTGAAATCGAGGAGGCCACACCCGATCCCATCCCGAACTCGGAAGTTAAGCTCCTCGGAGCCGATGGTACTGCTGGGGAAGCCTAGTGGGAGAGTAGGACGCCGCCGGGTCCTTTTCTAAAGCCTGCAAGATAACCTCTTGCAGGCTTTTTCTTTTCCATCCGCCGAATTTCCCGATCACCTCCAACCCAATCATCCCCCACAATCCGCACATGTTCGCCCTCTCCGACGCGCTCCTGCGCGATATCGCTGCCTTGCGCCCCTCGTCCGCCACCTTCTGGGGCATCGCTGGACATGACCACGCCTGGGACGACTTCGGCCCACAAGGCGCCTCCGCCGCCATCTCGACGCTCACTCACCACAGGCAACACATCGATGCCGCCCCTTGCGCCAATGAACGCGACAAGCTTGCGGTCCTCTTCGCGCGCGACTTCATCGACGTCGAGCTCGAGCGGCTTCGCGAAGGCGACCATCTCGTCGACCTGAACCACATCGCATCGCCCGTTCAGAACATCCGCATGGTCTTCGACGTGATGAACACGTCCACCCGCGAGGGTTGGCAGAACATCACCGAACGCCTTGCGACGATCGATCGCGCGCTCGGTTCCTATCGCGAGGCGCTCGAAGAAGGACGCCGCAACGGAAATACGGCTGCACGCAGGCAGGTCGACGCCGCCATCGAGCAAGCACGCGTTCACGCGGGGGAGTCGTCATCGTTTCGCGCGCTTGCTTCGTCGTTTGCGTCGAGTCCCGTCTTCGATGCGAGCCTCGCCGCGCGCCTCGACAAGGCCATCGCGCATGCTCAGCGCACGTATGCCGACCTAGCGGACTACCTCGAGCAAACGTACCGCCCGAGTGCCGCAGTAAACGAAGGGTTTGGCGAGGAACGTTATGCGCGCAAAGCCCGTGCGTTTCTCGGCATGACGATCGACCTGCGCGACACGTTCGCCTGGGGTTGGCACGAGATCCGCCAGATCTCGGAGCGCATGCAGAAAGTTGCGGCTCAAATCAAACCAGGTGCATCGCTCGACGAAGTCATCGCTCTGCTCGAAAGCGATCCATCACGTTGCGCGCATGGCCCGGACGAACTCGTTCGATTCGTCGCCGAGCGGCAAGCACGAGCCGTCGAAGAGCTCGATGGAATCCACTTCGACATCCCGCATCCCGTGCGTTCCGTGGAAACCAAACTCGCGCCTCCAGGTGGTCCGCTTGGTGCCTACTACTTGCCTCCCTCGGACGACTTCTCGAGGCCCGGCACGATCTGGTACTCGCCGGGCAACGACGCACTCATCCCGCTCTACACCGAAGTGAGCACGGCGTATCACGAGGGGTTTCCGGGGCATCACCTGCAACTCGGCACGCAGGTATCTCTGCGCGACGACTTGAGTCGCTTGCATCGCGTCATCATCAGCGACTTCCAGACCGGTTACGCCGAAGGCTGGGCGCTCTATGCCGAGCGTCTCATGGACGAGCTCGGATATCTCGAGCGGCCCGAGTACGTGCTTGGAATGCTTGCATGTCAAATGATCCGCGCCTGCCGAGTCGTGCTCGACATCGGCGCACACCTCGGCTTGCGTGCGCCGGTGGATGCTCCGTTTCGCCCTGGGGAGCTCATCGATTTCGACTACGGCGTCGACATGCTCACGCGCGTCGGGCGCATGAAGCCCTCGCATGCTGCTTCCGAGATGACGCGTTATCTCGGTTGGCCTGGTCAGGCCATCGCGTACAAAGTCGGCGAGCGCATCATGCTTGGCCTGCGTGACGAAGTGCGCGCGCGGCAGGGCAGTTCCTTCGACATGAAACGATTCCACGCATCGCTACTTTCCACCGGTGCGATCGGTCTCGGCGCACTTCGCAAAGTGCTGCTTGCGTGACCCTGCGAGGGGATTGACGGGCTCGTCGTTCCGCGATCTCCTCGTAGTCATGCTTCCTCATCGCGTAGTTGCTCCTCTCGTGTGGGCGCTCGGTTCGCTCGTGGGTTTTTCCTTTGGCGTCGTTGGTTGCGGCGCGGATCAACAAGGCAGTGGCGCGGCCGGTTTGGGTGCTTCGAGCGGCGCATCGTCGTCGTCCACTGGCGGATCCGGCGGTGAGGGCACTGCTGGCGGCGGAGGTAATGGCGGCGAAGGTGGCATTGGCGTTGGCGGCAGTTTCGTCGGAGCCGGTGGCGCCCCATCGATGGTGCCCGTGCGTAAGCTCCCGGGCCTCACGAGCATTACGTTTTACGAGCGTACGGGTGGCACCGAGCCCACCGCGTACACGTTCACCATCGATGGTCCCGAGCTCGGGGTTCGGCTTGCCGATCCATTGGGCGATGCGAACAAGGATATCAGTGGTGCATCGACCGAATATTACGACGTCTTCTATTCGAACGCGGACGGCGAATTCAATATCGATGGTAGTTACTTGACCATTTCGGGTGTATTCGGTCAGGCGCTTCCTGCTGGTGGCGGCCTCAATCTCGCCGAAATCGGCCTCAACTACGTCGATGCTGCGACCGAATATGGCAATTACGTTGCGAGCTACGTCGTGCTCGGGGACAACAGCTACGAACCGGCCGTGCCCGCGTGCATCGATGGAGACCTGCAAACGCACACCACGATGGGCAATACCGTGGGCTCGACCGAACGCCTCCGATTGACGCTCGGATTCAATTCCACCTCCGGCGTCCCGAAATGAGCATTTAGCTCGACGACTTGTCGCTTTCCCAAGGTGGTTTGGACAAACCTTCGAGCGTCCAAGGCTGTTCGATGCCCTGGCGAACGATCTTGGCGAGAATGGCGAGCTCCGCTCCGTCGATGAAGCGGTGGTCGATCGTCGCCGTAATCGTTACTTGAGGACGAACGACCACTTGGCCATCCACGGCGGCTGGCTGGTCTTTCACGGCGCCCACGAGAATCAGGACGGGCACACGCGCAAATGGAGTCGGCGGGGCGTACGCTTCCTCCAAACCGAACGAACCCACGTTCGTAATGACCGCCGAGCCAAATGGAAATGCTTCCAGACCCATCGCTGGAATGCCCAGCGCGCTCGTGAGATACCCCGTCGTCCAAAGAAGCGGCCTCAGAAGCCACGTCGGTAACGCTCGGAGAATGCCTTTGCTTTTCTCAAAACCTTCGTCTTTGCCTTCACGCAGGCGGCCTGCACCTTTTCCAAGCTCGCGCGCGATGTCGGAAATGGACCGCTCGTTTGCATTCGTAACTTTTGTCTTGGCCAGATCTTTGCCATTTTCGAGCGCCACCAGGAACGTAACGTCCACCGATTCGTGCGGGACGAACTTGCCGAATACGATGCGACCATTCAATCCGGGGGCTGCTTCGAGCGCTTTGGCGACGGCTTTGCCCACGATATGCGCAATCGTGACTTTTTCACCGTCTTTGTTGCGCAGGTGTTCCACGTACGGCAGCGCTTGGCTCACGTCCAGCGTCAATTTGCCGTAAATGTTGCCTTCGTGCGGCGACGACCAAGTTGCAATGGCGAGTTTTCGACGAGTGGGGTTCATGGTGCTAGCCGCCTGCGAATTTGGGCAATCAAACGACGAAATCCAGCATTTGGACGCGCGTCAGGTGCTCCTGCAATTTCTTGGCATATTCGTCTATCAAGAGATCCAGCTCGACGAGCACTCCGTCATCGGCCACTTGCACGATTTTGCCGCTCATTGGAATTTCATCACTCGGCGCGACCAGCACGAAGCTCACTTCGCGGTTCGCAGCCGCATCGGGCAAATTCACGATTTTGATGAATCCCTCCGACATCGCCGAAACGGGAAGGAGCCGTCCGTCGTCGAGGCGCACCGACGTCGACAAAGCATACGCCGGCGTAACCATGTAATGGCCTCGGCGATTCCTTTCGATGAGCGGTTCGATCGTATCGCACACCGTCTTGCTGATGGGCGTCTCTTCCGCTTCGAGGACGTGGTCGCGCAGTTCCTTCATTGCCTTTTGCGTTCGAATGATGTTCGTGCGCATCTCTTCGAGCCGCGTTGCGTCGCGATGCATCTTCGCGGCGACGATCTTGAGCAGGTTGTTGTAAAACGGGAACGCGACGTCGCCGTGCGCTTCGAAAAAACGCATCAACGCACCGACTCCGATGCGCAAAATCTCGGCTTCCGTCGTCGCGACGGCGCGCGTGTTGCGATAAAGTCCAGTCAATGCGCCAAGCTCCCCGATCGGTGCGATGGGGGCCAGTCGAAACCGCACGTTTCCCTCTTGTTCGAGCGCGATCTCGCCACGCACGAGCAAGGCGAAGTGGTGCGGTTCGGTGCCTGCCTCGAACAGCACGCTGCCCGGAGCAAGTGTGACGCGCTCCATCGCTTCGAGAAGCTCGGACAAGTGCGTCTCGGTGATCCCCTCGAAAAGAGGGATTGCGTGCAAGTCTGCAGGGCGGATCGTCATGGCGAGCTTTCCTTGCGTCGAGGTGGCTCGAGCGCAAACGCACGAGCCGCTCCGAGGGCGCGTAGTGTCGCATGAAACTGCGGCAGGTGCGATAGTCAGTTCGTGGGGCGCAACGGCTGCCTTTTTCGTCGCAATTGCGCGCTCGAGCTCGTCAATTCGTCACTTGCCCGAAAATCGCGGCGGCCTCTTCTCGACGAATGCCATCATCGCTTCGGTCAGATCTTCGGAAGCCAAAAACGCTGCGTTCCATGCCGCCACGTAGGCCAGGCCATCCGCAACCGTTTTTCCCTCGCCGTAATCGAGCACGGCCTTGACGCCCCGCACCGTCAGCGGCGGGTTGCTCGCAATCTCGAGCGCCAGCTTCCGCGCGCCCGCATGCAGCGATGTTACGTCGTCAAACAATTCGTTCACCAAACCGATCGCCTCGGCTCGCGCTGCCGAGATGTCCTTGCCGGTAAACGCCAGCTCGCGCACCACGCCTTGTCCACAAATGCGCGGAAGTCGCTGCAAACTTCCCAGATCCGCAACGATCCCGATGCGCGTCTCTCGCAACGAAAACGTTGCATCTCGCGACGCCAAGCGGATGTCGCACGCTGTTGCCAGATCGAGTCCTCCACCGATGCACGGTCCGTGGATCGCCACGACGACGGGTACGGGGCACGCGGAAATCACGTCGAAACTGCCTTGAAGTCGTCGAATGATTCCGAGCAGCTCCATGCGTCCCGCAGCCAAACTTCCACCGAGAAGTGGGCCAAGCTCGTTCATCGCCGCGCGCAAATCGAGGCCAAAGGAAAACGCCTTTGCAGTCGACTGCACGACGACGGCACGCACTTCGCGTTCGGTCGCAATGCGTCGGAACACTGCTTCGACATCCGCGAAGAACGCGGGAGGCATGGTGGTTCGAAGCAAGGTCACCGTGGCGATCGAGTCCGAAATATCCAGCGCGACGAAGTCACTCATGGCGCGAGGCTAGCAGAGCCGCGCTGCAGTTTGTCGCTTCTTCGAGGGTGCGCGCATGGCGTCGTTCGCAAACGAATCGAGTGAGCACATGAGCGAGAGCCGTTACGCAGGGCTTGGATTTCGCCGCGACCTACTTCACCGCGCTGCCCGAGTCGTCGTATGCTGCCGCGGATGGCCCAAGATGTCTTCGGCATCGCCGGCACCACGCAGGGTCCCTTCAGCATCGAAGAAGCTGTCGCCGAAGGCGGATTTGGTGTGGTGTATCGAGCGCTCCATGGTGCGTTTCGCGCGCCCGTGGCGCTCAAATGCCTAAAAATTCCCAACATTCCCGAAGCTCAACGGGCCGATTTTCTCGAACGCTTTCGCGAAGAAGCAGAGATGCTCTTCCGTTTGTCCGCCAATATCCCCGAAGTCGTCCGACCTTTGCACTACGATGTTCTCACTCTCAGCAGTGGTCTCATCGTTCCGTTCATTGCGCTCGAGTGGCTCGAAGGACGCACGCTCTGGGCCTACATCGAAGACCGCGCTGCAAGCGGTCAGAAGCCCGTCGATTGCCTCGAAGCCGCGCGGATTCTCACGCCCGTCGCTCGCGCGCTCGAAGTCGCGCACCGATTTCCTGGCCCCTCGGGATCGATCTGCGTCGTCCACCGCGACATCAAACCTGCCAACATTTTTCTCACCAAAGTTCGCGGCATCGAAGTCATCAAAATTCTCGACTTCGGCATCGCTCGAGCCCGCGACACCGTTTCCGTGATGGCGGGGCAGCAGACGCAGTCGACCGAATCGATTCCGCTCGCATTCACGCCTCGCTACGGCGCGCCCGAACAATGGGCGCCGAAGCGTTTTGGTACCACCGGCCCTTGGACCGACGTTTGGGGTTTGGCCATCACGTACCTCGAACTGCTCGCAGGACGAGCCGTCATCGACGGCGATCCCGTCGCGATCATGGGTACCGTGCTCGACGAAAAAAGGCGACCTACGCCGCGTGCAGAGGGCATTCGAGTTCCCGACGTGATCGAAGCCGTCATGCAACGAGCCCTTGCGCTCGATCCCCGCGACAGACCCGCCGACGCAGGCATGTTTTGGGATGAAATGGAGCAAGCGCTGGCGAGCGTGACGCGTTCGTATGCTCCCGGTCGTCGTACGCCCCCCGTGCGTCCGCCGAGCGGCGGATATGCCGCCGTCACTCCGCCCGGCGCCATACCCGAGCCCGAGGTTTTACTCGAACAACTCCGCATCAACGAGCAGCTCCGTTCCGCTTCGGAATACGAAACCTTCGGTACACGAACCTGCAGAGCTCGAGCTGAGCGTGGATGTCGTGCCCCCATCACGACGTAGGCCGCAAACGACGAGCGCCGAACTGTCGCGCAGTGTTGCGCAGCCGGCAAATCTCGATCTAGCGCCCGCGGCCCGAGCTGCGACGTCGCCTGCGCTCAACGTGGGCCTCGATGAAAGCCCAGCGACCGCGCCTCGTCGCATCTCTGGATCCCATGTCGTGATGCCTCCACGCGAACGTCCGCCGTCGCCACCGCCCGCTCGTCAGACATTGCCGTCGGTGGGGCCCGAACCAGCACCGGAAGTGGGCTCCATGCTCGGCGTACCTGTGGCGCTTGCTGCCACCGGCGTGTTTGTCCGCACGCTCGACTACCTCGCCAGCACCTATTGGCTCGGCACCGAACGCGTCGACATTGGTCCACTTCGTTTGACGTGGGTTGCCGGCATCCTCATTGGCGCCGGCGCGGTCCTCGCTCTCGCACGGCTCATGCGGTACCTGGCGCGATTGGGGTGAAACCCCGCCATCCGCGCGAGATCTCCTGGCGGGGTTTCATTCCGCGTGTATGCTCCGACTCGATGCGTCAGGCGCTCGCCCAAGTTTTCGCTTCGAATCTGCCTCTCGTGCGTCCGGTCTCTCGTCGCGCCCGGTTGCTTTGGGCTTCCACATTCGCCGCCCTCGCGATTTTCGCTTTGCCCGCATATTCTTTCGCTGAGCCAAAGGCCAAAGAAACGGCGCAACCACGAGTCGTTTCATCGGCCAAACCCGTCGTCGTCCTCCCTCGAGAATCGTCTCGGCAACAAGCGAAAAATTTCGTCAGTATCGGTCCCATCTTTGGTTTCACGGGGCACTTGGATACGCCGGTCACAGGAATTCTCGGTGCCGAGTTATCGTACGTTCGGTATCCCGGCGCCGCATTTCGTTTCGGAATTGGCGGTTTTGCGCAAGCTCAAACGGTGGGATTCACGCACGCTCGTTTTGCATTCGGTCCGCAATTCAATTTCATGATGTTCGGGGCGGAAGTCGGGGCATATCTCGAAGAGGGTGCCGGCAAATATGCTACGACCGTGGGAGTTCATGCGTCGCCGTTCGTTTCACTGGGCTTTTTCTCCGCGGCATTTCGGCTCGCCGTTCCCCTCGGCACCCTCACCGAAGGCGATTCGTACGATATCGATTTAGGGCTCGTTTGCGCCATCAAAATGCCCATTCCTCTCGACGGCCAGCTCTTCGGTCTGGCCTTCCATTGATCCCAATGATGATGAACGACGAATTGATCAACGAGGACGAAACCGCGGAAGACGACGCGCGAGATACGTCCCCATTCGGCGAAGACGACCTTCTCACGACCATTTCCGTTCTCGAAGGCATCGTTGCCAATCGAGGTCGACTGGCGCACGTGGACGCTGCCACGCGGCAGAGGCTTCTCGAAGCAGCCGGGCGAGTGTCACGGCCAAGTCGCTCCGAGCAACGGATGCTTGCGAAAGAGCTACGTCGCAAAGACAAACGCGAAGCTCGAGCTGCCGAAGAGCGATTGCTCGATGCGACCGGCATTCGTACCGCTCGTCGCGCCCCCGTATTCCAAACGCCCGATCCCATTCGTGGCCCCGAGGAATTGCCTCGCGCTGCAAGTGCCGAATCGGCATCCGAGCTTCTCGAGGCGCGCAAGTGTTACGTCTGCAAAGAGGAATTCCGTCGGGTTCACTTCTTTTACGATCAATTGTGTCCAGCGTGTGCCGATTTCAACTACCAAAAGCGGGTGCAATCGGCTGATCTGCGAGGACGCGTGGCGATCGTCACGGGCGCGCGTGTGAAAATCGGATACCAAGCAGCAATTTTACTTTTGCGCGCTGGTTGTCGCGTCGTCGTCACCACGAGGTTTCCGCATGACGCGGCTTTGCGTTATGCGCGTGAAGCGGATTATGAAGCGTGGGCCGACAGGCTCGAGATTTTTGGCCTCGACCTGCGTTTCACGCCCGCGGTCGAACGGTTTGTCCGGTTTGTCAATTCGCACCTGCCACGGCTCGATTTCATCATTCACAACGCTTGTCAGACGGTGCGGCGCCCGCCCGGCTATTACGCTCATCTCGTCGACCTCGAACAGGCTGCGCTCGATGCATTGCCCGCGCCTGCTCGTCCGCTCGTCGCGCGTCACGCCCGAGAGCGAAACCTTCTTGCATCGGCGCCCGAAGCGCTTTTTGCCGACCCCGCGCAGCTCTCCCAACTTGCTCTCACGGCCGAAGATCACGCGATAGCGGGGAAGATGGAGCTTTTTCCTCGCGGGCAGCTCGATCAAGATCTCCAGCAAGTCGATTTGCGTGAAAAGAACAGTTGGCGTCTTACGCTGGCCGAAGTTCCAACCGTGGAGCTGCTCGAAGTGTATCTGGTCAACGCGGTTGCGCCGTTTGTCATGTCCAGCAAATTGAAGAATTTGATGACGCGCGAGCCGTCCCGGGACAAACACATCGTCAATGTTTCGGCGGTCGAGGGACAGTTTTACCGGGACCACAAGACGGACAAACACCCGCATACGAACATGGCCAAAGCGGCGCTCAACATGCTCACGCGCACGTCTGCCCAGGATTATGTAAAGGACGGCATCCACATGAACAGCGTGGACACCGGATGGGTGACGGATGAAGACCCCATCGCAATCGCGACGAGAAAACAAGCCGAACACGGTTTTCATCCGCCGCTCGACATCGTCGACGGTGCGGCGCGCATATGCGATCCGATATTTTCGGGATTCGCGACGGGTACGCATCCGTTCGGGCAGTTTTTCAAAGACTACAAGCCAACGCCTTGGTAACGCGGCGAAGATCAATGCGTGCCCATTGATGTCCGGCTCGTCCGCCCCCACGGGCACATTGACGTTTCAAGCGGCGAAAAATTGCCCGACGAAAGAAATGTCATTGACGAAAGCTCGCCGATGCGTTTTGCTTCCTATGTCGCTATTTGTTATCCCGCTCGGCGACAAAGCCCCGGCAGGCTCATGGTGAGTCGCCGGGGCTTTTTTTGTCGAGTTTGGCCGACCAAACCCACCCTAAATTTCAAATTCGAGCGGGTATTCCTCGTCGTTACCGTTGCCTTCGATCACGCGCAAATCCGGCGGTTTGACGCCCACGCGTGAACGTTGTGGGATGCTCTTCGTCAAGAACACCGATCCGCCGACCACGCTGCCCCGACCCACCACGGTTTGTCCTCCTAGAACCGTAGCGTTTGCATAAAGCGTCACCGATTCTTCGACCGTCGGGTGTCGCTTCGCGTTTCGAATGATGCGCCCGCGCTCGTCTTTCGGATGCGAAATCGCGCCCAGCGTCACACCTTGATACATCTTCACGTTCGGCCCGATATCGCACGTCTCGCCGACCACCACGCCCGTTGCGTGGTCGATGAAAAAGCTCCGGCCAATATGCGATCCGGGATGGATGTCCGCACCGCTCCGCGAATGCGCCCATTCGCTCATGATGCGCGGCATGAGCGGCACTTCGAGTTTGTACAGCTCGTGGGCTACGCGATGCACCGTCACGGCCAATAGACCCGGATACGCGAGGATGATTTCGTCGATGCTCGCGGCGGCCGGATCTCCGTCGTACGCCGCTTGGACGTCCTGCAAAAGCGTGTCGCGAATGGCAGGAAGCCGCTCGAGGAGCTCGGACGCCAGCTTGCGGCTGTGTTCACAACGCGGACCGAGCTTTCGATCGTCCCGACCCATCTCGTTCGACCAACAAAGACACTCTTCGATTTGCGTGGCGAGCTTCTCGCGAAGCGTCGAGACGAGCGTCACCACGTGATACTCGAGATTGCCTTTCGTGAGGTCCTGCCGGCCGTAGTAGCCCGGGTAAAACACCTGGAAGAGAAGCTCGATGATCTCGAAAATCTCTTCGCGCGACGGCAAGAATTTCTTGCCAATGTGATGACCTCGCGGGTCGTTCGCGTAGCTTGCGAGCAGCCCTGACACGACCGTGTCGAGGCCCTTTTCCATCTTGTCGGACATGGCGTTGGAGTTGTGTTTGTCTCGTCAAACAGACGCAGTGGCCTTCTCGACGCCCTCGAACATTCCTTCGAAGAGCACGGTCGTCAGATACCGTTCGCCCGCATCGGGTAGCACCGCCACGATCGTCTTGCCAGAAAACGCCTCGTCGAATGCGAGACGCAGCGCGACGGTGATCGCGGCCCCACACGAGATGCCGCTCAGAATGCCTTCTTCGCGTGCCAGCCGCCGAGCCATCGCGACCGCTTCGTCGTTCGTCACTTGCTCGACGCGATCGACGAGAGAAAGATCCAGGTTCTTCGGGACGAACCCAGCTCCAATCCCCTGAATTTTGTGCGGTCCCGGCTTCAATTCTTCACCTCGCAGCGTCTGCGTGATGACCGGTGAATGCGAAGGCTCCACGGCTACGCTCATGATCGCCTTGCCCATCGTTTTTTTGATGTATCGCGACGCGCCCGTGATCGTGCCGCCCGTGCCCACGCCCGATACGAGCACGTCGATGCCGCCATCGGTGTCGTTCCACAATTCCGGTCCAGTCGTCGTTTCGTGAATGGCCGGGTTGGCCGGGTTTTCGAACTGCCGCATGAGCACGTAACGATCCGGTTCTGCCCCAGCCAATTCTTCCGCGCGAGCAATGGCGCCTTTCATTCCAAGCGCCCCGGGCGTAAGGACCAATTCGGCGCCGAGCGCCACCAGCACTTTGCGACGTTCGATGCTCATGGTTTCGGGCATCGTCAGCACGCATCGATAACCTCGAGACGCCGCGGCAAATGCAAGCGCAATGCCCGTATTGCCGCTCGTCGCTTCGACGATGGCCTTTCCGGGACCGAGGGCGCCGCGTTCTTCGGCATCCCATACCATCGCAGCTCCGATTCGACACTTGACCGAATACGCAGGGTTGCGCCCCTCGACCTTGCCGAGCACGGTCGCATGCGCTCCGCGCGTCAAACGGTTGATTCGTACGAGTGGAGTTCCCCCGATGCTGCGCGAATTGTCTTCGAAGATGCGAGCCATGGCGGGCACTTTAGCACGAGCTGCGAATCGTGCGTCGATAAACCTCGGTCACGTTTGACAGCGACGCTTCGAGGCGCTTTCATCTGCGCGCGCATGAACGATTCAACTCCGCTCGCGGCCGTTTCGTACGACCAAGCCAAGCAACAGATCGACGCCGGTAGCGCCCTGCACCTCGGAGCATTGCGCCCAGAAACCATCAACGCGATCTTGCCCGTCGTCTCCTACAAAAAATCCACGCTCACCGTCGATCTGTCGTTCATCGAGCTGCGAAAAGAAGCATTCTTTCCCATCGTCGACGTGCTCACGCAGTATTATCGCTACTTCACGGAATTCCGGCGCAGCTATTACGGCGCGACGCTCGTCGGAGACAACCACAGCCCAATCGAACGCAAATTCGCCGACAAACGCAAAGAAGGCCCCGAGCTCGTCCCGCCGACGAAAATCACCATTCGCTTCGACGCCAAAGGAGGCGGTATGGTCGTTTTCGAAAAAGAAGGCCTCCTGCTCCAAGAAGAAATCAATTGTGTTCTCGACGTATTTCGCAAATGCGCGAGCCGCAATGAAGATGCAGCCGTGACTCTTTCGCCCGTACAAAAACTCGCCGAGCTCGGTGCGGTCGTCTTCGAGGCGAGCGGTGAATTTCGAGAGGATAGGATCGCCGGATACGAATCGACGAAGCGGGATGTTCGAGAAACCATCGTATTGCCGCTCTTGCACCCGGAAATTTTCGTTGCGGTAGGTGAAATGGCGCGTTCGCGTCCGGGGTCGAGTTTGCCTCGCGCGGTTCTTTTCGAGGGGCCTCCGGGGACGGGAAAAACCACGATGGCGCGGGTGATTGCGAGCGAAAGCGGCATTCCGCTCGTGTATTTGCCCGTCGAATCGATCATGAGCAAATGGTATGGGGAATCCGAACGCAGGCTCGACGCGATTTTCACGACGGCTGGTGCATTGCAGCGCAGCATCGTTTTTCTGGACGAAATCGACGCGTTCGCGGGGTCGCGCGAGCGAGCGATGCACGAAAGCACGCGACGCATTCTTTCGGTGCTGTTGCGGCAGCTCCAGGGGCTCGTGGATCGCAGCAACGTGGTCGTGATTGGCGCGACGAACCGCAAGGACGACCTTGATCCAGCGCTGCTCAGTCGGTTCGATCTGTTCGTCCGTTTTCCGCTGCCCAATGCATCCGAGCGGGCGAAGATCCTGAGTTACTACGCGAAGCATCTTCCGCCGGACGACATCGTGGCGCTCGTTGCATTGAGTGATGGGCGAGCTGGACGGGAGCTCGAGGATGCGTGCGGCGTTGCCGAGCGCATGTGGGCGTCGCAAATCATTGCGTCGAATGCGAGCGTGACGCCTCCGCCGCTCGATACGTATCGAGCGGCGTTTCAATTGAAGTTCAGGTTGGGGGATTAAATCTTGAGCTTCGCGCACGTGGCGGCGTCTTCGGCGCGCGTGGCTTTGGCAGTTTCGAGGTCTTTCTTCGTTTGTCCGGGCTGCTGTGCGGTGGCTTCTTTCACGGGCGCCCAGCTCGCGTCTTTCGCGGCGAAGTCGGTCAACATGGCGACGGCTTGTTCTTCGACGGCGAGCTGTTTCTCGAGCGCCGCAATGTACCCATCGTGGCCCTTCAGGAGGCCATCGCAGCCATCTTGGAGCTGCTTGATCGTCACGCTTTTCGATTCCTTCTTGTATTGCTGCACCAGCGCCTCGTAGGCCTCTGCGGCGACGAGACGACTGCCATCGGCCACCAGCGACGCTCCGAACGTCTGTGTGCGTACCGCATCGTACTGCATGAACGCCATGGCGGGTTTGGCATTCGTGAACATGCCGGTGCCCATGGAGTTTGCGAAGAAAAACGTATAGGGCGCCGTGACTTCGTCCGACGTTGTCTTCAGGGGCAATGCCGATACTTTGGGCTGCAAGCATGCGGCGACTTGCGTCGCGGTCGCATCCGTCGACGCGTCGAAGGTCACGACAGGTGCAGCATTCTTCGTGACTTTTACGCTGGCTTTTAGCTCACCAGGCTCGCTGTCTTTCCACGCCGCGTAACAATCGCAGAAGGTGCTTTGCGCCAAACGAATGGTTCCTGCGGCGTCGGATGCTTCGCTCGTGCCCATTTTCACGGCCGGCATGCTCGTGGCGTTGTGTTGAAACGGAAAGGATTTGGCCGTGACGGAGGTTGTCGTCGCCGTGGCTTTGGCGGACCAATCCGGTGCGGACGCGACGAACCGATCGACCGCGGCGCCAATGCATTTTTCGCCGTCGGGCGTCAGGTTCGTCCCGGTGACCTTGTGCGTGAGTTTGCCGCCTTCGAGGGTGCTTTCGATGGTGAATTCCGTCGCGTCCGCGGGGCCGCGGTGCTTCGGATCGACCAGGCATTCCATGACGAGGGGCTGTGAAGAAACGAGCAAACCGGTCAGGACTGATTTGTTGATTTTGTCGGGCAACGCTGGAGCTTTGGGAAAACAAACCGCCAGGTCGACCGGGCTGATGTTGCCGACTTTGACTTGCGTGACTTTGGGCTCGGGCGCCTTGGCGTCTTGTTGCTGTTGCTGCCCGGCGCAACCGAATCCGAGGCCGATTGCAAGCAAACCCGGAATGACTTTTTGCTGACTGTTCATGGCGGTGTTTCCGAAGGGGCCGGCCCAAGACGAACGGGGCCGAAGCGCGCGGACATTAGCGCGCAAACAGGCCCGCGAGCAACCTCATATGCGGCTAAAAAAGTCCTCTTCCAGTTTGTCTTCAGCGCGGACCGGCAAGTCTCGCAATGGTCGCTGAAGCGTCAGATTGACCCTCGCGCAAAATTCACGAGCATTGTCGTGCCGCAGAGCCGGTTCCCAAGACGTCGCCCGCACCAGCTCGTCCTTGAGCTCGGGATGGCAATCGAGCTTTTCGATGAACGCTTTTGCGTCGCGCACCACGTCGAGCGGCAACTCACGTCCGTAAAGTACGAAAACGGTCGTCATGGAAAGCCCGTATACGTCGACACGCGGATCGGCATTTTGCGGCTGATGCATGCATTCTGGCGCCGCGTACACGAACGTCCCCAATGCTCCACTTCGCGTCCCGCCGGTCGTATCCGCGGCTGCCACGAGGTCGAAATCCGTGAGCCTGGGTGACCCGTCGGCATGAATCAGGATGTTTGCCGGTTTTACGTCGCGATGAATCACGCCTCGGTCGTGCGCCTTGGCAAGAGCTTCTCCGACCGCGAGCACCATGAACAGGCCCGCGTTGCGTAGAACGTCACCACGCAGGACGGCTTGCCGCAAATCGCTTCCAGGGACGAACTCCATCACGAAGTAGTGAAATCCGCCGTCTTCGCCCTTCTGTTCCAGCACCTTCACGACGGCCGAATGATGAAGCTCGGCCATGATCCGTGCGCCTCGGAAAAACCTTTCTCGGCGCTGCCGTTCATGCGCCAGATCGCTCCGCAGGACCTTGATGGCAACATGCGTCGAGGTTTGTCTATCGAGCGCTCGCCAAACGTGGGCAAACCCGCCCCGACCAACTTGTTCGAGCAGCAAGTATCTTCCGTCGCCCAGTGAATCTCCGGCCCTGAGCACGCCGCCTTCGCGAAGTTGCCTTCGTAGCGCCAGAATTTCGCGATCCACCTGTTTCGTGTCGGCATTCACGTGCCGGAGCCTGTTTCTCCGGGCGATGGCTGCTTCCAAGTCGGCCGCTACGGCTTGCGTTTGTGCATCGACGAAATGCGGCGTCTGGCTTGGTCGTTCATCACGTGCGTCGAGACCAACCGCTTTGACCTCAAAATTTGTGTCGAGTGGTTCGAGGTGTCGCTGCAAAAACGTAAGGAGCCACGTGGCCGATGCTCGACAAGCGAACGCACGAAAACTGTCGTCCTTGTCGTGATCGGCGTGATCGCTCACGGCTTTGACGATGATCGACGGACGTCCGAGGTGAGACGCAACTTGGCTGATGGCGGCAGCCTCCATTTCGACGCCGATCGTCTTGCGCACGTGCCGCGCGAGCCGTTCGAAGATGAGCGGATCTTCTCGCACGACGCTGCCCGTTGCGATGGGACCCACGTGCACGCGCAAAGGTGGATCCTCGGGCAAACCATCCGGATGCAGCAGTTCGTCTTCGAGCACGAATTCGCGACCGCGATCGGTGAGTCGTAGTCCTCCTCGTTCCAGAGTGACCAACTCTTCGGAGCGGGCCTTGGCCACGACGCGTGGCCAATCGGGGCAGTGTTTTTTGCGTTCCGGGTTGTCCTTCGGCGACGCGGCACGATCCTGTTCGAACGCCGCGATTGCGTGCAGGAGCCATCGCATTTGCACGCGCATGGCGAGCGGTCTTGGTCCTACGAGGTCTCGAATGCGTTCGACGTCGCGCGCGAAGTACGCGGCATCCATCGCCCAGCGTCGTTCGAGGTTGTACGTGGTGATGTCGTGGTAATGGTCTGGCGCCGCGTGGCCTTCGTCGCGTGCGACGAGCTTTCCGCGATCGTAGTCGTAGACGAGGCTTGCGACGATGATGTCGCCGAGCGTGACTTCGCCTCGTTTTCCCGAGCAGATGCCGCACATGGCGAGGCAGCCCGGATCGAGCTCTTTGACGAGCGTAGCGGCTCGTGTTGCCGCCGCCGATGCACCCATTTCGCCAATCCATGCCGCGGCAATCGTCAGCATTCCGCCGCGATCCGCCGGCACTTGTCGCGTATGGTAAACGTACCCTTCCGCATCGCGCGTTGCGTGCCAAGTGCCCGCAATGTCACCACCGAGGCCGAGAATGGCATCCAGTTCGTCCTGGAGAGCGGTGAGCACGAGGACGTCGAAGCGGCGCACTACGAAAAGACTATACGATTGCGCTGGCGAGTGCAGGGGGCTTGTCGACGCGCCGGGACGAAGCCGTTCGTCGAGCGAGGCGTTCGAATGATCGACGGCAATTCAAGATGAAATCGTCGCAGCGCTCGAATCCGTCGCTACCCGCGCCGCGGCGGAATCGTCCCGCCACGAGCCGATGGCGGATCCATGCGTCCACGCAAATACTCGATTGCCTGAACTTCGTCGCTGAACACCTTCATGGGAAGACCCAGGCGCTGCATGTGTCGCTGCACGTGCAGAAGCCCGGTGGCGGTTCGAATCAAGACGGCCGATCGGACGAAGTCACGCGACAGATGATTGGGCTGATCCGCGGCTGCGCGATCGAATTCCGGATCATCGCGTGGAGGTGCGAGGCGCATGTCCACCAGCACTGATAAATTGCGCCTGTCGAGCGTGTCGAAGACTTGCGTCAACGCGTCGAAAGACGCGCGCACTTCGACCAGCGCCGCATACGGATTCGCGGTGCGCCGCACGATCACGATGGGCTCGATGATTCCGCGCTCGAGAACCCAATGGGTGTTCACGAACAGCGGACGGGTCGAAAACATGAGCAAACGTTCGCTTGGGAGCAGAAACGTTGTCAACGCCGATGCTCGATTGATCCCGACAGGAGCCGCAAAACCTTGCACACCGCGCTGCCGAGCCGTGTTACTGTCGCCTTGCGTTCCCGATTTCCACGTCCATCGGGGCCGCCGCCAAACTTCCTCAAAACACGACGGACAGGCGTTTTGCCGCGACACACGGGTGACCTACGATGGCAGCCAGCAATCTCTCGGTCGAACTTGCATCGGGTGACTCTTTCGACGTGCGTGAATTCACGGTCAACGAACGAATGTCGCAACTTTTCGAAGTGCGACTCGTCGCTTTGACGGACAACCCCAACGTCGACTTCGAATCGATTGTCGGGCAAAAAGCTCGCTTCGTACTGCACCACGGCCATGGTCTCGCCGGTTCGCAACGCATCTGGACCGGCATCTGCAACGAGCTCGAACAACTTGCCGTCGAAGAGACGGGTTTGTCCAGTTACCACGTCGCCATCGTGCCGACGTTTTGGCTCGCCACGCAACGCCGCAATCACCGCATGTTCCAGCAACTTTCCGAGCCGGACATCGTGGTAAAACTGCTCTCCGAGTGGGGCATCGAACCGGTCCTCAAGATCGACAAAGGTGCCTACAAGAAGCGCAAGTACCGCGTGCAATACGCCGAAAGCGACTACGCGTTCATCTGCCGCATGCTCGAAGATGCGGGCATCTCGTTCTACTTCGAAACGCAAGATGGCGAATCCAAGCTCGTCTTGGCTGACGCGCCGCAATCGAATGCAGCGCGCGCCGCGATCGCCTTCCGCGACAACCCCACTACGGCCGATAAAGAACACGTCACCGACGTGCGTATTGCGCGGAAAGTTCGTCCCGGAAAACTCACGATTCGCGACGTCGACTATCGTAAGCCGCCTTCGTACAACCTCGCCGCCACGGCTGCGGGGGCAGCGAGCGCCATCGAGGACAAACTCGAGCGATTTCATTACGAGCCTGGAGCATTCTTGTTCGGCGCTGAAAAAGGCGACGATACGCCGGCGGCCGATGACAAAGGCAAAGCCCGCACCGACGAGACCGAAGGCCAGAAACTCGCGCAGCGTCGCTTGGAGGCCAAACGCGCAAGTGGAACGACCGTCTCGTTTTCCACGAGCGCGCACGATGTCGCGCCGGGCATGGTGACGAGCTTCCTCGATCACCCGCGTGCGGACCTCGCGAGCGACAAGAAGTTGCTCGTCGTCGAATCGAACCTCGCCGGCACGTCCACGGGCGAATGGACACATCAATGCGAAGCGAAGAGCGCCAAGCAGCCTTATCGCCCGCCGACGCGTGCACACAAGCCCAAGGTAAACGGCGTCGAGAGCGCCACGGTCGTCGGGCCCGCCGGTGAAGAAATCCATTGCGACGAGTTCGGTCGCGTTCGCGTCCACTTCCATTGGGATCGCGAAAGCAAAATGGACGACAACAGCTCGTGCTGGATCCCCGTGAGCCAACCGTGGGGCGGCGCTGGTTACGGCGGCGTCAACTTGCCTCGCATTGGACAAGAAGTTCTCGTGGACTTCCTCGGTGGAGATCCCGATCGCCCCGTCGTCGTTGGTCGCGTGTTCACGAACCTGCAAAAAGTTCCCTACAAACTGCCGGACAACAAGACGCAGAGCGGTATCCGGAGCAATTCGACCGGCGCGACGGGTGGCTACAACGAGCTGATGTTCGAGGATGCGCAAGGCAAAGAGCTCGTCCGCATGCAGGCCGAACGCGATTACAACAAGCTCGTCAAGCATGACGAAGTCGCTACGATCATGAACGATCGGACCAAGACGGTGCATCAAAACGAGACCGTCACGATCGGGCAAAATCGTCAAAAGACGGTCAAAGCGAACGAGTCCGTCAGCATCGGGCAAAGCCGAACGAAGTCCATCGGTGCCAACGAGACGATCACGATCGGGAAAAACCTACTGAAGACCGTGCAGGCCAGCGAGCGTGAAGTGACGGCGATCAATCGAAGCGTGGTCGTCGGCGTGAGCCGTTCGACGCAAGTCGGTGCGATCGACTCGACGACCGTTGGCGCCACCTATTCGGTCATGGTGTCTCCGCCTGGAGAGGGCGGTCCTGCTGCAGGCACCGCGCAGACGATCGTGCACGACAAGATCACGTTCTCCACGCCAGGAGGCGCGTCGATCGAGATGTCGGGCGATACGATCACGCTGACGGCCGCGACGATTACGGTGTCAGGTTCGAGCCAGACGAACGTGCTGTGCTCGGGCGGCGACGTGATCATTCGCGGCGGGCCGATGGTCAAGATCAACACCTGAGGCGCACCCCCAAAAGGTGCCAACCACTTTTGTGAGGGTGCTGCGACATGCCCTCACAAAAGTGCCAACCACTTTTGTGCAGCCGTCAAAACTTGATGTTCGTCGGCACCGGCGGAGCTTTGCGCCTGATCGGAGTCGTATGCACAGGCACGACAGGAGGTTTCGCCGACGCGCTGGCGCGAGCACTCGGTTGTGACGACGGCACCTCGCTCGCGGTCGGTGCAGGGGCACTCGCACTAGGCTCGGTTTGTCCGGCGCTTGCCGATGTTTCTGGTGGCGGGCCAGCATCAACCTCGGGTGCCGGTGCAGCAGAGTCCAAGAACATCGAGCCAAAGCTGCTGACGATGACGAACGCTCCGACGAACGCTGCGAGCACCAAGGCGCCGATGATCCATTTCTTTCGACCATCGCCGCGCAAACCCGACCGTTCGACAGTGTCGCGTGCAACGACCGGCGCAGTCGAGTGCGCCGCTTGAGGCTCGGCCCCGGGAACGGCCAATCGAGGGAGCTGCGCGGGCTGGAGTGTCATCAGTTGCTGGGGAGCCGATGCAAGCCACTCGGTTTGGATTGACACACCCGATATGTCGTTCTGCACTCCATGAGTGACTGCCCATCGCGCAAGGGCGATTCCCATGTCCTTCATCGTCTGCCAGCGCGCCGTGGGGCTCTTGGACAAACCTCGATCGATGATCCCCGAAAGATCGGTGTCGGCAACGCCATACGCGTGGATGGGCATCGGCGGGTTCGACACGATCGATGCGATGAGCGCGTTGTAGTTGTGGCCTTCGAAGGGGCGTTTGCCCGTGATGCTTTCGTAGAGAAGAACGGAGAACGTCCAGATGTCGGTTCGATGATCGATGTCGAGCTGGCCTCGCGCTTGCTCGGGCGACATGTAGTCGGGGCTTCCGAGCACTTCGCCGGCGATGGTTTGGTGGCGTTCGACGTCGTCGCGGAGGACGCGCGCAATGCCGAAGTCGAGCACCTTTGGGACGAGCTTTCGCGACGATTCTTGCGTCGCGAGCATGATGTTGTCCGGCTTGAGATCCCGGTGAACGATCCCTTTGGCATGCGCTGCTGAAAGAGCCGCTGCGACCGGCAAGAGCATCTGCACGGCCACGGCTGGCTCGAGACGTTTCTTGCGGGTGATGAGTGCACCGAGCGAGTCGCCCGTGAGCAGCTCCATGACCAGATACGGATCACCGACCTCGGTTTGTCCGAAATCGAAAACGCGCACGATGCCCGGATGGCCGAGTTTCGCTGCGGCTTTTGCTTCGGTGAGAAGTCGCGCCGCTGCCTCCTCCGTCGCGCGATCTCGTCGAATGAGCTTCAGCGCAAAGTCTGCATCGAGGCTCATGTTGCGCACGACCCACACGGCGCCCATGCCGCCTTGACCGAGCACTCGTTCGAGCCGGTACTTGCCGGCGATGATCGTGCCCGGGGCATAGATCATCTTCGGCGGCGATGAATGTTCGACAGGTTGTTCGGCACGTTCCGGGTTTGCCGCGGGAGCTGGCGACGAACTCTGCGCCACGTTGATCATCGGAATCGTTCCCGAACCGACTCGGATGTCTTCTGGCCTGAGCGCTGCGGCCGTGGGCGCGGGCATCGCATTCGACGACTGCCTTGGATCGCTTGGAGCGGGAGGCGGAGCGACCGCGGGCATCGCATTCGACGATTGTCTTGGATCGCTCGGAGCCGAAGGCGGAGCGACGGCAGGCATCGCATTGGATGTTCGTCGTATGTCTCCCGGAACCGGAGGCGGCGCGATGGCGGGCATCGCGTTTGAGGTTCGCCGAATGTCTCCCGGAACAGGAGGCGGCGCGATGGCGGGCATTGCATTCGACGTTCGCCGAATGTCTCCCGGAACAGGAGGCGGCGCGATGGCGGGCATTGCATTCGACGTTCGCCGCGGATCGGCCGCTGAAGGCGGGGGCGTGACGGCAGGCATTGCCGACGACGAACGCGCTGCACTGTTGGGTGCTTGAGGGACAAACCCTGGCGATCCCGCAGCCGAGGGCGGCCGCAGCGCCGGCACACCTACGGCGGGAGGCAACGGCGGCGGCTGCATGCCCATGCGTGGTGGCGATGATGCGCGCGGTCGAGGCGGCGCGCCGAAGGTCGGTGCCGGCCCGACTGGGCGATACGCAGCGTTTGATGGGGGCGGTGTGAAGCCTGGTTTCGATGGAGCTGCGCCTGGCCGCGGCGGCGGAAGCGGTAGCTTCGATGCTGAGGCTGCTGCGACCGATGGTGGTGCTGTCGAGGGAGCCCTGGAAGCGCTTGCGCTTGGCTGTGGCGTTGCGGCTTCCATGGCAGCGGCTAGCTCGGGTGGTGGAGCAAGTCCGGCAAGCGTTTGCGCGTGCGCTTTCTTGAAGCCGGTCGGATCGCCGTTGGAGGTAGGCGCGGGATCCGTTGCACCTCCAACGATGACTGCTTCGTCGGCATGCGTCGGCGTTCCCACCGGGATGACGCGTGTGATCGACGGAGCGTCGCTCGTACGTGCAGATGCGGCATCAGCTCGCATGTCCGCATTGGTTGCAGCGGGAGAGGTGAGGCCTCCAGCGACCGTCGCACCGAGCTCGTCGACCGAATCATTGGTCGACGCTATCGACACCGTCGAACCGAAGCTCGGACCAGGTGCTCCATCCTTCGCGCGCGCAGGCGTCGAAGTCGCGCTGGTGGGCGCGTTGGGTCTGGTCGTCGATTGTTCGGCCATAGAAGAGCTTCGCGCGTCGAACGTACCTGCCCCCAGCGTACACCGGAAAGCCGCGGCCGGGCGAGATGTCTACAATGAAACGTCGGACAATGACGCACGCGCCTCTTGGGCACGTACACGCCTCAAGCGTCTCGTTCCGTTTCGATTGCCCGAAGCACTTGCTTGCCAAGCTCCGTGTCGCGCGTCGTTCGCCCGAGGAACACGCGTTCGATACGCATGAGCGCGCTTGGAGGTAGTCCGAGCTCGCGCAACGTCGGGTCCGGGCGACCTCTTTCGGCGGCCACGACGATTCGAGCGAATTGCTCAGGGGTGATTGGGCCGCGTTCTTCTTCGAGGCGCTCGACGTAGGCCGCATCGAACTTTTCGAGCAGCTTGGTTTTTCCTCGATCGGTTTCTGCCGAAATCGCCTCGTACCAATGGACCTGAACCTGAGCGAAAAGCCCGACTTCGATTTTCTCGGCCTCGAGAATACGAGCGCGTTCGTCTCTGCGACGTGCGATGGACGCCGTGATTTTTGCGCATCGTTCGATCGGGAAATCTTCGATGGGAAGAGCATCCGCGACCGCTGCAGGCGTGGGTTTTTCCTCCGCGGGGGCAGCACCCGCATCGTTTGTCGCAGCAGGAGCCGAGCGTGCGTACATCTCGGCCGTTGCCAGTGGTCCGATGAGCGGCGGGGCATCGGGAACCGTTGCGGGCGCGGCGGCTGGTGCAGGCGGCGAAGCACTCGGCCCGCTTGGGGCAGCAACGGTGCCAAGGACTGGAAAGCCCGGGGTAGGCGCGTGCAAATGCGGGACAGGAAAAACCGGGGGCGGAGTGGGCGCGCTTGGCGCAGGAAAAACCGGGGGCGGAGTGGGCGCGCTCGGTGCAGGAAAAACGGCCGATGGACTCGGCGTAGGAAAAACCGCCGACTCGGTTTGTCCGCTGGAACCGAGCGAAGAGAAAAACGGCAAATCGCGTGAGATTTGTGGGGATGACGCTCGCGCGGGCGGAGGTGGCGGCGGGGGAGTCGGTGCGGTTGCAGCAACGAACGGAAGCGCCGGCGCAACCGGTGGTGGTGATGATGCGGGAGCTGCAAAAGGTAGTGCTCGATCGAACGACGGCTGCGGCGGGACGTTCGTGCTGCGGTTTGCCGGTGAACTTTGAGGTGCAACGAAAGGCAACGTGTTGCTCTTGACGTCTTCCGTTTGGACAAACGTGATCGCGTCGTCCTCGACGAGCGCATCGTCGATGAGAAGGCCTTCAAGCGGATTCGAGACCGCCGGAATTTGCGGATCGAACGGCGTTACCGGACGTTTCATCCCGAGCGGGTTGAACGTGAGCGTCTCGCTCGTAACCGGATCGTCCACGGACATGGGCGTCGCGAGCAGCGCGGGATCGTGCTTCGCATACACCCGACTCGGCTCTGGTGCGCCGAGCGTGACGATGATGCGCCCCGTGTCGGACGGATGCATGATCGGGATGCTTGCCCGCCACGTCACCGTGCACATGCGCCGCGACGTGTCGATCCACAATGTGTCGGCACGGAGCTGCATCGGATCTCGCCGACCCGTGATCCGTTCCACGATGACCTTCGGTACGAGCGCTGGTAACTGCGTGACGAACCGCGCTTGATCGCTCGTGAGCCCTTCGAGCACGATGCGTTCGTCGGGACGAACTTCACGCAATCGCTGATCTGGCGGGGCTACATTGAAAAAGGACGGGTCGATGTCGTCTGGTAGAGGCGATTCGTACCAACGTGCTGGCACGAATGCGTTTGCCCAGCGTCCGAGTCGGCTTGCTCGTGACGGCCATTCAGGTGCAATGGGTCCGTATCCAACAGGCTCGACGAGGTCTTCCGGACGCGTGACGTGGAGGCCCGGTGGCTGAAGACTCGGCAACGCGACCGCGCCAAAGAGGTCCTTCTTGTCGTACCGCATGCCGACGGGATTCGCCGTGCCGGGGCCGCCAGCCGCGCGCTCGTAACGCAAGCGTGCGCGGGTGATGCGCGGGCCGTCTCGAAGCTCGCCATGCGGCGTGAAGAGTCTGTCACCGAAAACTTCGATGCTCTTGTCGATCTCGCCGACGCACAGACGCGTCATGATGGACCGCGCAGGCGCGCCCCCGGGAGCGAAAGCGTGGCCCACCAGGATGACGTCGACGTCCCGCTTGAACGGAACGATGTCCGAGGGGGCGAAGACACTTCGATCGGGTTTGTCGTCCCAGCGTTTGTCTTCGTCGAGGATGGGTTCTTGCGAACCACTCAGCGCCGAAGTCGTTGGTGCGAGCAGGTACGTGGCTTTGCAGACGACGAGGATGAAGCGAGCCCCTCGCACGGTCTGGTAAGGCCGAACGGCAGCGGGGAGCGGGCAGTGGGAAACGATTTCCATGGTTTGTCGAGGCACCAATATCTGCTGATGGATACCGCCGACGGTTGCCGAGCGATCCGTCAGCCTTGCCTCTTGTAGCGTTCGTACGCGCGAGCCATCTTCGTGTGGTACGCGTTGGATGCGTAGTCAGGACCGTTGTAGCCCCGCGCAAACGCTGCCCAATTTCTCGTCTTCAGATGCGGGGTGATCTTCGCGCCGCGGCAATAGCCTAGAAACGCTCGCAGATGCTGCGCTTCCGACTCGAACATGTCGTAGACGAACTGCCGCACGTTCGACCATCCGCACATCTTGTAGTTGCTTCCGAGCACCTGGAACATGCCCCAGGATGCGCTCTTCACGGCAGCGTCCGCATCGAGCGCGAAGGCTTCGCGCATGACGGCCCATTGATCTTTCTTGTAGCTCGCACGCCTGCGCGGGCTCGAGTACGGCGCCGACAAATGCGGATGACTGTTGTCGTAACGGCTCTTGGTGTTCGACCGAAATAGATGGATCTCGAATAAAATCTTCGGCCGCTTTGCGTCGTCGAAGCCTGTTCGTCCGCCGGATTCGACTTCGGCAACCGCACGGACTGCAGCGGTTTCACAGTCCAAATTCCTTGCTGCTGCAACGAAATCGCTGACCGCCAACTTTCGCGCAGCACCACTTTGCGGAAGCGTCCAAGGCCCCGTCGCCGGAGGTCCTCCTTGCGATTGGCTCGGCGCAGGTGTGCCGCCCGTGTCTTCCGGAGGCTTGCTGGGCGTTGGCGATTGCCCCGAAGATGAGTTCTTCGGAATCTTGATTTGTTGCCCAACGAAGATCGCGTTGGGATTTTTGATCTGCGGATTCGCTGCGAGGATGGCTTGCACCGTCGTGTCGTATCGACTGGCAATCGCACCGAGCGTATCCCCCGATTTGACGACGTAGCTCATTGGCGTTCCTGGCGCGGTCGCGCGAAAGATCCGCTTTCGTTCGAGTCGACGATTCGTCGAACGACCGACCTCGACGAATATCACAACTGCGAGCGAGCGAGGATCATTGACCGCAGCGGCTCGTGCCAGGATGATTCTCGCCGTGTGGCGACAGGAGGACGACGCGCTGCTCGCGCGGCTCACGGACGAAGTCGCATTCGAACGCCTCGTCCAAGCGCAAATGGGAAGCGACGCCTCAGTGCCGTGGCATGCATCGGGCCTTTGCGCCGCCATTCGCTCCACGCCGGGCGGCGTGGAAGTGCTCGACGCAGCGCGTATGGGCAACGTAACGCCTCTCGTCGAGCGGCTCGATCCAGCGCAGCATCTGAATGGATCCCCCGAGCTGCTCCACCACTTGGCGCTGCATCATGCACGCCTGGCCGAAGCCTTGGGCGAGGCCGATGCCCACGTCCGCTCGATCATCGCTTGGCTCGCGCTCACTCGCCAAGAGCGGTATCTGCGCGAGCTCGGCGAGGCTGTCGTTGGGGGCGCTCTGCCCCGCGAGGAACTTGAGCGCACGCTCGCCGAAGTCCCCATGTGGCCCATCGACGAGATCGGAGAACGCGCGAAAAGCGGCGCACGAGATCTCACGACGATCGCCAAACAAGCACTCGTCGTGCTCAGACGCGTCCCCGAAGCGTGTCACATGGCGGGAGTATCGAACGAGCTCGAAGCCCGCGTCACGCAACGCGCCAACTCGCACATGGCCGCCGCCATCGAAGATGCGATTACGCCCATCCTCACGGCGATCGCCGAAACGACGGCCAGGGGCGAACCAACTGCGCGCGAAGGAGCGGCGCTCATGCAGCGGTTCGCTGCGGTGTGGCACTGGTCCGGCGAAGATGAAAATGTCGAGCATGCGGCGGTCGACGAATGCACGCCGCTTGCTTGGAACCACTGTCGCCAAAGTCGTTGGGGAGATCTGGGCATCTTGATCGAGCCCATCTGGCCGCTCATCGATTCGTTGACCCGACGAATCGAAACGGATCCATCCAAGATTGCGTATGCCGGGCGTTGTGCACAAATGTTGGTGTTCAAAGCAGATGTCGCACGCACCGAAGTCGAGACGACGGCCATCGCCGAACGCGCGTTGCGCATCTGTCCATCGCATCGGAATGCGCGCTTGACGCTCGCACATTCGCTTTGCGAACAAGCGTTGCGGCTTCTACCTGGAGCGCGGGCTCCCACGCATCACGGATGCACGACGGCCGAAGCGATGATCAAGCGTGCCGAATCGCTCTACTCAGCGTCGAGCCGTTTGCCCGAGGCACAGAAACGTCTCGCAGAAGCGAAAAAGCTGCTGGGAATTGCATCATGAGCGGAGCGACTCGCAACCCCTTCGAGCGTTTCGGTATCGATCCGAAGGAAGGTCCGCGCGCCATCACAGAGCGTCTGCGCGAGCTTGCGGAAGATGCAAACGAAGAAGACCGAGCGGCCATTCGGGCAGCTTGGGAAGAGCTCACGCTGCATCCGCTTCGCCGACTTCGTGCAGCACTCGGCGCACATCCACGACATCCGGATGCTTCGCGCACGTCGTCAGACTACGCACCGCTTCGCGGCCGGAAAACGTCGGCCCAAAAGTCGCTCACCTTCATCGATCTCGCGCCGCGCCCCTCGGTCGCGTTCGCACTCCGTGCTTTCCTGTCGAGCGCCGCAGAGCGCACTCGACGTTCGACTCCTCAACCACTCGACGACGATCCCGTCCTTGCCCTTTCGCCATCGGAGAAACCCAATCGCCATGTTCGTTGATCGACCCGTCGGAATTGATCTTGGAACAACAAACTCCGAAATCGCCATGCTCGATCCATCCGAGCGTGACTTGCACATCTTCGCCGATCGTTTCGGCAGGCGAACGGTGCCGTCCGCTGTTGCATGGGATCCCAAAGCAGAGGCGTTCGTCGTAGGACATGCGGCTCGCCAGCGACGCGGAAAAACCCCTGGGCCCATCGAATCGATCAAGCGACGCATGGGACAAGCGGTCAATGTCGACGTTGGTCCGCATGCGCTCTCTCCGGCCGAGATCAGCTCGAAGATTCTCGAAGAGCTTCGCGCGCGCATGCGCGAGCACTTGAGCAAACAAGCTTCTTCGGGAATCGAGGTTCGCGTCGATCGCGCGGTGATCACCGTGCCTGCGTACTTCGATGCACCTCAAGTCGAAGCCACGCGTCTCGCTGGAGAGATCGCAGGCCTCGAGGTCATCGGCATCCTGCAAGAGCCAACGGCGGCAGCCATCTATCACACGTGGAAAAGCCGCCTCGCCGACGGCAACTTCCTCGTCTACGACCTTGGTGGCGGCACGTTCGACGTGTCGATCCTCCGCTGCCTCGGAGGCGAATACCAAGTCCTCGCCATCGACGGCGACAACTATCTCGGCGGTGACGACTTCGATCGCCGCTTCGCGGAACGCTTGCGCGTGCTGCTTGTCGAGCGTGGCTACTCGCTCGATCTCGACGTGCGCAACAGCGAAGAAGATCGCGCTCGCTTCGGGCGCCTCGTGCACTTGGCGCAAGAGATCAAGGAGTCGCTCTCGACATCCGAAGTCGTGAACGTCTCCAAGCAAGACTTCATGAAGGACAAGAGCGACGAAAGCGTGTCGTTCGAGGGAGAGATCGGTCGAGCGGAATACGAGAAAGCCATTTCGGATCTCGTCGAGAGCACGATCGTGTGTTGCGAGCGCGCTCTTACGCGCAGCGCGGAGACGTCGTCGGTCGATTTGTCGCAGATCGATCACGTGGTGCTCGTGGGCGGATCGACGCGTGTGCCGCTCGTCATTCGTCGAGTGATCGAAGCCATCTGCATGAAGAGCCGCTCGGAAAAACCCTTGCAGGACGAAGTGGATACGTGTGTGGCGTTGGGAGCCGCGATCCACGCCGCGCAACTCGGTGGATTGCGCCTTGGTGAGGAGCAGAAGAAGATCGCCGTTTCGTTCACGACGCCGCTCGTCAGCCAATCGGCGCGCATTCGTCTCGGCGTGCGTTTCGATCAAGTTCCGGCAAGCGCAGCCGAAGCCATCATCTATCGCGGCGTGACGTCCCAAGACGGGACCGACGAAGTCGCTCGAACCGCAGTTCCCGATGCGAGCGACGCTGTCGTGCGCATGGAGCTTCCGCTCGGAGAAGAGCCCGAACAAGGCATGCGCTTGAGCTTGCGTTCGGCCGAGCGCGAGACTTTGGTCGAGCTTCCGTTTGCCATCTATCGCGGCGATGTGCGGCCGCGTGCGAGCGCGTTGAGCCGTCCGTCGGTCGTGGCCAAAGACATTGCCATCGAAGTCGTGCGTGCGGGCCGGCGCGAGCGTCGCGTGCTCATTTCACGTGGTGCAGGTTTGCCCACGGAAGTAAAGCATCGGTTTTTCACGGCCGATCAAAGCGGCGCCGTCGTGCTTCGGCTCCTTCAAAATCGCATGCCCATCAAAGCGCTGCTCCTCCAAGTGCCAAAAGAGCTGCCCGTGGGTACGCCCGTGGATCTCACGTTGCGATGCGACGATGCGATGCGCATGGAAGCGCGAGCAGTGGTTGCTGGGCAGGAGCTATGGGCTCAGGTCGAACCGCCCGCAGCGCCTCGATTCGACCCAGCGGGTGCTGTCGAAGCATTGCTCGAAGACGCAGATAAAACGGGGCGGAACCTTTGGGGATCGAGCGCGGTGAGTTATCGCGCCGAAGCGGACTTGCTCGTCGCGGGGATCCGCGAGGTTGTCATGACAGACCCCGACAAGATGCAGGCACTTTGCGAAAAGTTGCGCATCCTCGTCGATTGGTACCGCGGTGATCCGAACGAGACGCTTTCTCCGCCGATGGCGCGCTTCGAGTCGGAGCTCGCCGACCTTCGTCGCGTCGTGTATCGATCTACCGGAGCACTGCACGGAATGGATCGGGCCGCTTGGGACAAACGCATCGAAGACATCGAGGCGCGCGCGGCTGCGGCATACGAGGCCAACGATGCGGTCGTTTGGCGACGCGTCTACAACGAGGTGCAAGCGCTGTACGAAACCGCCGTGCAGGAAGAGTTTTCCGCGATGCGTCTCGACGATCCTTCGTACCTCGAGCGCCGGCTGCGAGGCGAACGGCTCTATGCGCAAAGCGTCGAACGCAAGCTCGCCGACTTCGTCCCGTCTTCGTCGGATGTGGGAACGCTACAGCTTGCAGAACGAGACAAACTCGCAGCGCAGCTTCACGAGAAGGCCATCGAGCCGCTGCGAAACCTTTCCGCAGAGACGAAAGACGCCGCTGCGCTTCGTCGCAAGCTCGAAGCAATCCGAGCCGAAACATCACGCATCGACACGGCACTCGAACGCTTGCCCTCGCTGGGTCTCGTCACCGAGCGCGGCGGCGCGTAGCGAAGGGCGCCTGCACGCATGACTGTCCTCAGCGAGATCGCTCTTTCCGGGGCCGAGTATGTCGAGCGTAACGGAGGGGCTTTCCTCGGGCTCGAGGCCTACAAGAGGCAGATTCCGAGAATTCTCGAAGGCCCGCTTTGCGCGCGCGTCGTGCTTGGCGCTTTGCGCTGCGCCGTCAAACTCGGCAACGAGAAAGACGTCGAGGACCTTGCCCAAAAGTACACGTTGATCATCGGCGGAGGCGAACACCTCGCCGAGATCATCACGCTCTGCAAGTCGCTCGTTACGCAGGGGCGCAGGTCTGCCGCCGTCAGCCTCGCCCGCGCCGAAGCCGAACGCGAACCGCGGGCTCGTGCGTATTACTTGCTCGCCCGGTGCCTCGAATTCACGGGCGACTCGACACGCGCATTCGAAGCATTCGGTCATGCAGCAACGCTTGCGGACAAGGAAGGGAATGCGGCCGATGTGGCCCTCGCGGCTCGCGCAAAACGCGTCGAGCGAATGCTTGGTGATCAAAGCAATGCGTCGACGGCGTTTGCCGACGCGGCAGCGGCGGATCCCACGGGTGCACCTCCCGAGCACAAGCTCGTCATTGCGCTTGGTCGTTTGCGTTCTCCGAGCAAGTTCACTCGAGCGTCTGGGTTGTCGCTGCTCGAAGAGCTGAGTCGCGATCCGACGACATCACTTGGTCGATACGCGATCCGCATGGCGGTCGAACATGCCGATGCGCTCGGTGACTCGCTCACGGCCGTCGAGGCCGATCGCATCAATGCAGCCATTCGCCACGTGCCCGATGAATCCGCGCGAAATGCGGCGCTCGCGAGGCTGCTTTGGATCATCAAGATCGCGACGACCAAAGGGGACGCACGCGCCGATGCGATCACCGCCGCCGCGGACGTCGCGCCCGAAATGGTGCCGCTGCTTCGTCGCGTCCGAGCGTTTCTCAGCGATGATCAAACGTCGCATGCGGCGTCCGGTCCCGACGTTGCAGACACGCCTTCATTGCGCCTCGCGTCGCTTGGCTTGGATGCCGTCGCGGCGCTGAAGAACAACCGCACGCAACAAGCGGCAGAGATGCTGCACGAAGTGACCAAGCTCTTTCACTCGGGCACGGTCGTTACCATCCCGCAGTCCATCTGGATCGCGACGCGTTTGGCGCTCGATGTTCCACACCCGAGCGTGCGTGATGCCGCTGTGCTCGTTGCCGAAGGGCTTTTGGCCGTGACGATCGTTGCACCTCCCATGGGTTTGTCCGGGCTAGCCAGGGGGCTCGACGGCGCCGGGCGTCGTGACCTCGCATTGCGAGCGTGCAATGCTGCCATCGCTGCACGCGAGGACGGAGCGCACGAGCTCTACGCCGGCATCTTGCGTGACGAAGGTTGGGCACTTGCGGCGCGCGGGCAAAGAGATGCGGCCATCAAGGTGCTCCGCGAAGCGCGCGAGCAATTCAATGCCGCAAATGGCAAGGTTTCGTAACCATGGCACACGATCCGACTGATGAACCCACGGGCGAGCTCATTCACACGCGCTCGATTCCGTATCCGACGAGTCGCCTTGCAGCGCGTATCGATCTCGTCGATATGGCGCAAGAAATCGAAAAGGCAGACCAAGCGCTCGGGCTCGTCGTTGGTGCAAAACTCGAAGTAATTCGGGATCAAATGCGCGCACTCCAGGAAGAAGCGCGCCAACTGCTCGAAGAAGCGCGGCTTTCAGCACGCCTGCAACGCGCAAAATGCAATTTCAAAAAAATACCGGGAAAAGTTTACCACCTCTACCGCCGCCCCGACGGCGAGCTTTATTTCTCCATGCTTTCCCCGGATGAATGGGGCGGATCGCCCCCGCACGTGTTCGAAGGCTCCTACAAAGTGGAAATCGACCTGAGTCTTCGCCCGCTTGGAGATGAACGTTCACGTCCAGACGGTCGAACGGTCGTCTCGCGCTTGCTGAAAGACGAATCCTACGCCGGTGAATTGACGGGAAAAACGTGATGGGTTTGGAGCGTCAAACTCAACGTTCCAAACTCGACGGTGCCGCCTGATTCGAAACGTAGATTTGTTCGAGCCTACTCACCGAATTCACTGCATAAAACACGCCGGTCAAGCTCAATGCGACGGCAATGGCGAATTCGGGCCATCGAGTGCCCGGACGAACCTTGCCCGGCAGCGCTTCTTCGGCAGCGCGTAGCGCCCGAGCACTGCGAGCGGGATCCAGCGTTTGCACCGGCAGCGCGTGCAGTTTGTCCAAGAGCGGATCTCGCTCGTCCAAGCTCACGGTTCACCTCTCTGTAACATTGACGAATTTTTGTTCATTCTCGGTTCGAGTGCTTCGCTGAGCGCCGCTCGAGCACGCGATAGACGCTGCCTGAACGCTTCCGGCTTGATTCCTAGCACATCCGCTGCTTGCGTTCCTTCGAGCCCCTCGACACCGACGAGCAGCAACACTTCGCGGTGAGCTTCCGGCAACGCACGTAACGCCATTTCGAGCGCGACGAGGTCGTCACCCGTATCCGGTGCGCCCGGCGCCGAAACCGATTCGGACTCGAATGCATCGAAGACGTAGCGCGTAAAATCAAGCGCTGCCCATCGTCGCCACGAACGATGTTTGTTTCGCGCGATGGTGAAGAGCCACGCGGCCAAATCCGTGTCCTCGGCAAGGCGATGCACGTTGCGACTCACGGACACCCACGTTTCTTGATGGAGGTCTTCCGCGACATCGCGACGACGCGTGAGGCGCAGCAAAAATCCGAAAATTCGATCCGAGTACAGCGCGTACGCTTTGCGCAAAGCCGCTCGATCTCCCGTCCGGAGACGTTCGACGAGCTCGGCTGCATCCGGCGTGGTCATGCCCCTATCAACGAACGTGTACTCCAAGCGTGACGAAAAAAAAACTTTGTCACGCTCGGCGCTCTACTGCGTTCTTCGCAAACGAGAACGACCTCGAGCGGTCGAAACCGGAGGCGCAAGCATGAGTGGTCTTGGAGATTTTTTTGTCGAAGGCGGTTGGGGAATGTATCCGACGCTCGTCTTCGGGGTGATGACCGTCGGTGGTGCCGTATGGTTTGCCGTGAAGCCCGAACCGCGGCGCCTCGCGTTTACTGCTGCGATGTGGTTGACGCTCGTGAGTGCAATCGTGCATGCGACGTGGACCGACTTGGCGGCGGTCATGGCGTACCTCGAGGATCCGGCGAAGACGCCGGACGGAGCGATCGCACGGACACTCGTTACGGGTTTGAAAGAATCGACGCGTCCCGGGGCGCTAGGCGGGACTTTTCTGACGCTCGCCTTGCTCATCGTGGCGATCGGCGCGCTGCGCGCACCGCGGCGTGATTGACGAACCCGAAACGATCGGTGTGCGTGGTAGGCTGCGCGCTGCGCTTGGTCCAACCGAACCATGCGCTCGGACAAACCATGCAGCTCGTCAATGCCGTCGACATCGAAAGCAAGTGGGGTTTGCGCACGTTCGAGCTGCGGCAAGGGAGCTTGCTGGACCTCGAAGAGACGGCCGACTTGCTCGCGGTCTCGGCCTTCTCCGACACGCTCGATGCATTTGCGGTCGAACCCGAAGCGTATACATTCGTGGCGCACACGGTCATCGGCGCCTTGTACAAACAAGCGGAAATCGATGTTGCGGCGCTGCGTGCAAAGCCTGTGCTCGACTTGCGTTCGGCGCTTGGATGTTGGTTCTCCGAATTGACGACATCTGCAAAAATTCGCCGCATTCTCTGCATTGAGGACATCGGGCGTCGCACCGATCCGCACACGGCGATTCACGATGCGTTCGTTGCGCTCGCTGTTGCGGAAGCCAAAGGAATCGTAGCGAGCACGTTCGTCCTTCCGCTTCTCGGCGCTGGCGATGCGCGTCTCGATCCGGCGACGATCGTGGCGGAGCTGCTCGTGCACGCGCGAAAGCACTTGGTCGAATCGCAGCACGTGAAGCGCATCGTGTTCGTCGAACGAGATCCGGACAAGGCGCGCACGATTGATTCAGCGATGAACGATGCGCTCGCTCGCGTGCGCGTATCGCTTCCACGCGGGCAAGTTGCGGATGCCGTTCGAGCGGATTTGGCGCGGGTCGTCGAATCGGCGAATGCGGTCGTATCGGATCAACATCGGCGAGTGCTCGCGGATTTTGCACGCTTGGTGGGTTCGCCCGAAGCTCGGTCTTTCGAGATTGGGCTCGTTGCGCGCAGGCTGGTCGAAGCGGTCGTCGCGGACGTATTCGGCAAACCGCCGAAAGGGTACGACCTTGGGAAAAACATCGATTCATTGTCGGAGCGGCAGGTGGCCGATTGGATACGGTCGTACATGCATGTCCTGCGCGTTTTGGGCAATGAATCGGCGCACGAGCGTCAGATTGATGCTCGGTATCCGCCCACCGTGACGGATGCGGATCTATCGGTGGTTTTGCTTTGCGCAAAGCGTATCATCGAGTTTTGGATAGAACATCGGCGTAAACGTTGAGGGGTCACGCTGGGGTGTAAACCCGGTCGAGGGCCATATTTCCCAGCACTCGCGTTCCCCAAACTCGCCCGCTTCGCGGGCTCGGACAGTGGGGCCCCTCGCGAGCGCTGGGAAATATGGCCCTCGACCTCAATCCAAAGTCGCGACGAAATGTCGTGGAGGGGCGTATGGCGACCAGACTGACGGGGTGGGCAGCGATTGCGTTTGCCGAGAAAAACAACTGCAAGCTCAGCAAGAAAGCGGATCCGACGGAGCCGGCGCGGGACGACGTGGAAATCGCCGAGGCAAGGCGTATTGCGCAGATAGCTCCAGACTTGATCTACGTGGATTTCGACGAATTACCGCCGACGAACGTGGCGTGACTGGCTTTGCTTGTCAGCCGGAACGTCCGTTGATACGAATCAGTCCGTGCCGCGACGCACTTCGTCCAAGACTGCCGCGATCGAGCCGCTCGCTGGGTTTCACGAACCCACGCGCGTGTGGTTTTCCTCCGCATTTCCCGGACCAACCCCGGCGCAAGTGCTCGGTTGGCCGAGCATTCAATCAGGCACGTCGACGTTGCTCCTCGCTCCCACGGGATCCGGTAAAACCCTGGCGGCATTCCTGGTAGCGCTCGATCGATTGGTATTTTCCGACGAACCGCCCGCTGAGACGCGCACGCGGCTGCTTTATGTTTCCCCGCTGAAAGCGCTCGCCTCCGATGTCGAACGAAATCTCCGCGTGCCCCTTGCCGGCATTACGGCTGCGGCGGCTCGTATGGGCTTTACGCATCGCGTACCAACGGTTGCGATCCGGTCGGGAGATACGCCCGCCGAAGATCGCGTGCGTTTGGCAAAAAAACCGCCCGATATCCTCATTACGACGCCCGAATCGCTGTATCTGCTGCTCACGTCCGCCGCGCGGCGAATCCTGCGATCCATCGATACCATCATCATTGACGAAATTCATTCCGTGGCAGCCACGAAACGTGGTGCGCACTTGTTCGTCTCTCTGGAACGATTGGCCGCATTTCAGCAAAGCGAGAGTGAACAGCCGCGCCAGCCCGTACGAATTGGTTTGAGCGCAACACAAAGGCCGCTCGACGAAATCGCACGGCTGCTCGGGGGCTTCGACGTAAAGGGAAAACTGCGAGAACCTCGGCCGGTGGCGATTGTCAATGCAGCGGCGCCAAGGCAGCTCGAAATAAGCATCGAAGTGCCCGTCGACGACATGGCCGATCCGGCAAAAAATGCGCAGCCGCGACAAGCGGATCCTGCGGGAAAGTCAATTTGGCCAGCCATTCATCCGCGCCTTGTCGAATTGGTACGAGCGCATCGATCGACGATGATTTTCGTCAATAGTCGTCGCCTTGCGGAGAGGCTCGTATCGGCGCTCAACGATACCGCCGACGAAGAAATTGCCGCCGCGCACCACGGTTCGATGTCGCGCGACGAACGCACACGAGTCGAAGAAGCGCTGAAAGCCGGCGAGCTTCCGTGCATCGTGGCGACGTCGTCGCTCGAGCTTGGTATCGATATCGGTGCTGTGGACTTGGTCATTCAAGTCGAGGCACCACCGAGCATTGCTGCCGGACTTCAGCGCATTGGTCGAGCAGGGCATTCCGTCGGGGCGCTCTCCCGAGGTCGCATATTCCCAAAACATCGCGGGGATTTGCTTGCTTGCGTCGCCGCGCGGACGGGCATGCTCGCAGGCGATGTCGAAGCGACGTTTTACCCGAGAAACCCGCTCGACGTGCTCGCACAACAGATCGTCGCCATTACGGCGATGGATCCCATCCACGAAGATGCGTTATTCGATCTCGTGCGAGGAGCAGCGCCGTTTTCGGAAATGCCGCGATCGAGTTTCGATGGCGTGCTCGACATGCTTTCCGGCAAGTATCCCTCGGATGAGTTTTCGGAATTGAGGCCTCGAATCGTTTGGGATCGCAAGACCGGAATCTTGCGGGCGCGAAAAGGCGCCGGGCGAATTGCCGTGGTCAATGCGGGGACCATTCCTGATAGGGGCCTTTATGGAGTTTTTCTCGACGCATCGGAGTCGTCGTCGGGCACAGGGCGTCGCGTCGGAGAGCTCGACGAAGAAATGGTGTTCGAAGCGCGCGAAGGCGAAGTTTTCGTGTTGGGTGCTTCATCGTGGCGCATCATGGAAATCACGCATGATCGCGTGCTCGTGACGCCAGCTCCAGGACAGCCAGGGAAAATGCCGTTTTGGCGTGGCGATAGGCTAGGGCGTGGCGCGGCGCTCGGCGAAGCAATGGGCGAGCTCGCTCGGGAAATTGCTGGTCGAGATGAATCGGCAGCCGAACATTTTTTGCAAACACAGCATGGACTCGAAAGGCGTGCCGCGACAAACCTCGTGCGTTACGTACACGAAGAGCAGCGGGTTTGTGGGCAAGTACCGAGCGACCGGACCATCGTCATCGAACGATTCGTGGACGAAGTCGGCGATACGCGCGTGTGCCTGCTCTCGCCGTACGGAGGTCGCGTGCACGCGCCGCTCGCGACGGCCATTGCCGAACGATGTCGCAATGAAATGGGGATCGAACTCGAATGCGTTTGGTCCGACGATGGTATCGTGTTTCGATTTCCGGGCACCGAGGTCATTCCCGAGGTTCGACGACTTTTCCCGACGGCCGACGATGTGGAGGACATCGTCGTTCGCGCCGTGGGTGGTTCGGCGTTATTTGCTGCGCGTTTTCGAGAATGCGCAGGCCGCGCCCTTTTATTGCCTCGTCATAGCCCAGGAAAACGTTCACCGCTATGGGCGCAGCGAAAACGAGCGCGCGACCTGCTCCTCGTGGCCTCGCGCTACGCAACCTTTCCTATATTGCTCGAAACGTACCGGGAAGTATTGCGCGATGCCTTCGATTTGCCAACATTGAAAAAAATCCTCACGCACATCGAATCGAAAGAAGTCATCGTACACGAAGTCGAAACGCGTGCACCATCGCCTTTCGCGGCTTCGCTGATGTTCGGGTACATCGGCAATTTCATGTACGACCTCGATATGCCGCTTGCTGAACGCAAAGCGCAGCGGCTCGCGGTCGATCATGCGCGGTTGCGTGAGCTCTTGGGCGAGGCGGAATTGCGTGAGCTGCTCGATCCTGCGTCGATCATGGCGCTCGAGAAGACTTTGCAAAGGCTCGATGGAAAGCGCCCCATCGAGCACGAAGACGATTTGCACGATTTGCTGCTATCGATTGGAGATCTCACGGTCGATGAAATCCTTCATCGGGCGGGTAGCGCTGATCGCGTGACGCGTCTCGTCCGCGAATGCGAAACGTCGGGGCGTATCGTTGCGTTGACCATTGCGAATGAACGGCGGTTCGTCGCCGTCGAGGATGCGGCGCGATATCGCGATGCTCTTGGCATTCGCATTCCGGATGATTTGCCGGCCGCATTGCTCGATCCAGCGCCAGAACCGCTCGTGGGGCTATTGTCTCGTTATGCACGGACGCACGGGCCATTTCGCGTGGAGGACGTTGCCAAACGATTTGCAATGGGCGTCGATCCCGTGCGTTTGGCCATTGGGGCGCTCGTCGAGCGGGGACGAATCGTCGAAGGCGAGATGTTGCCTGGTGGCACGGGAACCGAATTTTGTGACGCAGAAACATTGCGATTGCTGAAGCGGCGGTCGCTTGCAAAATGGTTCGCCGAAGTCGAACCGGTTTCGCCGGAGACGTATGCGCGATTTTTGCTCGAATGGCACGGGATCGTGCATCCACGGCGAGGCACGCATGCGCTACTTTCGGTCATCGAACAATTGCAAGGGGCGCCGATGTTCGTGACGGCGCTCGAAAACGAAATCTTGCCGGCTCGGATTGAAGACTATCGCGTCGGAGACCTCGATGCATTGTGTGCTGCGGGTGAAGTGGTTTGGCGCGGTGTGGAACGTGGCGGTGACGGTATGGGGCGAATTGCGCTTTATTTATCAGCAGCTTATCCGTATTTAGCGCCGCCTGCGGGACATGCGGAAGGGACCGCTGCGGCGCGTATTCGTGACGTGCTCGAGCGACGAGGCGCCGTATTTTTTCACGACCTCTTGCGGGAAACGGGAGGGTTTGCCCCGGATGTCGTGACGGCTTTGTGGGACTTGATATGGGCTGGTGAGGTCACGAATGACACGCTGGCGCCTTTGCGATCGCTTGGTGCGGAGCAGCGCCAGGACAAACGGCGGCACTCGATGCGTGGTCGCGGGATGCAAATGCGGCGCAGCGTTTTACCGGGAACCGAGGGGCGATTTTCGCTGTTGCCCAAGCATTTCGAGCGAGGTCCGAGCGAAACGGAAAAACGAGCAGCTCTCGCGCGATCGCTGCTCGATCGGCACGGTGTCCTTTCGCGGGAATCGGTGCTCGCCGAAGGGATTGCGGGTGGTTTTTCCGCGGTGTACGATGTTCTGCGCGCGATGGAAGATGCTGGAAAGGTTCGTCGCGGTTATTTCATCGCGGGGCTCGGAGCCTCACAATTTGCGCTGCCCGGAGCGGACGATCGATTGCGCGCATTGCGTGATACATCGGACGAAGCGCGCACGATCGTGCTTTCCGCCATTGATCCGGCGAATCCTTGGGGAGCGATGCTGCGATTTCCGGGCGATGACTCGACAGAGTCGAAAGGCGGGGGACAAAGACCCAAGCGAACCTTCGGGGCGCGAGTCGTCATGCAAAATGGCAGAATTCTCGCGTGGCTTGGGCGGACCGAAAAACATCTTTTGACGTTCGTACCATCGGGTGGGGACGGCGCAAAAGAGACGCGAATCGTGGCAGAGGCGCTTGCAACGCTGGTGGACGAAGGTAAAACGCGGGTCGTCGTCATATCGACGATCGATGGAGTGCCCGCGGCTCGATCTCCGTTTGCCAAGGCGCTTCGTGAAGTGGGATTCGTTGAAACGATTCATGGGTATGCGAAACGAAGGGCGCTTCCGCCTCCGATGGCTCCGCGTTTGTCGGGGCCGCAAGATGGATGGGGACGTCCGTGGGATGCGCCGCAAAAGGCACCGGAGCGTTCACTGCGGGAGCCAGTCGAGGAAGATGATTTCGATGATGAATTGGGGGATTGAGTCGGCGAAATCGTGGGACATGTGCTATGACTGCAAGTCGTGACAACGGGCGCTGGCAAGCGTGCGCGCACATTGGGAGAATGGGTCCACGCCATTTTGCTGTGGGTGGCAGTGGCTTTTTTCGTGCTGACGCTCCCGTTGAGTTTTCCGATGTTGGCGGCGTACAAGGCGTGGCATCGGGAAAAATGGCGAGGGAAAGGCGCGGGGTTCATCTTCATTCTGTGGGTCGGGATGACCGCATTGTGGGCACTGCTCATCGTTGCCTACGTGAACAAGGGATGGGCTGGGCTCCGCACACTTTTTTACATTGGTCTTGCGGGCATTGTTTGGACATGCGTGGTGATGGCGGTTTTTCGCGTGATTGTCGAAGCCATCGCACTCGTGGTCAAAATTCGCCGCTGGTTCGACAAGCGATCGAAGTAGGCGCGCCCCTCATGACAATCAGGCTTGCGCGTGCCCGCGCGATCTGCAAACTATCGTCGCCCAACGCACGGACAATTTCATGAACACCGACCTCGTTACGATCGATTCGCATCCGCTCCTCGATGCAAAGGTTTTTCTCGCCAAGTTTCCCGAGCCGCTCGGGCAAGTCACGACACCTTCGCGAATTCGTGATGGTTTGTCCCTGAGTGCTCCGGCGCCATTGTCCACGGACGATACCGTACGTGGGCATGTGCGGGATTTGCTGCGACATGGCGGCTACAAACCCACCGGACGGGGCAAACCGTCGTCCGAGTACTTGCTTCGCGCCGTTGGGGAAGGGGCGCTTGGCGCAATCAACGTCGCGGTGGATGCGTGCAACGTGGTGTCGCTGCATAGCGGATTGCCCATCAGCATCATCGATCTCGAAAGGGCGACGCCGTGGCTCAGAATTGGCATTGCGCCGCCCGGAACGAAGTACGTATTCAATGCATCGGGTCAGGAAATCGACGTGGGAGGTCTCTTGTGCCTATTCGACGCGGATGGACCATGCGCGAATGGCGTGAAGGATGCGCAGCGCACGAAGACGCACGCGGATACGCGCGTGACATTGGCGGTCGTGTGGGGAAGCAAAACGCTCGATGGTCGTGCGGCGCGGGCAGCCGCGTGGTTTCGGGGATTGCTCGAAGAAGCGGGGGCGACCACTGAAGAAATTGGGTACGACTGACGAGCTTCACAACGAACGCGGCGGGGTGATGAGACGGTCTCTTTTCACCGAGGCGTTTCGCTCGACGGTATCCAAAAGCCATTGGTTTCGCTGGGCAATACGTACACCTTGGTGGGTAACACGTTCGTCCAACCAGCAATGGTTTCGAGCACGTAAAATTCGGCTCCTGCTTCGATGACTCCAATGGGCGCTTCCGTTTCGGTTCGTCGGAAACGAATGGGAATGTCCCGCGGGGCTCGAGCAATTCGAGGCGGAGGATCCATGACGAGTTTCGCACCAGCGACGTTCGTTTCGGGAGGAATGTATTGATCCATCATTTCTCCCTTGGGTAGTGCATTCAAGTCCGTTTTTCGAATCCAACCGTCGATGGCGATATCGGCGCGCATCATGCCGTGCACGTAGATGCCGCTTGTTTCTTCGCTCCAAAACAATTTGACGTCGTCGGTGGTCATGCGCAGCGTGAAAACGGCATTTCCACCTGGACCGTCGAAAATATCGATGTCCTTGCCTTTGGCCAGATAACCTCGACCATTGCCGGGGACGGTCTGCGGCCTCGGGGTGCCTCGCTGGAGCGCGAGCGCATCGCAGGACGTGCGTACGCGAGCCAATTGATTGCTCGTGCCGAAGATTGGCATTTCAACGGTGACCGCGCCGGGGTGCGCGCCGGTTATCTTTACCTTTTGGGCACTTGCAATCCATATCGAACCGGCCACGATGGGGATGTCGCGACTGCTATAGACGGGAATCGCCGTCGTATCGACATAGCCATTGATTCGCACGGATGGCTCGGTTGCGCGTGTGGAGACCTTCGAACGCTGGATTTGCGGATCCGGCGGAATGTCGCTCATCGATAGGGGCGCGAAACCACCAGTGAACGTGGCAATCAACCGACCTCCCGACGGAGCGTCATAAATGGCTGTGCCTTTCGCCATCGGCGGCGTGCCTCGAATGACGCATCCGGGCCCCGTTACACCAATCGACACGATCGCCGGAGGCGGCGGAGGCGGCGGAGGCGGCGGCGGTGGAGGAGGCGGTGGCGGAGGCGGCGGTGGCGGCGGAGGTGGTGTCGTGGCCGCATAGGTTGGTTGCGGAGGCGCTGTTACGACGGGCGTAGGCGTCGGAGTCGGTGCCGGAGGTACCACGGCTTGCGTGGGCCATGGCGAAGGCGCGGCAGCCGCCGTCGTCGGGCAGCTATACACGTAACGCACTTCGGTGACCGTTCGAGGCTCGGTTTGCTCGGAACCGCACGCAACCAGGAAGGGAAGTGCGCCGGCCGTCACCATGAAGATGGATGTGATGGCGTAAGAAAGCGTCGAGCGTCCGCTGGCAGTCTTCATGATGCCGAGCAGCATACCATGTTTTTTCTGGATATCGAACGGAATTGCGATTTCTTGCCGCGCGGCAGTGAAATCGAGCGCACGACAATGCGAATTGGCATCGATGATCAAAACCTGGCGCCGAAAGACAAACCCGCAAACCCCGGGCTGGCAGCAGGTACGAGCATCATGTCACGCAGACCCGGCGATGGTTCCCTCGTGGGGACCTTCTCGTCCTTCTTTGCTTTGGGGGGGGTGAGTTTCGGGTCGTCGAAGTAATAGAGCAAGAATCCGAGCGCTGCAGTGGCGCCAGCAACGTTGAAAGCAACGGTCGAGCCGACGAGCAAGTCGGATTGTTGGGTGCGCAAGGTGGAGTACGTGGCCAATTCCTCGGCCGTGATGGACCCAGCTTTGCGGCGCTGATCGATTTCGGTACCTTGGGCATACGCGGCCCCGGATCCCATGGCCATGAGCACGCCGCCTCCGGCAATGAGAACCCCCGTGCCGAAAAGAATGAAAGAACCGATGCGCTGGCGAGTTCGCGATAGATCGGCTTTCACCTTGAGGCTTTGGCCGCGCGAAACGGCATAATCTTTCGTATACGTGACGAATCCACTTTGACTGACCGAAATGGTTCGCTCACCGGCATCGATTTCGAGCGGAGTGACGAGCGGGAGCGAGCCCATGGGCAAACCATCGACGGTCACGGTCGAACCTTCGCGTCCTTCAATGGAAACTTTGGCGGGCATGGGCCGGAGCGGCACGTCGATGGCCGTCATTTGTTTTTCGCCCGCGTAGAGCTCGCGTTCTTCGGGGAAATATCCCGGCGCTTGAATGACGACTTTGTGTTTGCCCGGCGTGACTTCCACGGGCTCGAGCGTGCGAGGTTTGCCCCCGTCGATCGAAATCATGGCGTCTTCGACTTGCGTGGTCACGGAAATCTGCGTCGGCTGTGGCGGATCGGGAGTCGTCGCTGCCGCCTCTTGTTCGGCGGGAAAACGTGCGAGGATCGCTTCGATTTCCATGATGGCCGACGACGCATCTCCGCGCCGTTTGCCCGTCTTGTCTTCCGCGAGAAACCGCCGGTAATGTTCGAGCGCTTTGCGGAGATTTTGCGGTTTGGCGTCGACCGTGTATTGCCGCTTGTACGATTGGCCAATCGAAAAAATGAGGCCCGGGCGCTTGGTCAGAGCGTATGCCTGCTCGAATGCTCGAATCGCGTTGAGGTAATCACCTTTTTCGTACGCCTTGGCTCCGGTCTCGAAATAGGCGCGCGATTGCGCATCGACGTCTGCGGCGAGAGCTGGCGCTCCCGTGAAGAGGAGCGTCGAAATGACCATAAAAACGGCTGCGGATCTCATTGGAAACGCTCCTTGCCAAGATAGAGCAAGAGCTTGCCAGCGTCGGCGACGATGAGGTCTTCGACGCCATCGCTATTGGCATCGATGGCAAGCAAAGCTTTGCCACCACGGACGTTCGCGAATGGGATGCCGTAATTGTGCATCTCCAAGGGGCGCTTTTCAACGAGCGTGGGTTTCGAGCCGCTCTCTTCGTCGGCGGCGGTTAGCTGGAGTTTGGCGAAGTACACGTTGTTGTCCGTCAATATCGCCAGTTCCTTGTAATCGTCGTCGTCGATGTTCAGCGCGACGACGTCCACGATGTTCCCATCATCCCTCGTGGCAGGATTTTCATCGTACGCCGGAGCAAAGTCGAATCTGGTGACGTCGGTGGCATTCATGGTGCCGGAAACGTTCTGCTCGTCTCCGTTCCAGAAAATGAAAATCGTGGACTGCGTGTCCGTTCGTCCCGTGAGTATCACGTCGCGCAGACCGTTGTTGTCGACATCGACGAATGTATACGGCTGTCGCGCTGCACCGAATTCAGGCAACTTGATGGTCTTGTCGATGTCCGCCAGTTTGCCATTCAATGAGCTGAAGTTGTCCTGACCTTCGTATTCGATGAGCCCCATGCCCGACGTGGACTGGTTGTGCAGGAATACGGCAAGTGCATCGTTGGTCGAATCTCGGTCCACGGGGGCGAAGAGGAACGATACATTACCCAAGTCCAAGCCACTTGCGACCGGGAGCGAAGAACCATTGTTTTTGCAACCCGCAAGCCAGATCGAACCCGTCGATCCCAATGCAACGACGTTCGATGGCGTGAGCTCGGTGTCGAGCGACATGGGATCCTTCCCAAACTTGTCACACGCCGGCAACCCGAATTCAGAGACGAAAACCCCATATACGTTGTCGGTCCCCGCGACCTCGGGTTTGGTGGTATCCATCTTGAGCGAAAGCGGCGAAACGAGGTTTCTCGTGACGTTGCCTTGAATCAGTGTCAGCGGCATGGGCTGGTCCGGGCCGATGGGAGCCGACGACAACACCACCAGATCCGAAATGGGATCCGGGATGTCGAGCAGATTCGTACCCTTGATGCGTCCAGCCACGATGTGCTGCGCATTCATGACCGATCCGAGAAGCGTCGGAGCCGAAGGCAATGCGAGTGGATTGCCGAAAATCGCATAGATTGGGCTCGGACCGCTCATCATCATCCCGCCCTCGACCGGCGGCCTGTATCGAAAAGCCGCATCCGCAATCAAATCGCCGTCGAGGTCTGCACTGACGAGCTCGTCGACGGGAGCACCAACGGATATGGTGAGCGTATTGAAATTTCCCTCGGGATGCAGGAGCCACAAGTCGAGCACGGCTTCATCCTTGCGCGCCGCGAGAATATCGGGAAGCCCATCACCATTGAAGTCGCCCGTGACGGCATGCGCCCAACCCTTCGGATCCGCCTTGGGATCGGGATCCATCGTCGGCGACGCATTGGCATTGCACAATCGCAGGGCCTGACCCGCGGCGTAAAATACGATGCCGGCTTGGTCGACGAAATCCGCATAACCGTCCAAATTGATGTCTGCCACGGCGAGCGGCGCGCCGGCAAGATTGGGCGAACCTTGAATGCAGCTACCAAGGTCCACACCAATGAACGGCTCGACGGCACCGAAGGCCATTCCGTCGAATTTCCGTACTTTCATCGAGGGGACCCCGTCGAGTACGCCAAACACGAGGTCATCGTCCCCGTCCGCATCCACATCGACGAAATAGGCGCCGCCCCAAGGAACGCCCGCATCGAATGGCATGCCTTCGGAGAGGATGTTGTTCTCGCACCGAGATGCAATCGCCAATCGGGCCGGCGTGGGGCCTTTGGGACCGATCACGAATGCCGCCACGCCGCACGTGGGATTGTCCTTGGGAATCCCCGTCGTCGCGACGGCTCCCACGAGCGATCCCGGAATGGCGCCGAACTCGTCAATCGAAGCACGTTCGTGGCCGCCATCGGGATAGATCACGATCATTTCGATGTACGTGTTCCCGTTGCTTTCGCTGAACCCGAGCATTGCACCGTCGAATGCGTAGGCACCGAGCGGAACCAGCCTGTGCGTGTTTGGCGCGACGAACATCGTCGTGTAGTTTTGAGGTACGAACGAACGATCCTCTTGCCCCAAAAGAACACCGACCGAACGTTCGAGCGTCAACACGATGTCGGACAGTTTGTCCCCGTTGACATCACCGACCCCCGGAGCCCCGCGTTCATTAGGTAGTGTAATCGTGCGCTCGACGAACCCGTTCGTCGTCAAGAAATGCACGTCCGCCGTGCTGAATCCGACGGCAACGACATCGTCCCGACCGTCGCCATCGAAGTCACCACTCATCAGTCTCTGCGTACCACCCCCGGCAATCGTAATGGGCGAATCCGACAAACCACCCGCTTTGCGACAAATTCCATCGAGCCCGCAATCATGGCCGCTCGGGCACGTGATTTCGGACTCATCGTGGTACTCGCATGTGTAGCGGCACGCTCCAACCTCGAAAGGAGCTCCACACCGCGTCTGTTTTGTTCCTGGCGCAGCATCGGCACCCGCATCGCGCTGGGCTTCGTCGCACGCTTCCCCATTGTTGGGCTCGACGACCCAGTTGCCACATTGATTTTCCGAAATGCTCGGCAGCGTTTGGCAACTCGCCAAGCCCAGCGCCATCGCCAAAGCCCCGAGCATCAGCAGTGTGGTTCCAAGAAAAACCTTTTTGCGTCGAAAAGACAAGCGATTAGTAGTCGAGATCATCACGCTTCCCCGTGTTGCTCGGTTTTGGCTTCACCGTTGCAACGGTCTTGTCGAGCGAAATCGGAATGAGAACGTTCTGGGAAGGTGTAATCGGAATGCTTTTGGATTGGTATCCCTGGGCCGAAAAGGTCACTGTGAGCGGCGCATCGCCACGAGGCAATCGAAGGGGACCCGGAGCCGTGCCCAGTTTGCGTTCGCCCAAGTAGACGTCGACGTTTTCCGGCGTCGCCTGAATACGCAATTCGATGTCTTCCGATACGGCCGCTGATGCCGACGGCGCAGCCGTAGAGACCGGCACGATCGTCGGAGCCGCCGACGGCGCAACTTCTGCGGACGGCGTCGTCACCGCGGCCGGCGTTTCTTGCGTCGCTTGCGTCGGGCGCGTCATGACGAATCCCGTCGCCAGCGCTGCGATGCCAAAAGCAGCAGCAATCGCCAAAACAACCGTTCTCTTGCCCCCAGCTTTCGATTCTCCCGCGGCCGGCAACGTCGTTTGCGGATCAATCGTCACCCCAGGCTGCACCATCGTCGCGGCAAAAACATCCTCCGACGACTTGTTCTGCGGCATGTCGAGACGCGGAAGCCTTTCACTCGAACGCGTCGCTACGGTCGGCACGTCGATACGCGCCGAACGCGCCGCCTCGACGAGCGCATCGACCGCTGCAACGAGCGTCGGCGGACGCGCGGCTGGATCCTTCTCGAGCATCCGCAAAATGGGTGCATCGAGCGCCGCGGGTATGTCAGGACAAACAGACGATGCCGCAGGCGGTTTCGAGCCCACTTGGGCCATCATGACATCCATGATGTCTTCGCCCGTGAACACGGGCTGCCCCGTGAGCATCACGTGGGTCATGCACCCGAACGAATAGATGTCCGTTCGATGATCCACTTGCTTGCCGCGGCATTGCTCGGGCGACATGTACAGCGGCGTGCCCATCGGCGTCCCTGTGCGCGTCTTCGTTTGCTGCGAATCGCCGAGAAGCTTGGCGATGCCGAAGTCGAGCAATTTGGGTATCACCGCGCCGTCTTCGTCGAAGACCAGAAACACGTTCTCGGGCTTCATGTCGCGGTGCGCGATGCCTGCCGCGTGCGCTGCATCGAGCGCTCGGCCAATCTGACGCAGGATCGGAATCGCTTCTGCAGGACGAAGGCGTCCACGCTCGCGCAGGTACTCTTCGAGCGTTTTGCCCTCGAGCAGCTCCATGATGTAGTACTGGCGGCCATCATCGAGCTTGCCGAAGGCGAAAATGTCGATGATCCCGCGATGTCGGATTTGGTTGACCGCGCGCGCTTCGGAGATGAAGCGCGAGACCATCACCGGGTCAGCGGAAAATTGCGGCGAAAGGATTTTGATCGCGGCCGACTTGCCGATGACTGGATGAATCGCACTGTAGACGGCGCCAAATCCGCCTTCGCCAATCTTTCGCTCGATGCGATATTCACCGACGACGTGGCCAGGTTTCAGCGACAGGTCGTCGGTCGGAAGCGTCCCGTCGTCCACGAGCGCCGATCCATCGGCCGCACAAGTGGTCACGTCGTCGGGATAACGGGTAAGGCAAGTCGGGCAAGTGGCCATGGAGCGGTTTGGAGCTAGCGTACACGGGTTGGCGATCGAATAGAAGCCCCGAAGGGGAAGCTCTGGTCACAGCACATTTCAGACACACTCGTACGCTTCCCAAGCTCGCTCTCATGCCGCAAACGCTCGTCTCGAAATGCCTCGCTCGCGCGCTCGAGGTCGTCGTTCCGGCGCTGGATATCGCAGCAGGGCGCCCACGAGGGCCCGAACCTCCTCTGTTTTGCCAAGCGCGAGGGTTCACCGAGTTCCTTGCATTGCTGCCCGATGACGAGCTCGAACGTTGCGAATCCGAAGGGCTCGCAAAGCGCCTGCCGACGCTCGAAAACGTTCCCCCGTCGCTCTCGAGACTCGCCGAAGAGATGCTCGATGTGGCAGGTTTGCCCGCGAAGTTCCAGAACGACAAACCACATCGTTTGGGCAAGCAACGCTTGGTGTCCGAGCGTAAACAGAATGAAATCGAGGCGCTTCTGGCAGCCGTCGCACCTTTTGCGGCGCGCGCTCGGCGCATCGTCGACGTGGGTGCCGGACGAGGACATTTCACGCGCATCGCGGCCGACGTCTTCGATCGCGACGCGGTGGGCATCGAGCGCGAGCCCGAGCGCGTGACGACCGCTCTACGAATGAGCGTCGGATCGCGCGCGAGTTTTCGGCTGCTCGATGCGAGTCGCGAGCCTTTGGCGCTCGACGCAGGTGACCTCGCGATCGGTCTGCACGCGTGCGGAGCGCTAGGCGATCGCTTGATTTCGGCCGCAAAAGAAGCTCGATGCGACGTGGTGCTCGTGTCGTGTTGTTTGCAAAAGATCGAAGCTGCAGCGCGGCTGGCATCGTCGCGTGCTGCAAGGCAAGCGGGGCTCGTATTGTCGAGAGAAACGCTGGGTTTGTCGAACCTCGTCTCGCGACGGCAAGGCGTTGAACGGGCGCTTCGTGAAACGATGGAAGCGCGCCGAAAAAGGTGGGCGCTGACGCGCTTGCTTCGGCATCGCGGAGTTGCGGTAGAGCCTGGCGAAGAGATGCGCGGCATCAATCGACGAGCGGCCCACCGGCCTTTTGCCGAGCTTGTCGAGAAGGCGCTTTCGGTTCGAGGTCTTCCGGCTGCGTCGCTTCGCGAGATCGACGAGCACGATCGAGATGGAGCGATCGAGTTTGGGAAAATGCGGCGTTTTGCGCTGCCACGAGCGATGATGGCGCGTGCGCTCGAAGTGACCGTCGTGCTCGACCGCGCGGCAATGCTCGAAGAGCATGACTACGACGTTCATGTCGCCGAGGTCTTCGACATGGATGTTACACCGCGAAACCTTGCCGTGATGGGCCGAGCATCATGGCGAGCGTCTACGTGACGTCCGCGGTGCTCGCTGCTAGTTTCAACGGGTGTCGTCGTATGATCTAGCCACCATCGTTTCTCGGCTCGCGGCTCGCGAATCCTCGCCGGGAGAGCACGCTGTCGATGGTCACGCCGCGGTAGCTGCCATCTTGCGCGCGCCTCGAGATCATCACGAAGCGCAGATCCTTTTGATTCGTCGCGCCGAGCGCGCGGGCGATCCGTGGTCGGGTCACATGGCGTTTCCCGGGGGAAAACGCGAAGAAACCGATCCGAGCTTGCTCGTGACGGCGAAGCGCGAAACGCAGGAAGAAGTGGGTCTCGATCTCGAACGGCACGCGCGTTTGCTCGCTCGTTTGCCCAGCGTGCCCGCGATGACTCGCGCCAAACACGCGGGAATTCTCGTCACACCGTTCATCTTTGCGATGCAAGACGCGGAGCATCCGGCATTCACATTGAGCGACGAGGTAGCCGAGGCGTTTTGGGCGCCGATCGGGCCGATGGCACGAGGCGAGATCGCGACGACGTTTCCTTATCGTCACGAAGGAACACTCCATCAATTGCCTGCTTTTTCAGTGCAAGAACGCATCGTATGGGGGTTGACCCACCGCATGTTGAACATGCTTTTCGAAGCGCTCTAGTTGATTTGAACCGGCACGATCTTCGTGCGTCGCGGTCGTTTCTTTTTCTTCGGTTTCTTCTTGGGCGGGGACGGGGCTCGCGTTTTTCCCTGGGCCGTGGGAAGCCAAGGCGCACTGCGGTCGATGGGTAGCGGTGCATCGGCCGGGAGGGCTTGTTCGCCCGATCGTTTGACCTGAAACGAAGTGCTGACCACGTTCGTCATGAGCGCGCCGATGTTCGACAAGTCGCCCTTGCCGCGAATACCAATCGGAATGCAAAAGCGGCTCCGGCGCTCCTCGTCGAGCTCGTCGTAAGGAATGAATCGCCCCTGATCGTCGCGGATTCCTCGCACGCCGCCGCCAGGCTGCATGGCTCCTTCGATGGCGGCCGCGAGTTGTTCCACGACTTCATTGGCGCAAACTGGTTTTACATCGATTTTTTCTTTGGTGCCTGCAGGGTATTGCACCTTCGATTCGACTTTGACGACGACCGTGACACCTTGTTTGTCCGGGCCCATCTGGAGCGTTTTTCCCGCAAGCGATCGACGTGCAGCGTCGGCGACACCGGCCCATTGACCCACGTCACCATCGGTTGACCCGACAAACCTCACGCTTTGTACGTTGCCTGCTCCATCGAGTTTTACCTCGAACGTGCCTTTGACGTCCGTCAGCGCCGATCCTCGCATGGCATCGCCGATCGAGCTTGCCACGACGCCTGCGGCTGGAACGTCGATACCCGCTGCTTTATCGCGCGAATGCAGCGTTCCCGATAGAACGCGCGAAGCAACGTCGCTCGGCACGATAGGCGCAGCCGCAATGGTCGTCGGAGCCGGTTTGGGCAATCCCGCCGAAGGCATCGCGCCGGGCACCGACCACACAGGACCTGACAAACCCGGAACACCCGCCACGGGATCCGGGGGCGGCGGCGCTCCATACTCATCCGTTGGAACAGGGGCCGGCAAAGGTTTTACGGGGCCAGGCTCCGATTCGGCGGCTCGAGCCGCGGGTGCGGGCTCCGGTTTTACCGGTTGAGGTTCCTCTTCGTCGGCAGTATCGTCCGATGCTGGGTCTGCTGCGGGTTCGGCCACGGGCGCGGCCGGAGGTGTGCGTGCCGTGAGCTCTGAAGTGGCAGCGCGTGTCGCTGCGGTCTCTGCGGGCGCTCGTGCCAAGGGCGATGCGTTTGGCGCGCTCGGGCCGGACTCATTTGCCGAATCGATGTCGATCATCGTACCGGCAGGGACGTCGATGATTGGCGGTGGCGGCTCTTCTTCCACGTGCGGTGTTCGTGGCGCCAGCGTGAGAAAGAGCACGTGCGCAACGATGGCCGTAGTAGCAGCCCAAATCTCCCGCCGCCGATCAGCTCGCACGCTTGTATGTTGACACGCGGAGATTGCATCGTCGAGTGCGGGGTGATGCATGCGTGCGGAAATTGCAGCGTCCGCACTGCGGATTTCGCGCGGAGCTGCGGCGTCGAATCGTCGATATGCGTGAAAACCGCGGAACGCCGCGTCGGCACGGGACCTGCTCTAAGGGCAAACCGAGCGGCGCGGAAACGGCGGCCGCGAGACGAAACGAGAGTCCAGAGGTTTCTAGGAGGATATCATGTCACGCACCAGCTTCATTTCTTGCTTGTTCGCAATCGGTTCCATGCTGTTTGCCGCTGCTTGCGTGAATTCGAGCGGTCCGCATGACGAGTCCGCGGAATCGGCCGATCAATTGCAGGGTCAAAATGGTTCGAAAGGACAACATCCGCACAAGCCGCCTCCGCCTCCGCCTTGCGAAAGCGACGATGAATGCGTAGAACATTGCCCGCCCGATGCAATGGGTTGTGCGTGCGTCGAGCTTCCCAAGGGTGGCAATGGTTGTATTCCGACGTGCGACGAGGATGCGGATTGTCCGGTGGCGCCCGAAGGTTTGCCCCCACTTTCGTGCCACGAAGGCATTTGCGTGCCGCCGCCTCCTCCGCCCGGTGGATCTTGCAGCGCACCGCCGCCTCCTCCGCCACCGCCCGGTTCGGACGATGCACCGCCTCCTCCGCCAGAGCCTTGATCTCGAACGCTATCTATCGCGCATTGGTGTTCGGTTATTCGATGTGCTCCGCGCCATCGATTTCCGACGCACCAATGGCGCGGTCGGTCTGCAATGCGAGAAATGGCACGCGGGGTACGACCATCGTCGGTGCTGCTGCATGGGGCATGTAAATCGTGCAGTCGTGCAATGCGACGAATCCGGTGCGGTGCGCAAGGTGATCGGATACGCGAACGCCTTCGAATAAATCCAAGAACCCTTCGATGACGATCCCGCCGTGGAGCAACCAGGACGTCTTATGTGCTATTTTGCCTTCGACGCGCGGAGGAATTTCCACTGTACCCAGCGGAGCCACCGCGACGGTCGCTGAACGGGTGAGCGCGAAAAAGGGATGCCTGACCGTCTGCTCGGGTAGCTTCACGTCGACGAGGCGAAAGAGCTGGACGGGTCGGTTGAGATGGTCGACGAGCGCAATTTTCGCCGCAATTGGCAGGGATCCCTCGATCCACCCTGCATACGAGAGAATGCGGCAAGCGACGGTCCTTTTTTCGTTTGAATTTGCAACCATGGTGAAATGTTTTTCGTTTTGGTGAATTGTCTTATTTCGAGGTGGTCTCGACCGGAACTTCGTTTTTCGATTGCTTGAGTATCGTACCTGCCATGCGTTCGGCAGGCAGGATCCACGGCACTTCGGAAAGCGGAATGATGCCGGCTCGAACGAGATCGAGGGCGCTTTGGCGCATGGTCACGGCACCTGCATCGAGCGCGATGTCGCGCAGCTCGTCCACGGGTACGTGGTGTGAAATGGCCTTGCGAATTGCGGGTCCCAATCGAAGAAATTCGACGACCGCGACTCGGCCGAGCGTTCCTCGACGATGGCATCGATTGCATCCGCGTCCCTTGAAAACTCGAAATCCGCTCGGTACACCCAGCGGAAAAAGTTCGGATGCAATTTCAGGATCGGGTTCGGTTTGCACGCGGCAAGTTTCACAAATTCGTTTGGCGAGGCGTTGCGCGATGACGGCAACGAGCTCGCTGGCTACCGAATTCGGGTGCATACCAAGGTCGATGAGACGCTGGACGGCGTCGATCGTATCGTTGCAATGCAGCGTCGAAAGCACCAAATTGCCGGTTTGCGAAGCGCGGATGGCTTCGAGCGCCGTTTCGGAGTCGCGAATTTCGCCGACGAGAATGACGTCCGGGTCTTCCCGGACGAACGCGCGCATTGCGTTCGCGAAGTTGAACCCCAAATCGGGTCTCGCTTGCGCTTGCTGCACACCCGCAATCGCATATTCGATGGGATCCTCGATGGTGATGACCTTTCGCGTCGCGTCTTTGGCGATGTATTGCAATCCCGCGTAAAGCGTCGTGGATTTACCCGAACCCGTGGGTCCGACGACGAGCACGAGGCCGCCCGGACTGTCGAGCAATCGACGATAATCCCGAGCCACTAGCTCGGAATAGCCCAGGTCCTCGATATGCAAGATCTTCGTGTCTTGCGGCAATAAACGAATGACGACGTTTTCACCGTGCAGGCTCGGTTGCGTCTGGATGCGCATGTCGAAAGCTTTGCCGCCCGCATGGCGCCGAATGCGCCCTCCCTGCGGAACTCGATGCTCGGCAATGTCCATGTGCGCCTGGACTTTGATGACGTTCACCAACCCCGTCAAATCATTCGGTTCGACATGAATACGATCGAGATCCCACAAGTCGCCATCGACGCGCAGGCGGATTCGGACACTTTTTCCCTCATGCTCGAGGTGTATGTCGCTCGCTCGCTCCGAAATTGCTTCAATGAGCAGCGCCTCGAAAATGGCAATGAGATGGGGATGTGCTTTCGTATCGTGGGCGAGTAGATCCGGTTGGTCGCGAGGGTGCGTCGCCGAACCGCCGGTATTCGCAAGCACCTTGTCGTCCTGATTGCGCTTCAGATCCGTGAGTATCCAAAGGCGCCGGTAATCCGTCGGTGTGACGAGCACCAGGCGTGCTGCCCGAGAATGCAAGGCTTTGAGCACATCGTCCGGGACGACGGTTGGATCGGTCGTGGCAATGACCACGTCGTCACCCGTGCGCACGATTGGGAAAATGCCGTTTCGCTCGAGATACCCGCGGGGTAGCGCCTCGAAAAGAGTGCCGTCGAGGAGCGGCGAAAGAGATTCCACCGACGAAAAGGGCAGTTTCCACTGTGCTGCGAGGGCACGATACACATCGACCGATTCGACGAGCCCCTGGCTAGTCAGCGCTTCGCCGAGCCGCTCGTGATGCGCTCGCGCCTCGACGGCTGCGCGTTCGACGACGGGACGTTCGACGATGCCCGCATTGACGAGCAGATCGCCCAGGCGGGGTCGTGCAGCGGCAGCTTCGGGCGCGACGCTTGGGGATGTAACTGATGGTGCTTGCTCGGCTTTCTTCGATTCGGGCATGGACCGAGCAGCAGCATAGCCCTTTGCGCGCGCGGCGGAAGGCTGGTCACCCGCGTGTCTACATTGGCCGATTGAAGCTGCTTGCGTCTCTGACGGCGGCAGCGGTACCGTCTGCTCTCGATCTTCGGCCTCGAGCCGTACCAGGAACGGGTCCGTGCCCTTATCATCGCCCTTCCCGATCCCCGTTTCTGCGCTCAAACCCGTCTCTTGCGGGTCGGTTCTTTGGCGCAGCGCGGGGCACCTACGCGCCACGTTCATCGTCAAGATCACCCTTGGGCTCGTTCACGAGCGCACGGCATGGCCGACGACGACGCTCGAGCTCGTCACGGAAGATCGCCGTCGTGACGCCAATCCCAATGCGAGCTTGGTGGAAGCGGCAGAGGTAATGCCGTTTCTGCCGAGCGCGGGCGTGATTTTGTTTGCGCACGCATGCGCTCCTCAAGGCCGCCCCGTGCCTGCGCTTTCTGCGCGCCTCGCCGTGTTTCGCGAACGTAGTTTGATCGACAAGACCGTGCACGTATTCGGCGAGCGTGCCGCAAACGCACCGCAACACCCGCGCCCCTTCGAACGTGTTCCGCTCGTCTACGAGCGCACGTGGGGGGGACCAGGCAGCGAGGACAATCCCGTCGGTGTACCTGCGGGAGCCGCATGGTTGCCCAGCATTTGCGATGCGACAAACCCAACTCGAGCTGCTGGTTTTGGTCCGATCAGCCGGCAGTGGCCTCAACGCAAGCGTCTTTTCGGCGCCGCAGACTCGACGTTCATCGATGCGCCGATAGCCGACTTCCCCAGCGGTTTCGACTTCCGTTGGTTCAATCCGGCCCCTTTGGATCAACAGATCGAATACCTCCGCGGCGACGAATGGATCGTGCTCGACGGCATGCATCCAACGCTTGCTCGCGTGCAGTCTCGTCTGCCGCAGATGCGAGGCAAAGCGTGTGTCTTTTTCGTTGGGACCAACAGCGTGAGCCACAGCCAAGTCGTCGACCTCGTGCAGGACATGCTCGTCATCGACGCCGAGCGCCAAGTGGCATCCGTTGTTTTTCGCGGCAGCTTGCCGCTCGATTCGCTCGACATGCTTCCCCGCTTGCGCGTCTTTGCCGACGTGGAATTGCCGGGGAATCCAACACGATGGCCGGAAGCAGCGGACGTACTGCGAGCGCCTGCGCCTGCGCCCATTGCGTCGCCGACGACCCCGAGCGCAGCGGCTGCTCAATCGATTTTTACGACGCAAGCTGCGCGCGAGGACAGCTCGGTCAGGCCCGTGCTGCCGTTTCAGCCCAAACCTCTCGGGTCCATGACCGTCGTGCCGAACATGATTGCGCCGCCACCGCGCCCGCGTGTCGAGATCGACGAGAACGATCCGCTGATGCGTACCGTTGCTGCGGACGTCGAAGACAGCGCGCTTCGTCCTGCGATTCCATTCGCTGCAAGCTCTGCAGCTCCTGCTCCACAAGCGGCTGCGCCTCCGCGGTCGCAACCTCCGCCCCCCGCGCGTGTGCGCTGGCGCCTCCGCGCATTCAAGTGTCTCCGCCGCTGCCTCGACCCTCGATGGACGACGACAACGCAACGCGAGCGATCGACATCAGCGCGCTGGAGGCGAAACGCGTTGCCGTCACGCCGTTTGCCGCAGGCGCCGCGGGCAAACCCGTCGCCGGATCGAGCCCCATCCCCGGTGCGCCTTGGAGCCCCGGCTCGGCACCGCCGCCGCCCGTCGTTCGGACAGACCTTGCGAAACAGAAGCAAACGGTGGCGTTCAGCATCGAAGATCCACACACGCAAGCGGTCTCTGAAACGGAATTCGAAACGCTTCCGTTTACGAAGTCGGCATCGTCGAGCCGCGTCGAGGTGCCCGACGCTCCCACACCTTCGCCGTCGCGCGTCGAACCGCCCGCCGTGGTGAACCCCCCAGCGTTCGTCGAACCGCCCGTACGCATCGAACCGCCTGCGGTGGTCGCGCCCATCGCCGTTGCACCACCGCCTGCTGCGCCAGCATCCGCGCCGCAACCTCCGCCAATGGTACCGCCGGTTGTCCGGACCGACCCTGAAGCCTCGAGCGTCGTCGCAGCGCCTCCACCGCCCGCGCAAGCACCCGCGCCGGTTGCATCGGAAGAACCCCCGGAGAAAGCCGCAACGCCACCGCCTGCAGTGAGTGCTTCGCCGCCGGTAGCAGCAGCCGCGGTGGAAACCGGCATCCGAGCGACGATCATCGAACGGCTCCGCGCTGGCGTTCCAGCGCCACTCCACGGCCTCGCCGTTGCTGGTGCAGACCTGAGTGGCCTCGACATGCGAGGCGCCAACTTGTCGGGTCATGACCTCGGTGGTGCGAAGTTGTGTAAGACAAACCTGACCGGTGCTCGGCTGGGTGGTGCGCGTCTCGTCGATGCCGAACTGGAAGAGGCCGATCTTTCGAACGCCGATCTCGCCGGCGCGGATTTGACGCGTGCAACCCTGACGAAGACCCGCATGTCCGGAGCGAACATCGACAACACGAATTTCACGGCCGCTCACGGCGATGGAGCGATCTTCGATGGCTCGAAGGGGCGCGCGACGTTGTTCGTTCGCGGCCAATGGCTGGGCGCGTCATTTCGCTCCATCGACGTCCTCAGCGCCGACTTTACGGGAGCGGCACTCGATGGAGCGATCCTCGAACGCGCCGTCATTCCCGACGCCAAGTTGAACGATGCTCGCGGCAAAGGTGCGAACTTCGACGGCGCTCGAATCGACCAAGTTCATGCCGACGGAGCAGCCCTGGTCGAGTGCACGTTCCGAAATGTCGATGCCAAGGGTTCCATTTGGGAAAACGCAACGCTCGACGGATCGTCGTTCGACGAAGCTCGCATGGAGAATGCGGTGTTCGTGCGCACGAGCTGTCGTGCGACGAAGTTTGTCAATGCAAACCTTCGCGGCGCCAACTTTGGTAAAGCCCAAGGCGATGGTGCCGATCTTGGTGGGGCGAACCTGGACAGCGCCGATTTCCGCCAAGCTCGCTTCTGTGATGCTCGTTTCGAGGGCGCGAAATTGCCCAACCTCCTTGCGCCTCGTGCCGACCTTGCGCGCGCCAACTTCAGCCATGCCGATTTGTCGAACGGGAGCCTTCGCGCAGCGCAACTCGGGGGCGCGAACCTGGCCCACGCGTGCCTCGATGGCGCGGATTTGCGCGATGCGGATCTCAAGCGCAGCGTGCTTTTCAAGGCATCTCGAACGGGCGCGAAGCTGAGCGGTGCGAACACCAAAGACGCGATCGAAAACGATCCGAACGGGTAGCGTTTCGTCCGTCCTTCGACCCGTGAACATGCGAACCCCCTGGCTGCCGCTCGAGCATTCGATCGTCGCGACTGCGCGATCTTCTGTCGCGGCAACGTTCGGCTTGGCGCTAGTATTGCGACACGCTGTCGACATGAGGGGCTCCATCGCGTCCGAACACCTGCGCGCGTCGCGTCTTCCGCCTCGCTGGGCCCGTGACGTCGAGGGCGCGCGATGCACTTGCGGATGGAGCGCATGCGCATGGACGTCGTGAGCGATTGCGTTCTACCGCCCGCGGCGTGTCGCGACGAAGAGACGTTGCGCGTTTTCATTCAGACGCGGATCAGCCCGAATGCATGGCCGATCCTGTCGCCCTTGCTTCGACGAACGGTTCTCGCCGAAGGAATCGACCTCGAAGCATCACGACGGTTCGCGATGGATGCCGACGCCATGGAACGCCTCGTTCGCGTTTTTTATACGCGGATGAGTCGCATCGAGCGCGTGCTCGGTTTCGACAACGCGTTCCATCGCGCACTGCACAACCACGAGGTTCTGCTGCGACTTCTGCTGCTCGAGTGGCCCGACACGACGGCTCCGCCGGAACACATTCGCCGCGCGGCGTTGTGCGTGCATCCGACGATCGACAGCATCGCTTCGGTCGTGAAAGAAGCTCTCGCGACGCTTCTGGAGATGGGTGTTCCGTCCGCTGTACTTGCACGTGACGTGCTCGCAGCAGCGGGACACGACTACGGTCATTCGGGAGGTACGGATCGGCTCGATCCAAGCGGCACGCCAGCTCCGTTCACGCACGAAGAAATGGCTGAAAAGCATGTCGCACCGATTGGACTCGAGTTCGGCATGCCTGTCGCACTGGTACTCGAAAGCATGGCGGGCATCCGAGCGACGACGTTCCATTCTCGCCCCGGGCGTGATCGCATCCACGCCGCTACCGAGTTCGAACGCAAGTTGACGCTTGCGGACATCATGGGATGCATTTTGCCTCCGCATCTCTGGCTCACGCACGTAGGCGCGCCGGTTCTTCTAGAAAAACTGCCCGTTTGGCGCAGAAGACTCGCGCAACTTCCTCACGAGCTGCGCGCGATCGACACCCAACTGGCCGACGCGAACCTTGGTAATGCCGAGCGCACGCGCCTCGTGGCCGAACGCGAGCTGCTCGGTGCGGAAGACGCGCGCATCATCAAGCACATCGAGGAATGGTTTCGAAGCGAGCGAGGGTTTTTCTCGTTCATTGAATCAGCACGTTTGTCGACCGTCGCGCGCGCTCACGAACTTTGGGGCGACATTCTCCGCGAAAAAATCCTTCTCATGGACCGAGTGATCGAGCGGCGAGATCTGCTCGAACCACTCGTGGCGCAAGGGTTCGCGTTTCTCGAGAGCTACGCGCAATTGCTAGCCAATGCGAAGGACATCAGAGACGTCGTAGCGAGTCGAGACATCGATCCTCGTCTGAGCGAGATACTCACGATGTTCCTCCCGGAAAAACTCGCTCCTACAGCAGGCTGATTTTCCAGGGCGTCAGGGTCGGATCGTACGACAGCGCAATCATCCGAGCGCGATAGGCATCGTGTTTCGCCTTCTCGTCGGCGAACGCGGTCGTGATGACGCCAGCACCAGCAGGCTGACCAAAGGCATGATCGAGCGCCGCCACGCGATCGCCTGAAACCACGAGGTCATCCACGTACACCACGACTTCACTCGGCAGTGGGCGGCCGATGTTCACGAGGTTCTGCGCAATCTCGTGCGCCGGATCTTCCTCGTAGCTGAACCGAGGTCGCGTCGCTTCTTTGTGCACAAAGCATTGCCTGACTCGGCCGAAACCCAGCCGTTCGAGCTCGACCGCGAGCTCGCGCGCGGGCCACCTGTCCGTCATGCGGTTCTGACGCATGATGTTCGGCGCAGGGACCGGTACGAGCGCGATGTTTGGTCGCGTGATGCCGAGGGCCGCACGCACGTCGCGACCATGCACCGATAAAATGTCGGCAACGTACGAATACGCGCTCGCAGGAGTCTCGAGCCGCACCATCTGGTTGCTCGGATGCATCGGGTGCTGGATGGTGCTCGGAATCGGCTCTTTGCGCTGGTTAGTCACGAGGTACACGAGCCCGCGCATCGGGTTCGCGTTGAGCCCCGCTTGGGGCGAACCCAGCTTGTAATACGAGCCGATCGAGTACCCCTGAACGATCCTCACGCGGCGATCTCCAGGGCTGTGACGAGAAGTCCATTCGTCGCACGGACACCGCGGCACTCACGGCGCAGCGCGTTGCGCGTGTGGCCATCGGGAGCGTTCGGTGACACGCTCGGTCCGGACAACATCGACGCGACCTTAGCGCGTTGTTGTGGATGAGGGCCACCTTCTTGGCACATCGAACATCGCCACAAAGCCTGCATCGACCCGAGGTGCAGACGGCGGTCGCCAAAAGGCGGCAGCATGACCCGCATGATATAGGATCTTCGATGCGAGGCGTATCTTCGTGAGCCGGAAATCTACGAGACGCAGACGGAAATCTCGGCTCCTGTACGGGTTCGTCATACTGCTCTTGGGCGTCCCGAGCGTCGTCGCTGCGGCATGCCGCGCCGAACGATTGCTCGACGGAATTTCCCCACGCCAGAGTGACGCTACGGGCAAAACCCGTCCCCGCACGAGCTCGGTCCCAATGCTTCCGCCCACGTCGACAACGGCGAGCGCCATGGGCAAACCCGCCGATCCGAGCATCCATCTCGCCATGGGCGTGCCCACGGACGATTCGCCCGACGACGACTACGTGATGCGCAAACCACAGTACGCCCTTTCGTACAACTCGACGCGAAATGTGCCGAACTGGGTGAGCTGGCAACTCGATGAAACTTGGTTTGGCTCGGTACCGCGCCACAAGGGCAAGTTCCTAGAAGACCGCGACTTGCCTCGAGACTTCAAGCGCACGAACCACGATGACTACACCGGATCGGGCTTCGATCGAGGCCACATGGTCCGCTCCGAGGAACGCACGCGCACGGCTGATGACAACCGCTCGACGTTTCTCATGACAAACATTCTCCCGCAGTACCACGACCTCAATGCGGGCCCTTGGCTTCGCCTCGAAGAACATTGCGAGAAGCTCGCCAAGCGTGAAGGTCAGCAGCTCTTCGTGATGGCAGGCGGCATCTTTCCTCGAACCAAACGCGCAACGCAGATCATCGGTCGAGATGTCGCAGTCCCCAGCTCGTTCTTCAAAATCATCGTGATCTTACAGCCGGGGCAAGGGCCCAAAGACGTGCAGGCGTCGACGCCGATCCTTGCGGTCATCATGCCCAACGAAACCGGCATCCAAGACCGCAAATGGGATGAGTACCAAGTGACGGTCGACGAGATCGAAAAACGCTCGGGGTACGACTTTCTCTCCGCCGTGCCGGAAGCGGTTCAGCGGGCGATCGAAGCGCGCCGCGCAGACTGAATCATGTCTCCACGACGTTTGTCCGGACGCCCAACCACTCGCCGGAAGGATGGCGACCGATGACGAACACTTCGATGTCAATCTCGCCCACACGATAGACGCGCACGTCGGTCAGGCTTTCCTCGAGCACGCTCATGAGCGAACGAAATCGCTCTGCCGATTCCCGCTCGTCGTCCGATGCATCCTTCGCAACTTCCGTGAGTCCCTCGAAGAAGCCTGCGAGCGTCGTCTCTTCGACACGCGTCTTCGGTGGAAGTCGTTGCGCGTCGAGCAGTCCTTCAGGCGTCGGCTCCTCGTTTCCATAGAAAAACGGCTCGATCGGGAAGTCGGACTCGCTCGGAAAAAGAAGTCCCCGTGCGGCAGCTTCGAGTGTTCGCAACGCGGCCTTCGTGTCGGACGTCATTCGTGGGCTCCCGGATTGGGGTGTTGGTGGATGATCGAGGTCGACCGAAAATGGTTCAAATCTTTTTTCACAGCCACGCGTCCATGGGCCGGTCATGCGTTGGCCCTCCAGAGCTCTCAGTCTAACGACCCTCGCTGCGTCATTTCTTCTTGCGCCCACAGGCAGCGCCGCGACGGATCAAGTCGCTTCGTCATCGGCGCCCGCTGCCCACGCGTCTCGCCCGCGCGGAAGCACCGTTGCTCTCGATCGAGAGAGCCTCGTTGCATACGTCGCCGATAGCGACAACCAGGCACTTCATCGTGTCGATCTCATCACGGGATCCGTCGTCACGACGCCGCTCGGATGCGTCCCTGCTGATGTCCTTCTTCTATCTGCCGATCGCGTGGCCGTTGCGATGCGAGGCTGCAACGAAGTTCGCGTCATCGATGTGAATGCGGCCGGCGAAGGAGCCACCGCACTGCGTGCAGAAGTACCCGCAGAACCTTGGGGCTTGGCACTCGGTGCAGGTGGATCGCTGTTTGTCACGTCCGCATATGGACGCGCGTTGACGTCGCTCGACTCCGAATCCCTCGCGACTCGTTTTTCCGTGCCTCTCGCGCGCGAGCCTCGTGGGATCGCCGTATCTCCCGATGGCCTTCGAGCGTTCGTGACGCACGCCGTCGGTGATGCCGTGTCCGTCGTCGATCTCGATGGCGGAGCATCCGGCGAAGCGCCGCGTGCAAGGTCCGTTCGCTTGCTCGGCGGCAAGTACCGCAACCGTGTCGACGAAATCGTTGGAGCCAAAACGACTCACCCCACGTCGTCTCTCGCGTACGCACCGGTGCTCAACGAAGCTGGGACGCGCCTCTTCATTTCGCACCTCGTCGTGCAGAACGGTGAGAGCACCACGCGCTTCGTTGCTTCGGGGTATGGCGGCGTTTCGATTGAAGACGACACGTCGGTCCCCACGGTCGCCGTGATCGACGTGGCTCGCGAACGCCCGCTCGGCGCGGCAGAAGGTCCTGCACCGCGCGACTTCGTCAACATCGCCGGCAATGCATTTGCCAGCAGCGCCGTCGCTCCCGCGGGCTCGCCTGCACGGCAACCTCGCGCCGCCGCGACCATGGGCGACGTGCTCCTCGTGGCGTCCCACGGAACGGGCGAGCTCGTCGAGCTCGATGCTCGCTCACTCGACCCAGCGCTCGCTCCTCGGCGCGTGTTTCCCGTTGGCGAAGGCCCGACCGGTGTCGACGTCGATCCACGCACGAACATCGCCGTCGTATGGAACCAAAACTCGCATGACCTCGCCGTCGTGAGCCTTGGCTCTGGCGATGTCGACACGATCTCGGTGGCGGATGATCCGCTTCGCGCAGACATCGCGCGTGGACGCACGTTGTTTCATGCTGAAAAGGACGGGCGCATTTCGCGTGATGGCCGTGCGTGCGCGAGTTGCCATCCCGAAGGGCGCGACGACGGCATCGTCTGGCGTTTGGGTGACGGTCCGAGACAAACCATGACGCTGGCGGGCCACGTGGAAAACGGTCCGTACGGATGGCATGGCGTGCACGCGACGCTCGAAGGCAACGTCCGCGAGACGATCACGCGGCTCGGTGGCTCGGGCCTGTCGGATGCGGATCTCGCCGCGCTCGCATCGTACATGCGTGAAGGCATGTTCGTGCCGAAGCGGCCGGCGCCGTCTGCTGCATCCGAAGCGCTCGTGGCGCGTGGTCGCGAGCTCTACATGTCGGAAAAGCTCGGCTGCAATGGTTGTCACGACCTCGATCGGGGCACGAGCGATCGCGCAGTGCACGACGTGAGCTCCAAAGCGCCCGGGGAATCGCGCACGGCGTTTCGTACGCCGCCGCTCGGCATGCTCGAAGCTACGGCGCCGTACTTTCACGATGGGCGCTACGCGACGCTCGAAGCTCTGCTCGACGACAATCTCGATCGCATGGGACAAACCAGCCATCTCGCCGCCGACGATCGCGCTGCCCTTCTTGCCTTCTTGAGGACCCTGTGAAGCTCTCCTACCTTGCTCTCTTTGCCGCGTTGTTTCTCGATCATGGCGTGACCGAGACCATGGCTGCGCCCGCAAGCGTCTCCGAAGACGCACCCGCTGCTCCCGTAGATTTGCTCGCGCCTGCTCCGGCGGCCGAGTTGCCTGCGGAGAAGCCGGAGCTGCCCATTGCGATGCCCGAATTGCCGCGAGACATGCGGGTCGTCGTCACGTCCAAGGCAGGGCGCACGATGCTCACGCTGGTTCGTCCGGGCCATCTCGTAACGCTCATGCAGGGCGATCAGCGAGTGTTTGGCGACAACTCGGCATCGTTGTCTCCGGCGGGTACGTTGCCCATTGCGTGGGAGACATCCGAGCGCACGACATTCGAGACGTTGCGAGGCGAAGTGGAATGGGATGGGCAATCGGCTCGGCTCCGAGCGACGGCATTGCTGTCGCCCGTGGGTGAAACGTCGTCGGCGCGGCACGATTGCAAGGCATTCGATGGCGGAAATGGCGCGGTCACGGTGGTGTGCCGCATCGACTCTTGGGCGGCGGGTGCAGCACGCGTGTTCGGCGACAAACCTCAGGCGGGGATCAATACCATCGACGCGGAGGACAAGAAGTTTTTCCGAGCGGAGCTCGACGCGGGCAGCGATGGCGTCGACGCCGTGGTGCTCGGTTATTCGCAAGGGTCCGTCGGGCACGTCATTCGAGCCGAAGCAAGTGTATTGCCAGGAGAAACAAAACCGTCGTTTTCGCTATTGGCAACGAGTCGAGCGCAACCCTTCGTATTTCCCAGGTTTCGACGTCATCCGCCTCCTCACATTCACAAGATCCCGCGAGAAGTCGATATCTTGTTCTGAGCGCATCTCACTGATACCCCGCCGCTTGCAACTCGAACATCTTCGCGTATTTGCCCTTCTGCGCCAATAACTCGGCGTGCGTCCCTTCTTCGATCACGCGGCCGCCATCGAGCACCAAAATTCGATCGGCCATGCGCACCGTCGGAAATCGGTGCGACACGAGGAACGTCGTTCGACCTTTGGAGAGCAAACGAAATCGTTCGAATACCGCGTGTTCAGCTTCTGCATCGAGCGCCGCGGTGGGTTCGTCCAGGACCAATACCGACGCGTCTTCGCGCATGAAGGCGCGTGCGAGGGCAATTTTTTGCCATTGCCCACCAGACAATTCCGTTCCGTCTTTGAACCACCGACCAAGTTGCGTTTCGAGCCCGCCGGGCAACGTCTTCAGGACCTCCGTTGCCCCACCACGATCGACGGCTTCTGACAATCGCTTTTCGTCATTCATGTGGTCCGTGCTGCCAAACCCGACATTTTCGCGCACGGTCAATTGGTATCGATTGAAGTCTTGAAACACGACACCAATTTGTTTTCGCAACTTTTCCTGGTCCCAATCCGCGATGTCTTTGCCGTTCATCGTGATGCGGCCTTCGGTCGGCGCGTAAAGGCCCGTCAAGAGCTTGATCAACGTCGTTTTTCCCGCGCCATTGTGCCCCACGAGCGCCACGCTTTCACCGCGTGCGACCGTCAAATCTAGCTTTTCGATGGCCCAATTCGTTTGTCCCGGATAACGGAAACTCACCCCTTCGAATCGGATGCCTTCCGCCGAATCGTTTGACGTCAAATCATCGTCACGATTCGATGCGGCGAGCGCGGGGTTCGACGTGGGAATCGCGAGAAACGTGAACAAATTCGACATGTAGAGGTTGTGTTCGTACATGCCGCCGAGCGACGAAAGAATGGACTGAAACGCTTGTTGTCCTTGTCTGAACGAAACACCGTAAAGCACCAAATCACCCAGCGTAATTTCGCCTCGCGCGGCGCCGAGCGCCATCCATGCATAACATCCGTAAAACGTCCCCGTGCCAATGAGCGACAAAACCCACCCGATGCTCGCTCGCTTTATCGCAAGCCCGCGATCTTCTCGATAAAACTTTTCACCGAGCGACCGGTACCGATCGAGGAGCAGCGGGCCGATACCAAACAATTTCACTTCTTTCACGTGCGCGTCGTTCGCCAGCACGTATTCGAGGTACGTCAGTTTTCGCGTGTCGGGCGAACGCCAATTCCGCAAGCGAAACGCGATGTTACCAAATCGCACTTCCGCGATGGCGCTTGGAAGCGACGCCACCGCGAGCGCCAATACCGCGAGCGCATTCCATTGCAAAAGAAGCGCACCATATCCAATCAGCGTCACCGTGGCGCGCACGATTGCCAGTGTTTCCATCACCATCGCAAGCGGCCTCGACGAAGCCTCGCGCCGCGCTCGCGTGAGCTGATCGTAAACGGCCGGATCCTCGAAGTGCGACAGGTCCAGTGCGAGCGTCTTTTCGAGGATGGCTCCGTTGATGTCGAGCGACATGCGCGCGCCGATGAGCGTTCGCAATAGCCCGAGACCTCGTTCGACCAGCGCCAGCGCCGTGACGAGCCCGAGTTCGACGAGGACCCACGTGAACGTTTGTCCTGGCGAACGCTGCGCAACCGCATCCACGATTGCTTTGCCCACGTAGGCAATTCCGAGCGGCAAAACAGCGGCGACGAGCGTCAACACGAGCAGCGCGACCGTGCCGAGCTTGGCCGTTCGCATGAGGATGGCAAACGCGCGTGGAAAGTGTTCGAAACTGCCGCGTAGTCGACTTGCAAAAGATTTCGGTTCTTGCGACGTGGTGCGAGGCGCGTCGTGCGTTCGCTCTTTCGGGTTCATGACAGCACGAATTACACTTCGGCCCCATTGACGCAACAGCATGCTGCGCGTCAGACTGGCGCGGGCGGTGCAAACTCGCAGTCATGCGAGCCCGCGCCGACTTGCCGTACTTGCTTGAACCGAGGAGAGACGCGAAATGCGCGGTCGTTGGCAGTTATTTGGGGTTGCCGCCTTGATGGCGTGCGGTTTTTCAGCGTGCGCGACGAGCATCGACGAACCTGGCTCGGGCGGTGACGGCGGCACTGCTGGAGCAGGCGGCACTGCTGGGGCAGGCGGCGATGCGGGCGCAGGTGGCGATGCGGGTGCAGGTGGTGACGCGGGCGCAGGCGGCGAGGCTGGCGCCGGCGGCGGAACGAGCAGCAGTTCGAGCGCGTCGAGCAGCGGTGGTGGCGGGACAAACTCGTGCGGTAACGGCGTCAAAGATTCCGGCGAACAATGCGACGGCACCGATTTCGGCGGCAAGACGTGCGCAGATTTCGGCCTCGGTTCGGGCAATTTGACCTGCAACATGTTTTGCGGCGTGATTGCGTCAAACTGCGTGCCAAAAGAGTCTTGCACGGATTTCAAGGACAACGACCAGGACGGTGCCGTCGATTGCTTCGATAGCGATTGCATGAATCAAACCGCGTGCATCGATTCCTGTTTTTCGCCCAAAAATTTGGCAGTTCCCGGCTGGGGCGATGGTGATACCAATGGTCGCCCGGCCGTCGAAGCACCTTCGTGTTCTCCACAAAGCGGACCGGAGGCGATTTTCCGCATCGATGCACCGCAATCGGGCATGCTCACCGTCAACGTCGGCTCGTGGTCGGGCGTCGATTTCAGCGTTTCATTGCGCACGACGTGCAATGACGGCGCTTCGGAGCTCGCGTGCGTCAACAACGTCACTCCCAATACCGGGCAGGAAGAAATCCTGAATTGGGAGGTGAGCAGCGGACAAACGTATTACATCGTCGTCGATGGTGTCAATGGAGGCGCAGGGCAATTCTACATCAGCACGAACATGCCGCAGCCCGAGACGTGGTGCAGCGACTTTTTCGACGACGACGCCGATGGCTACATCGATTGTGACGATTCCACGGCGTGTCAGAGCACGTTCGAGTGTATGCCGGGAATGACGGAAGTTGGACAACAGTGTTTTGCCAATTCCGATTGCGCGGCCAACATGAACGATCCGGTTTGTTTGAACAGCAAACAAGGTTTTCCCGACGGCTATTGCTCCGAATGGTGCGACGTCGCGACGCAAGATTGTCCTGGCGATGGCGTTTGCGCGGACATCGGCCTCAAGAGCGTGCACGGCGTGTGCCTCGATGGGTGCACCATGGATTCCGATTGCCGGCCGGGATATGCGTGCGTGGACAAAGGTTTGTCCACCAAGGTTTGTACGCTGGGGCCGGAGGCCGAATGCGGCAATTTCCTCGACGAGGATCTCGATTCGCTCGTCGACTGCGAGGATCCGGATTGTCAAGCGACGGCGTCTTGCATGGGCGGAGCAAAAGCGGCTGGACAACCTTGCACGGAGCACAACGAGTGTTATTCGGCGCAAAACGATCCGCTTTGTTTGTCGCAGCCGCAATATGGTATGCCCGACGGGTACTGTTCGGAGTACTGCCAGTTCATGGATGACTGCGGGCCGGGCGCGATTTGCTCGTCGTGGTTTTTCTTTCCAAGCGGCGCGGGGACATGCATGCGCACGTGCGTTGCCGATAGCCAATGCCGTACCGGATACGCGTGCATCGACATAGGCCTGCCACAAAAGATTTGCATTCACTGAGGGAATGACCATGACACCGAAAACGTCCAAAGAAACACGCATGCGCAAGCAATCGGCCACCATTCTCGGGCTTGGCATTCTCGTCATCGCGCCGCTCGTTCCGGGGGCATGCAAAGCGACATCGGAGCCGTCGACATTTGCATCCACGGGGCAAAGTTCGTCGAGCTCTTCCGGCGGAGGAGGCGGCTCGACGTCATCGGGCGGCGGGGAAGGGGGCGACGATATTGGCTTTGGCGGCCAAGGCGGCACGGGCGGAAGTGGCGGCGGCGGCATCGATTGCACTCCCAAAGGACCAGACGATGACGTCGACGGTGACGGATATACGCCCAATGAAGGCGACTGCAACGATTGCGACAAATATCGCAATCCCAATTCCGTAGAAGTCATCAACGAACCCGGCGCTCCAGCATTCGACGAAAACTGCGACGGAACGGTCGACGAAGTTCCCAATCCTCCTTGCGACGATAGCCTCGCCATCGATTCGAAAGACGCGCTCGACGGCGCTCGTGCCATCGAGCTCTGCAAAATGAGTAGCTCCGTTCTCGAATGGGGCGTCGTCTCGGCAGCGTGGGTTTTGGCCGATGGATCGCCTCCTCCCGTCGGCTTCGAATCGAGCTTTCACCTGGGCCACGGGCTGCTTACGGCGTTTGGTCCCAACAACAGCGTTCGACACGGCGCGCGTTTGCTTGCTCTTTCGAGCGGGACGGCAAGACAACCGGAGGACCCTGGATATCAGCCCGTCAACGGATTTTCCAAGGGATACCAAGCTCAACATCCCGAGGGTTTTCCGAAAGAATCACCTGCGTGCCCCGGTTCCTTTACGGGGATGCCCAATGACGCAGTGGCACTCGAAGTCAAAATTCGCGTGCCGCTCAATGCCCACGGCTTCTCGTTCGACTTCAACTTCTTCACGTACGAATGGCCCGGGTTCATTTGCAGCCAATACAACGACTTCTTCGTGGCGCTCCTGTCCCCCAAACCAATGGGCCAAATGGACGGAAACGTTTCATTCGATAGTCAAGGCAACCCGGTCAGCGTCAACAACGCATTCCTCGAAGTGTGCGGTTGTCCCGAAAATCCTCCGCTACCGTGCAGCGCCGGCGGCAAGTCGTTCACGTGCCCGCGCGGAAACATCGGCCTCATCGGTACGGGCTTCGGATTCGATACCGAAGGTAGCGATCACGCCGCGACCGATTGGCTGAAAACGCAGGCACCCGTAAAGCCAGGCTCGGAAATTACCATGCGCTGGGCCGTCTACGATTCCGGTGACGGATCGCTCGATTCCACGTCGCTCGTGGATAATTGGCAGTGGATCGCCAAACCCGGAACCGTCGTCATTACGGATCCGGTACCAAAGTAGCCTCACCCCCCGGCCCCCTCTCCCTGAAGGGAGAGGGGGAGAAAGCCTCACCCCCAGGCCCCCTCTCCCTGAAGGGAGAGGGGGAGAAAGAGGCTCAGTTCCCCCTCTCCAACATCGTTGGAGAGGGGGCTAGGGGGTGAGGTCTTCTTCCCCCTCTCCAACGATGTTGGAGAGGGGGCTAGGGGGTGAGGTCTTCTTCCCCCTCTCCAACATCGTTGGAGAGGGGGCTAGGGGGTGAGGCTATTTCGTCGGCTCGGTTGCCACTTTTCCCGGCGCAGCGGCCGGTTTGTTCGTGCCCGCAGGCGCCTTGTCGGCTTCTTTGGGCACAGGACGCTCGGCCAGGTTTTTCGCGCGGGCCTTCACGAACGCATCCGGGTCGTCCTTGAACTTCTCGAGCACCTTTTTCGCATCCGGATCCTTCTCCGCCAGGAGCTCGAGCGCTCGACCACGCGCCATTCCATGGTTCGCCGTGTTTTCGGCAATCAATCGAGCCGTCGCCAGCGCGCGCTTCTTCTGCGCATCCGATGCACCCGACTGCCGATACAAATACGACATCGCCGACGCCATCTGCGTCGACTTGATCGTCCCCTCTTTCGCGCGCTTTTCGACCCGGTCGATGACGCCGTCCCATTCGGCTTTGCAACCGCCATTCTGCGGGTAAAACGAGCAAAGATACGCCGCCTCGCCCGCAACGTCGTCGACCGGATCATCCATGAAACCTAGCCACATCTTGCACGTATCGGCCGCGCGCGTCGGCGGAGTACCCGTCCAGAAAGCGGAAATCGCCGCCTTGCGCACCATCGTGTCCTTGTCGTTCACCGCGATGTCCTTGACGAAGTCGTAAAGCGTCTCGCCATTCGAAAACAACATCCGCGCAAGCAAACCCGTCCGCATCTGCTGCACCGGATGCCCCTTCGCCATCGCCTTGATGCGCTCGCCGAGGCCCGTCTCCGCATGCTTGATGCCTCCGACGACGCCTCCAAGCTCCTGCGCCACCACCTTGGCCTTCTCGCCTTCGGCCACCGTCACGATTCGTTCGGCCAACTGTTTGTCCGTACGAAACGCCTTGCCTCGCTGCGAAAGCGCTCGCGCCCCGAGCCAACGCACTTGTTCGTTCGGATCGTCCAAAAAATTCACGAGCGTCGCGTCGCCCTTGCCATCACGCATCGCTTCGCTTTCGAGCGTCACTTTCAGCTCGGGGCACTTCGTATCGAAGCCATACGCGGCCCACTTGCACCCAAGCGCTTTCTTGGCAAGCCCGACCAACGTCGGATCGTTCGTCGCTGCGTCGATCCCCTTCGCATCCGGCTTCGCCTCCGGCGTCGCCGTCGATGGATTCGGCGCTGGCCCGGACGAACCTTTGTCGCAACCAGCGCCGAACGACGCAACCGTTGCAGCTCCAACCACGACGAGCATTCGAGCGAGTGAGGGCACGGCAATCCGCTTGATCATGGCCATCCCATACTCCCAGAACGGCCCACGGCCAAGCACTTGCGGCACCCCCGTGACAACTCGCTCCTCACGCTGCTTCGACACGCTTGGGAGCTTGTTCAGGTGTCTCAGCAGCTTGCTCCGGCCGCCGAATCGGCCCAAGCTCGATGGCCAAAAGCGCTCTGCCCAGGGCAAAACCCTCGAGCGACAAGCGCAGACGCAAGGCATCGAGCAATCCTTCGTGATGCAGCGCACTCACGGCCTTGCGCACATCAACTTTACGTACCTCGATTTCTCGCGACAACGTCTCGAGATCCATGCACCGACCCTCGGTCTGTGCTTTGGCCAACGCGCGGAGAATGTAAGGGGCGATATGTTGCGGGGTCATCATGAACCGACCCTACACCATCCACTGAACGCGTGCATAGTTTTTGACAACTTTTTGTTCAGGCCGCTTGTTCAGTAGTCAGCCTCGCACAAAAAGCGTGTGTCGCTAACAAAATGTGATTCAAATCACGAAACGCGTGTGGGCTCCCGTCACGCTTGGTTGCGTAGGATTCGCGCGCGCGACAATTCGACGCCACAGCGTGAATCGGCGCAGTCCTCGGGGGAGCGAGCCCAGGCGCTCCGCCGAGGACCATGCCGTTTCACCGTCTGCATGGCCTTGCTCGTCCTTTTGCAACCATCGGGCCAACTCCCGAGGACCGCGCAAATGCTTTGAATTCGGCAGCTCTGCTCCCGCGAGCACGGCAGAAGCCTTGCACGAATGCAAAGTGGACGAGCGAGTCCATTTCGATCGCGCGATGAGCCCACGCAAACCATGCGCACCCGGCGCAGAGTCAGTTTCTTGTCGCAGGTAGCGTTTTGATCCGAGCAAAATTCCGCATCGGATCGACGACTTTGACTTCTCCGAAGGGTTGTAGCGCAGCGCCCACCTTCGATACGTCACCCGAAACCACGACAATCATGTGCCCCCGTCGCACATACTCCGCGAACGCTTTTTGCGTCGATTCGGGTGTCGTTTTCCGAATGGCCTTCGCCAGTTCTTCCGGAGCGTCGTCCGGTTGTTTGTTCACCCATGAATCGCACAGCGAATCTGCGGTTTTTCCGGGCACACCGGCATCGATCGAGTGCCATCCGGCAAGAAACCGCGATGCCGTTTCGTTCTCGGCTGCCGTCGGCGCTTCGGTGACCATCTTTTGTGCGTGATCCAGAAGAGCCGCGAGCGCTTCGCCCGTCGAGCTGTTTTGCGTTTGTGCGTACAGATAAAACACGGACGGGCCATTGGCATACGAATCGACGCTCGAAAAGGAAAGATAGGCCAGCCCGCGTTTTTCCCGCAGGTCCGTGAAAAGACGACCCGTATAGGTTCCACCGACGACCTGATCGGCCACGAGAAACGATGGGTACGTGGGTTCGTCTTGTTTTGGCGCCAGAGTGCCCACGGCCACTTCGCTTTGCTCGCTTCCAGGCCTGTCGACGAGCGTGATTTTCATCGATCCGGGAGGCAATGGATCCGTAAACGATATCGACGGTGCAGAGGCTTTGCGAAGTTTACCCAATCCCTTTTGGGCCGCGGATTGTAACACGACCGGGTCGACGTCTCCCGATGCCGCGACGAGCATGTTGCTCGGTACGAAAAAACGACGGTGCCAATTCTTGCAATCACCCGGTTTGAGCTTGTTGATGTCGTCGACCGTTGCGTCGTACGAGGCATAAGGATGATATTCACTCGGCAGAGCAAATAAATCCCGATACAGCATCATCATGGCGCCCCACCGTCCATCTCCACGCGCATTGTCCGCGGCTTCTTCGGCGAGGCGCTTTTGCACGCGGACGATATCGTCATTGCCGAGGCGCGGCTTCGTGACGACCTGCGCGAGCAAATCGAATGCTTCGGGCATGCGATCTTTGACGACCGATAGCCCATAGACCACTCGATCCACATCCACGTCGACGTTCAGCGATGCCCCCAGCGTCTCGAGTTTCCCCTGGAGCTCGGTATCGCTGAGCGTCGCCGCACCCGAAGAAGCAACGGCCCTCGAGCATACCGCGGATAGCCCCGTGGCCTCTCCATCCACGGACGAACCCGCAAGAACGGCAATGCGCAAATGAGCGATCGGCACGGCTTTGTCGCGGCGACTCACGATCTTCAGCCCATTGCCGAGCTCTGCCCACGTGGCCGGTGCTGGCGTGAACGGTCGCGCTGGAAACGATTCGGGAGGCGGCTCTTTGGGCGCTTGGGCTTCGACGACCGGTGGTGGCGTTGGTTTGTCTTTACGCACCGGGACGACCGACGTGTGCGTGCTGCTCGCGCAACCTCCGATTGCAATGCATGCAGCGGCAAACGATGCGAATCGGCGCTTCATGGTGCACCTCCCGCCGCGGTTTTCACATCGGCGTCGGGTTTTTTCGGAGCAGGGTGCGATTCGATGATGGCGCGTCTATTCTTGTCCAAAAACTTCACTGCTGCCTTTTGCACGTCATCCGCAGTGACCGCGGCAAATCGATCGAATGCTCGCGTGAGAAGCCGCGCGTCACCAAAAGAGAGCTCGTACTTGCCCAAATCGATGGCCCGGTCTCGCGTCCATGCGAGGCGCAGCGCAAGCGCCGTTTCGAGTCTCCTTCGAGCGCGCAGCATTTCTTCGGATGATGGGGGACGCGCGGCAAGGTCGTTCAAAATGGCGTCCACGTGCTTTTCCACTTCTGCAATGGTGGCATCTTGCGAAAAGCGAATTTCCATGCGAAGAAGCCCCGGCCCCGTGGCAAAGTTATATTCGTCGATGCTCGCCGTTGCCGCCGTTGCGAGGGCTTTGTCACGTACGAGCAGGGAGGGCAATCGTGCGCGCTCGCCGTCGCCGAGAATCATTGCAGCAAAACGTAGCGCGTCGTGTTCTCGGGTGAGAGGTTTTGGCAAGACGAACCCATACGAAAGCCCGGGCACGCGAGCCAGCGGATCCTGAATGACTTCGCGGCGCTCCGCTCGAGGTTCGGCAAGGGTCGGTTCAGAAAATGGTTTGGCTTGGATACGTGGAATGTCGTCGAAATAACGGTGCACGAGCGTCATTGCCGTGTCGGGATCGAAATCGCCCGACAAGGACAGCACGGCGGTATTCGGACCATAATGTGCCGCATGAAAAGCGCGTACCCACTCGAGTTTGGCGCGAGCAAGGTCCTGCGGAGCGCCTGGAGGTGCGTGTCCGTAGGCAAAGCACCCGTCGAATGCAAGTTCCTGCGTGCGCCAATACGCGCGCCCGTAAGGTGCATTCGCAACGCGAAGCCGGTACTCCTCTTCGATGACCTTGCGTTCCGCTTCGAACGATGCCGCGCTGACGTCGATGAATCGCATGCGTTCGGCTTCGAGCCAGAGCCCGAGCGCGAGCTCGTTTTCCGGGACCACCATGTAGTACGCCGTGCGATCGACGGCCGTGATGGCCGTGAGAAACCCGCCGCGCCCAACGACGAGCGCCTCGAATTGCCCTTCGGCGAGGTTTTTCGTCGCCCCGAACATCAGGTGCTCGAACGTGTGCGCAAATCCCGTTTTACCCGGCTCTTCGTCACGCGATCCGACGTCGTACGTGACGGCAATCGCGACCGTGGGCGATGCGTGATCGACGTTCATCACGACGCGCAAACCATTGTCGAGCGTGACGCGTTTGATTTCGAGCGGCAAAGCCAGGGGCGCTTCGGTTTGTCCCGGCGACTTTTTGGGGTCGGCCGAGGGCAAACTCGATATGCTCAGGACGCAGAGTAGCGTGGCGAGAGGGACGTATGCGCGGTGGCGCAGGGGAGTGAGCATGCAGCCGGCGACTCTACCATGCTCGATTGGAAAAACCAAGCATGGTCAGCCGCCTGAGATCACATGCACATCATCGTGCCGGGGTCGCACGTGCCGCTGAAGCATTCATTGTTGTCGGTGCACGCTTCGCCCGTGTTTTTCACGCACGTTTTCGTCCCGTCGCCATCCGGATCGCCGCACCTGGCGCTTGCGCATTGAGTCGGTCCCGTGCACGGTTCGCCGAGCGCTCCGCCACACCCGCCGAGACCATTACAAGCCTTGGTTCCGTCGCATGTGCCGCCCATGCCGTCGCTGGAATCGGTGCCGTACTTGGCAACGAAGTCGCATACGCCTTTGGACCCCTCGAGGTTACAAACGACGCACGCGCCGTCACATGCTTCGCCACAGCAGACGCCGTCCGTGCAGAACGTCGACGTGCAATCGCCTCCGACGCCGCACATCTTTCCGTCGCCGCACGTGCTGCAATTCGCGCCACCACAGTCGACGTCCGTTTCGTCGCCGTTCTTGATGGTATCGTCGCACTTGGCGCACGCATTCTGATAGCAGTAACCACCTGGGCATTGCGCGTCGACGATGCATTCGACGCAGGCGCCCGCGCCGTTGCAAACTTTCGTCGATTCACACGGCTCACCCGCCGAAGCGAACGCACACGTGCTCAGTGCTCCCGCTTCCGACGTGCAAGTGTAGCACGCGTCCACTGCACAATCGGTGCAACCATCATTGGGCGAATTGTTCCCGTCGTCGCACGTCTCGTTCATGTCGAGCTTGCCGTCGCCGCACGTCGTCGCCATGCCGCTCGAGCTGCTCGAACCCGTTCCGCCGGTGGGGTTGTCCGGCGGCGGTTCATCCGCGGTACAACCCACGAAATTCGCTAATGCAGCGCCAAGCAGCACCGCCAATGTCATCGATGCGCGAACGATCTTCATTCCAAGCTCCTCATTCCTTCCATGGGCCAAAGGCCCCGATCAAAAGCTACCCTGCACCATGACGCCGCCCGGCGTCACGACGACGCGCGCCTGAGGCGCTGATTGGTTTTTGGGCGTGAACAAATCCGTAAACGCATACGCCGCCGTCGCTCCACCCAAAAGGCCTCCGAGCACCAGCGTCGCCCACGACGTATTACCGAGCGCGACGCTCGTGTCTTGCGCATCGTTGAAATCCGCCACGCATTGCGCATTTGCACGCGCGCATTTGTTGTCGTTCCATTGCGACACGCTGTTCGAATCCGTCACTGCCGAGCCAATGCCCGTTCCGATCCCGACGAGCATCAGCCCTCCAGCAACGCCGAATCCTGCGAGGATGAGCGTTTGGTTTTTGGCCGGCGGCGGGGGAGGCGGAGGAGGCGGCGGCGGTGGAGGTGGCGGCGGCGGTGCCATCAGTGTGAATTGCAGCGTCGCTTCTTGGCCCGCCACGGCATCGACTTGCTTCTTCACGGGCTCGGAGCCTTCTTTACGAGCCTCGAACGCTCGCGCCCCAGGGTCGAGAAAAACGGGCCCGGGAAGCGGCGCTTTGCCCACGGATGCCCCATCCATGAAAACTTCTGCGCCCTCGACATCCACCGTGACGATGACCGAACCGACCTTCGTTTTTGCTTCGGCAAAAAGTTTTTCCGCGGCTTGCCGGTCGTCGGGTTTGGCCCCTTCGGCTTTTCGTAGGTAAAACGAAAGATGCTCGGCCGCCTGCCGCGCTTTACCGAGCTGCATTTCGCTCTTCGCGAGCGCCAATGCAATTTCAGGCGTGGGCGTCAACTTGAACGCCGCTTCGAGCGCTTCCCGCGCCTTGTCGTGTTGCCCCGCCTTTTGGGCTTTCGTCCCTTCGTCGACTTTCTTGGCGGCTTCTTTTTGCGCATCCGTCGCAGCTTTGGCCGCATCCGGTGGCGCAACTGCAGGCGTCGCAGGCGTCGCCGGGGACGCCGGTTGCGCGGGCGTCGCCGCCGCGGGCTGTGCAGGTTTGGCTGGCGCGGGTGCCGCTGCCGGTTTGGCCGGCGCGGGTGCTGCTGCCGGTTTGGCCGGTGCGGGTGCTGCTGCTGGTTTGGCCGGTGCCGCAGGTTTGGCCGGTGCCGCGGCTCCCGCCTTGGGTGCGTCCGCCGCTCGAGCCGGCAATGCCATCAGGCTCGCCGTAAGCAACATTCCCAGCACCGCGCAGCGCGCACCGAAATTCCGGCGGGCCTTCGTCGAAAATCCGGCCACGTAATCCGGTCGAGGCAAGTCGTGTCGTTCCATCGGCGTCATTCAAACTCACTCACGCAGCATACTCAAGAAAAAAGTACGTACCTTCCGTGGCTCGCCCCGCCGAACCTTTTCTCGACCGGTCACCCGACTTCCCAGACAATCACCGGCCGCGCACACGAAGGCTCGAGTGGACTTGTCACGACGACCTGCCCCGGGCCGGGTTTGTCGCGCGTTCGTTCGGCGACCGTCCTCGGATCCAATGAGTTGCTCTTCGCATTCAGCCGTTCACGAAGCACGTCCCGTATCGGAACGTCGGTCCTCGAACGCGTCAATCGATCCGCTGTCGTCACAACTTTGTACTGTGACTATCTTGACCGTTCGAATCGATTCTTTCCGACGTAAGGGCTTGACATCGTCCACAATTCCGGTTTTCTGGTAGATGCTCGGATGTCTCGTCACCACCATACCACCTGGATTCTCGTCGCCCTTGCAGCCATTGCACTGGTCTCTGGAACCCTCGTGGCTTCCTCGAGATCCCGCGCCAGCACGTTGCCGACGCTCTCCGCGCCGCTTGCACATGTGACGCTGCCGGATGTAGTGGTGCCCACGCCCATGCCGTCTGCGTCTGCGGTTGCATTGCAAGATCACGCGGGCACTGTCGCGACCGCTGCGAGCTCGGCACCTTCCACACGCGCGGATGCGCATTTCGATCGCTCGTGGCGTGCGCCGCTTGCGGGCGGTCTGCTCATGTTTCCGCCTTCCTTCGAATCCGCCGATGGACAGTACGATCTCGTCTTGCATCTCAATGGCAACACGGACCTCGTCGAGGAAAGTTACGGCTTCGCGGGCGTCAATGCGGTCATCGCCATTTTGAATCTCGGCGTGGGCTCGGGCGTGTACGAAGACCGTTTTGCGGATCCTGCGGGCATGCGCCTCATGCTCTCGCGCGCGCAGAACGTGATGAAAACCCGAGGATTGAAGAATGCTCGGCTTCGGCGCATTGGTTTGTCTGCGTGGAGCTCTGGATATGGCGGCATCATCAAAATCCTAGCGCACGACGAATTTTTCGACAGAATCAATGCCATCGTCCTCATCGATTCCATTCATTGCGGATACGACCCGCATTCCAAAAAGCTCAAGCCCGATCAAATCAATCCAATTCGCAAATATGCTGAAAAAGCCGTTCGAGGGGACGCACTGCTCACGATCGTGCATTCGGAGATCGCGACGTACGGGTATCACAACGCGCACGAAACGACGGATTTCGTGCTCGATTGGGTGAACATGCGCCGTCGTCCCACGAGCGTAGAACAACCCTTACCCACGCTCGTGGCGATGAAAAACGTCGTGCCGAACGCCTACATGCGGCCGCTCGAACCGCTCACCGAGGCGCATCAGGGCGAATTGCACGTGCGCGGATACGATGGATCGGGCCCGATGACCCACATGCTCCACCTCATTCAATTTTCCACGACCGCACTGCCCGATTTGGTTCGTTATTGGGGCGCGTCCAAAACGAGCGACGTGACGTCGTCGAAAGCCTCGAAAAAATAGGTTGGCTCGGTAAGCGCCAACGATTTTCGAGCAAACGGGCCCCACAGCGCCGCTCCCGTCGACACGCGAGCGCCCCGACCCGCACGCATGTCGTGCAAGCTATCCCCAATGAACAGCGTTTGTCCGGGACTCGACCCAAGCTGGTTCATTGCATGATGCACCGGCTCCGGATCCGGCTTGTGTCGCGTCACGTCTTCGGCACACACCACGACTTCGAAAACATCGAGCAATTCGAGCGCCGTGAGCCCAATTTGGGCGCCGTGCCGACCCTTGCTCGTCACGATGCCCAGACGTACGCCCGCCGCAGCGAGCGTTCGAACGCACGCGACCGACCCCGGAAATGCAGACACCATCCGGTCGTGATGCTGGAAATTGTACTCCCGATACGTGGCAATCATGGCTTCCACTTCTTCGGAGCGATTGCAATGTTTCGCGAATTCGACACGCAGCGGAGTCCCCACGCCCGCTAGGAATGTATCATCGGGCTGCGCGGGCAAACCGTGTTTGGCAAACGTATGATGGAAACTGTCGAGGATGAGCCGGGTCGAATCCAGCAGTGTTCCGTCGAGATCGAAGAGCACGGTCGAGTAGCGAGGCATTGTCGATGCCGGTTATCACGTTCTGACCCGCGTGTATACTGCATTTTTACACTCGAGATCGTGCGGCGATTTTCCGGGAACCTCTGCTCGAGCTGCGTGTCGCTGCCCGCCGGCTCGCAAAGTCACTCGAGGCACCCGACCTATGATTCCCACAGCTCGCTTCGTCTCAATCGCCCTTTTGGCTGCCGCATTTACGTCCGCAGCTCCTGCTGTTGCGCAAGTTGCGCCGCCTCGAGCAGCTTCGCTTCCGCTGAAGACCGTTCGCTTGTACGAAGCTGGGGTAGGGTATTTCGAGCGATCGGGCAGGGTAGGGCGCGGCGTGGGACTGGGACTGCCGGTGCCCGCATCGCATCTCGACGATGCCCTGAAAACGCTCGTCGTGCTGGGAACGGACGGAAAAACGAGCGTTGCGGGGATTGAGTTCGCTAGCAGCATCAGCGTGGAAATGGGACGGGCGCTTGCAGGTTTGCCGGCGGAGGAGACCGGCGTTTCGCATGCGGGAATGCTCCGGAGCCTCAAGGGAGGCGCCGTCGAATTGCGTACGTCGCGAGAAACCGTGCGAGGAAAGCTCGTCGATGTGCTCGAACCGTCCGATGCCGATGGAGGACCGTGTTTGCCGGTAGCGCCCATCGATGCGGCAAAACCGGAAAAGGGCACGGCTTCGGGGACATTGCCTTGTGCCGTTCGACGCGAAACGACATTGCTCGTATTGACGAACGATGCCGAAATAAGGAAGTTTTTCTTGTCCGATGTGGTCGGGGTCAAACCCACCGATCCGGCGCTTGCTGCGCGCCTTGGTGCAAGCGTATCGGTTGCATCTTCGCAAGGCGCTTCATCGCGTCGTGATTTGCGCATCTTGGCGGAAAGTACGGGCGACGTGACGATTGGCTACGTTGCCGAAGCACCCGTATGGCGATCGACGTATCGAATGGTTTTCGATCCCAAGGCCGAACGCGGCACGCTTCAAGGTTGGGCGCTCGTGCACAACGATACCGACGAGGAGTGGAAAAAAGTCAAAATCGAGCTCGTCAATGGGCGTCCCGATTCGTTCCTTTATCCGCTCGCGGCGCCTCGATATGCTCGTCGTGAGCTTCGTGCCCCTGCAGAAGCGCTCTCCACGGTGCCTCAGCTCATTGGACGCACGGCTGATGCGATGTGGAGCGAAGCCATTGGAGATTCATTCGGTGTGGGTGGATTGGGTTTGTCCGGGGTTGGTGAAGGTGGTGGTGGACGGGGTGAGGGCATAGGTCTCGGCAGCATTGGAACGATTGGGCACGGTTCCGGAACGGGCACGGGATCGGGCGAAAGCACGGTGCTTTCCGTGGGAGATCTTGCGAAGATTGCGGAAGCCGAGGGAATGGAGTCCGGCGCGCTTTTCCGATATTCGCTCGCGAACCCCATTGATTTACGGCCGCGCGGCTCGGCGCTCGTACCATTTTTGCAACAATCCATTTCGGCCAGGCGCATCGTCTGGTTTTCCGATGCCGGGGACGTGGGTCGGAGCGCTGCGCGAATCAAAAACGACACCAAGCAAACATTGCCCGCGGGTCCCGTTGCATTCTTTGCCGATGGCGGGTTTGCCGGTGAAGCGGAGATCGATCGTCTGAAGCCTTCCGAGATTCGCCTTTTGGCATTTGGAACGGACATCGACGTCGAATTGCAATTGAACACGGACGACGTCACGGAGACGGTGCATCTCGTCGAGGGAGACGGAGATCATCTCATCGAACACTTCATTCGGCACCACCGAACGGATTACACCATCGAGAATCGCAGTGGCACGCCACGCACGGTGTTTTTGAATTTGAGGCTCGTGCGAAACGCGACCGTGCAAGGTGCCGACGAGCTCGATTTCGATTTCGTGACGGAAAAACCGCTCGCCGTGTTTGCGGCCGAAGCAAGGTCGAAGAAGGTGCGACGCATCGAAACGGACGAAGGTCTTTCTCGGCGAACACCGATTGCAAAGCTCGATGCGAGGGCGTTGCGATCGATTGCGCAGTCGCCGAAGTTGCCCGTGGCGCAAAAACAGAAGCTCGAAGATGCAGCAAATATGCTCGTCGATGCGGAAGCTCGAGAGAGTCTCCTGCCGCAGCGCCGCCGAGATTTGGCGGAAGCGTTGACCGATGTCGAACGGCTTCGAGGTTACTTGGCGGTGACGAAGTCGAAAAACGATGCGGAGAGGTTTTCGGCGTCCATTTTGGAGCATGAAAAGCGAATCAAGGATTTGCGCACGCGTATTGCGTCCATCGGTACGGAAGCGGAAGGGTTTCGAGGTCGCGCGCGCGCACTGCTCGGCAAGCTGTCACGTTGACCTTTCGCTGACCTCCAGTGCTTCCATTCCTCAGAGCTGTTTGCTCGACACCCGCGTATGCTCGAGCGTCGCTTCGAGAATCGGGCCGTTGAAGCGCACGTAAACCGATTCCAGCGCGTCATTTGCCCGCACCGGTTCTTCGACGCCGTCCGTCGCGACCGTGACGTGTGGAATGGCATTTTCGGTAAAACCTCGTTCGAGCAGCGTACCGTCAGGTAAAACCAAAGCAACCACGACCGCTTCGACCCTGTCGCCGGCTCGACCATAGCCCATGATTCTCAAGAGAAACCTTTGCCCCAAATCCTTTGCACGAAATGGATATGGCAAGTCCGCGGGACGATCCGTTCCATATCGCACGGTGCAATGATGCGCGATGGGGTATGCGAGCGTTGCAAACGATTGACGTAACACGCTCGCGGATGCTGGATCGAGCACGAGAGCAAAGTAACCATCGGAGTGCATGGCTTAACGTAGCCGCATGCGCCCGCGAGCGCCAGAGTCCTTGCACAAATCGCCACGATCCTCCCGATGACGGAGCGCATCGTCAAGCCCCGGCTGCGCTGCCCGTACGGTCGTTCCCCAATGACGATGCAGCGTTCAGGGATTCATCATCAACAGAGCACGGGAGGTCACGAGTGACCGCGGTCGCTGGGAAGGGGTGACGTATGCGTTTATCGTTCATGGCTCGCGTGACGGCCACGGTGAGCATCGTTCTTGGATTGGCACCACACGCATTCGCCGAGGCCCAAGCCACGCCGGACGCAGTTTCCTCGAGCTCGGGAAAGCTCAGCGTCGAGCGCCTGGCGACATTACAATTTCCGTGGGGTATGGAGTTCTTGCCCGATGGCAGGCTGCTCGTCACGGAAAAGCCGGGACGGCTGCGTATCTGGGCAAACGGCCAAATGTCGAAGCCGATCCGAGGCGTGCCGAAGGTGGTGTATCGCGGCCCCAACGACCAAGGAGGTTTGCTCGATGTCGCAGTCGATCCCAATTTCACCCAGAATAGGTTCATTTACCTGTCGTACGTGGAAGCCGCGAAAGTGCAGCCGTCGAGCCTTGGAGAAACGGGCGATTTTCGCCTGGGCAAAGTCGATTTGACCGACGACATCGTACGCGGAGGCGCCGTTGCGCGCGGAAGGCTCGTCGGCAACGAGCTGCGTGATACGCAGGTCATCTGGCGCCAGACGCCAAAGACCGTGGGACGAGGCCATTTTGGTCATCGCTTGTTGTTTGCAAAAGACGGCACGCTTTTCATCACCTCCGGCGACCGAATGCGCTTCGAGCCGGCACAAAACCTCGGATCGAATCTCGGCAAAGTGGTGAGGATCAACCGCGACGGATCGATTCCGACGGACAATCCATTCGTCGGACAAAAGGGCGCGCGCGGCGACGTCTGGAGTTACGGTCATCGTAATGCTCTCGCCGCGGCCATCGATCCGGTTTCGGGTCGGATGTACACCTTCGAGATGGGCCCCCGAGGAGGCGACGAGGTCAATCTCATCGAAAAAGGGCGCAATTACGGCTGGCCGGTCGTGAGCAACGGCGCTCATTATCGTCATCCCTCCTATTCTGCCGCCCTTACGCTGATCCCGAGCCACGGAACGACCAACGAATACCAGGCGCCCATTCGAAGCTGGACGCCGGTCGTCTCCCCCTCAGGCGCCATGTTTTACACCGGCGCGCTTTTTCCGCAGTGGCGCGGCAGCATATTCGTCGGCGGACTCTCGTCGCAAGCTCTGGTCCGGTTGGTCCTGGATGGCGAGCGCGTGGCGATTGAAGAACGGATCGACATGAAAAGGCGCATTCGCGACGTCGCCCAGGCGCCCGATGGTGCCATCCTCGTCATCGTCGACGCCGCAGCGGGAGATTTGCTGCGCCTCACGCCTGCCGAATCCAGCGAGTCCCCTCGCTGACGCGCTATTCAATAAAAAGAAACAAACGCAAAGGGGCAAAGACGCAGAGGCGCAAAGAATATAATTTGGTATTTGCGCCATCTAACGTTTCCTCACGCTTGGCCGGCGCGGGACGAGCGGCAATCGGCGGCGATCCGCTTCCTCCACGCTTTGCGCGAAAACTGCATGGTGCTCCGATCGCTCGCACACCGGATCGGCATTCGCCGCGTCGCCCGTCAGCACGAGCGCTTGGCAGCGGCATCCACCAAAATCGATATCGCGCCGTTCGCAGCTCCGGCAAGGATCATGCATCCACGCTGTGCCTCGAAATCGTTGGAATGCCGCGGAGTGCTCCCAAATCGCGCGCAAATCGCGCTCACGCACCGAATCGAAGACGAGCCCGGGAATCGTTTCCGCCGCATGACAAGGCAAAACCAGACCTTTCGGCGTGATGTTCATGAATTGCCGCCCCCATCCGCCCATGCACGCCCTCGGCAGCTTCCCATACGCATCCGGCGGAACGTAATCGATGACCAGCACGCCGACGAATTTCTCCTGCGCCTCCTCCACGACGGAAAGCACGTCCGCCACCGCTTCGGGCGCTGGCAAAAGCGCCGCGCGATTCACGCGCCCAAAACCATGGTGAATCGCGTGCGCAATTTCCACACGCCCAGCGCCCAGCGTATGCGCCAATTCAATGATTCCGCCCACGCGTTCGGCATTTCTCGCGTGGATGACCGCATTCAGCGTCAGCGACATCCCATGCTCCCGTACCCATTCGGCAACTTCGAGCTTGTGCTCGTGCGCCCCGGCATATCCCGCAATCGCGTCGGCCTGCGCGGCGCGCGCGTCCTGCACGCTGATCTGCACGTGATCGAGCCCCGCTTCGGCGAGCGCCCCGATGCGCGCCCGATCCAGCAGCATCCCCGACGTAATGAGATTCGTGTAAAGCCCAAGACCCGCCGCGCGGCCCACGAGCGCCTCCAAATCCGACCGCACCGCAGGCTCGCCGCCGGAAAAGTGCACGTGAAGCACCGATAAATCCGCCGCTTGTTCCAGCACCCGCATCCACGTCTCCGTGTCGAGCTCTTCCCTCGCAGAATCGAGATGCACGGGATTCGAGCAATACGGGCATTGCAACGGACACCGATGCGAAAGCTCGAGCAGCAGCGCGAGAGGCGGCGGCACACCACTCATGTCACCACGAGCCCCTTGTCGGCGAGGTCTTGCAGCAACGTCATCACATCCGCACGAATGCGTTCGCGCTCGCCCGCGAATGTTTCGGCGAGCTTATTCGTCATCGTATCGACGCTCGTTTGTCCGTCGCATGATTGCAGAATCGTCGCGGCGATTGAGTCGAGCAATAGAACACGCTCGGGCGCGAGCAACACGAACGCGCCGCGCGCGGGATCGTGGCGCAATCGGACGCGTGCGCCGAGCCGCAGCACGCTCGCCCCATCAATCATTGCCCGCGCCTTCATATTTCCTCTTCTGGGACGAATGCACCCGGCGGGACGTGCCCCGGCGCGACATACGCGTGATGGAGCGCGTCGAGCATCGCCCAGAGCACGTCGCATTTGAACGACAATGCTTCCATGACGAGCTTTTGCTCCGCGGCCGTACGTGCCTCGCGCTTCACCCAGGCGAGCGCGAAATCGGCATCGTGCGGCGCTTCCGTGAGCCTTGCATTGAAGTAGGCCAGCGTCTCGCTTTGGATGAATGGATAATGCGCGAGCATGCCCGCAACACGCTCTGCAATGATCGACGGCGCGAACATCTCGGTGAGCGATGACGCAATGGCAGCAAGTAACGGGCGTTCGCGAACGAAATGCAAATACGCGTCTGCCGCGAATCGCGTCGCAGGCAAAATGCCTCTGCCAGCCATGACATCGCCGCGATCGAGCCCGAGCCCATCGGTTAGCACGAGCCATCGATCCACGCCGCCCGAACCATCCGCGCCGTCTTGATCCACCAATCGCTGCCGCCATATGCGTCGTAATGCAGGATCCTCCATTCGCGAGATGATGGCTGCATCCTTGCGGGGGACGATCGATTGGTAATGGTATCGATTCAGCGCCCAGGCCATGATTTGCCCGCGCCCGAGCTTCCCGTCGCGCATCAGCACGTGGAAAGGATGCTTGTGATGATAACGCTCGCTGCCGATTTCCCGAAGCTTTGCCTCGAACGCATCGGGCGAGAGCGCAGCAGGCTCTGTCATAACCGAACCTCCATTCCGTCCCACGCGACTTCCCACCCGCAGTTTTCGATGATGCGCCGTTCGGGGGAATCGGCGAGAAGGGCAGGGTTCGTGTTGTTCAGGTGAATGAATATTTTTCGATTTATATCGACATCTGCGAATCCATCCATGGCTCCATCCGGCCCCGACATACTCACGTGACCCATTCTTCGCCCGGTCTTTGGGCCCGCAGCCGACGTGATCATCTCGTCGTCACGATAAAGCGTTCCGTCGAAAAAAAGCAGCGCCGACCCTCGAAGGCGATCGCGCAGTGCGTCCGTGATTTCCGCGCAGCCTGGGATGTAATCGAAGGACGCCCCGCCGCGTGTCGCGCGGACGCGAAGTCCGACGGTATACTCCGGATCTCCGCTTTCGGCGCGGCTCTCGAGCCACAAGGGCGCCTTGCCCGGCACCGCGTACGCCTCGACGAGAATGCCGCTAGGTTCGCCGTTCGGCCCGAAAAGTTCCAGTTCCCTATGAAGCGGTAAATGCCGTCGAGGGACGGACGAATAGGCGAGGACGTCGAAAATGGGGTTTTCGTCGAGCGCTGCGAGCACCGTGCGCGTTGCGTAAAGTGCGAAGGGCTGGGATTCGCGCAGCGAGAGCAATCCTGCTATGCGATCGACGTCTGCTCCGGTCAGCACGACGCCGAGAATGGGCGAATGGCGAGGTCCGTGCGTTGGATCCGGCCAGAGATCGACGCATTGCTCGATTTGGGCGCGCAGGTCCGGCGATGCGTCGAGCAGCAGCCAATGATGACCATCAGCGCTCACGCAAAGGCAGGTTTGTCCCCGTCGAGGTGAGGCGGAATCTCCCTTGCGCGCCCGTGCGCAAGCCGCTCCCGTCGAGTTCCATTGCGGTATTCCGCCGCCGGCGCCGGAACCCAGGACCCTGATCACGAGCGACATTGTCGATTACTCACGGGGTGGCGGTCGTTTCACGAGGCGCTCTCGGTCGATTTCCGGAGGTGCATATGCGCCAATTTCCAATCCTACGGGGATCTCGACGACCTTCGGCGTTTTCCAGGCAGATTTCTTGTCCATGCGCCTCCCTCCACTTGGATCTCATAGGTGTCAGGCGAGCGGTGGCAAGCTGACGCACCTTTCGTTTCGGGCGGTGTACCTGGAGGGGGGGGGGGGGGGGGGGGGGGGGGGGGGGACCGGACGCGCAATGCCGCAACAGCAACGCGTGTCTGCTGGGATTGCCGTAGTCTCGTAACCTATCACTCATTGTAATGTCGCCCTCTGGCGGCCGCCAGGCTCCGCCATGGCGGCCGCCACCTTTTGACGCCAAGTCATCTTTGAAAATCCCGAGGTTTTTGATGTAAAACCCGTTGGCACGGTCGTCGCATATAGCGTTTGGCATGCAAGCGACGGCGTTGACATTCATTCTCGTAGGGCTCGATGCGTACCCGGTTCGTGTCGAGGTCGATTCGGGGCGAGGCCCTTCGGCCTTTCACCTCGTGGGTTTGGCCGAAGCGTCCGTGCGCGAAAGCCGCGTGCGCGTTCGAGCGGCTTTGTCGCAGATTGGAGTTGCTCTCGACGAACACGTGATTACGGTCAATCTTGCTCCCGCGGATTTGCGCAAAAGCAGCAGCGGATTCGACTTGGCCATTGCAATGTCGGTCTTGGGCGCGTTGCGCAAGGTCCCAGCGAATGCTCTTGCGGGAATTGCATTTCTCGGGGAATTGTCGCTGACGGGCGCGATTCGTCCGGTGCGCGGCGTGCTTCCAGCGCTTCGAGGTGCTGCGGCGCAAGGGGTTTGTCGGGCCATCGTACCGGCGCTCAATGGCCCGGAAGCCGCCAGCGTCAAAGGCATTGAAGTTTACAAGGCCGAGCATTTGGCGGATGTCGTCATGGCGCTCGGTGGGGGCAAACCGCTCGAAACCGTGGGTCAACGGCCCGTGGCGGCGGCAATCGTGCCTGTCGATTATGTGGATCTTTCGGATGTGCGAGGGCAGCATACGGCTCGCAGGGCGCTCGAGATTGCCGCGTCGGGCGGACACAATTTGCTCATGATGGGCCCTCCCGGTGCGGGCAAAACGATGCTTGCGCGGCGGTTGCCGACGATCATGCCGCCGCTCGAGGACGAAGAAGCGCTCGAAATTACGGCGCTGCATTCGATTGCGGGACTCTTGCAGCCCGAACGCGGCATTGTGCAGGTGCGGCCATTTCGTGCGCCGCATCATACCGTGAGCCCCGTCGGGCTCGTTGGAGGAGGCGATCCGATTCGTCCAGGTGAAGTATCGCTTGCGCATCATGGCTGCCTTTTTCTGGACGAGCTGCTCGAATTCAAACGCGGAGCGCTCGAGGTATTGCGACAACCGCTCGAAGACGGCATCGTGTCCATTTGCCGAGCGCGCAGTCGGGCCACCTTTCCGGCGAGGCCGCTCTTGATCGCGGCGGTGAATCCGTGCCCGTGTGGGTTTTACGGGGAACTGCAGCGCCGGTGCACGTGTTCAGCGGAGCGCGTGCGAATGTACCGAGCGCGTTTGTCGGGGCCGCTGCTCGATCGAATCGACTTGCACGTTCCGCTGCCGCCCGTGGATGTCGCAAACATCGTGGGCAAAACTCGAGGCGAAAGCAGCTTGGAGGTGCAAAAGCGGGTCATTGCGGCGCGGGCGATTCAAGCGGCGCGGCGTTTGGCGAAAGAAACGACCGTGGCAACGAATGGCGAGCTTGGTCCGCGGGACCTCGAACGCGTGGCAGCGCCCGATGCAGCGGGCCTGTCGCTACTCGCTCGAGCCGTCGAATGCCTGGGTTTGTCCGCACGAGCTTATAGCAAAGTTCTTCGTGTGGCGCGGACCATTGCGGATTTGGACGGAAGCGTAGGCGTCAAGGCGCATCACGTGAGCGAAGCGATTTGCTCGAGATTGCTCGACAGGTCCGATGGTCGCACGCCGTCTGGCGACGTGGCCGCGACCGCTTGAGGCAAGCTCACTGAATTTCGAAAAGCTTCTCCGCATGCGGAGGGGCGCAGATCATCGATTGAGTGAAAAGCAAAGAAAAAGGAAGAGAGGATACGCACATGCAGATGGAAATGGTCGAAAAGTCGAAGGCAGTCAAAACCGCAGTTGGCTCCATCGAAAAGCAATACGGCAAAGGTACCATCATGCCCCTCGGTGACCAGACAGTGACGAGCGCACGTTTCATTGGTTCGGGCTCGATTGCGCTCGGTCAAGCGCTCGGCATTGGCGGATATCCTCGCGGTCGCATCATCGAGATATACGGCCCGGAAAGCGGCGGCAAGACGACGCTTACATTGCACGCCATTCGGGAAGCGCAACGCGAGGGAGGCGTCGCGGCGTTCATCGATGCCGAGCATGCGTTCGACATCAATTACGCGAAGGCGATCGGCGTGGACACGGACAAGCTCCTTTTTTCGCAACCGGATTGCGGCGAACAGGCGCTCGAAATCGCGGAAATGCTCGTTCGCTGCGGCGGCGTCGATATCGTCGTCGTCGATTCCGTTGCGGCGCTCGTGCCCAAGGCGGAAATCGACGGTGACATGGGCGAGGCGCACATGGGTCTGCAAGCTCGGCTCATGAGCCAAGCATTGCGGAAGCTCACTGCCGTGGTGAATCGCACCGATACCGTGCTCGTGTTCATCAATCAGCTTCGTCACAAGATTGGTGTGCAGTTTGGCAGTCCGGAGACGACGACGGGCGGCAATGCATTGAAGTTTTACGCGAGCGTCCGCATGGATGTTCGTCGCATCGGAACCGTGAAAGTCGGCGATGAAGCGGTCGGTTCACGCACGCGTGTCAAGGTGGTGAAAAATAAAATGGCCGCGCCATTCAAGGAAGCCGAATTCGACCTGCGCTGGGGCAAGGGCATCGACGAAGCTGCGGACCTCATTGATTACGGGTGTCAGCTCGGCGTCATCGAGAAAAGCGGCGCGCACATGTCGTTTGGCGGAGAACACCTCGGGCAGGGGCGCGAGCGATCGCGTGAGGCGATCTTGGCGGATCCGCGCCTCATGTCGGCACTTCGCACGGCAATCATGGTGAGCATGGAAAAACAAGCGCACACCAATCGTGCGAAGGAAACGCAGAACTGAGCGCAGAAGCGATGAATGGGTAGAAACTCGGGAAAAGCAGAAGCAGAAACGCATTGCATAGGAAAGGGATACGACCATGAGCGACGGAATGAACAAGGTTTTTCTCCTCGGCAACCTCGGCACGGAACCGGAGCTGCGATACTCGTCCGGCGGCACGGCGGTGATGCATTTTCGCATGGCGACCAATGAATCGTTTCTCGACCGCAATCGCGATCTGACGGAACGAACCGAATGGCACAGCGTCGTCATGTTCGGGTCGCGCGCCGAAGGGATTGCGCGGGTGCTGACGAAAGGAACGTGCGTGCTCGTCGAAGGGACCTTGCGGACGTCTTCGTATGAAAAAGACGGCGTGAAACGTTATCGAACCGAAATTCACGCGCGGGACATCCGTTTTACCGGCAGTGGTCCACGAATGCCGGACATTTCTCCGTCGCTACGCGAGCCCGACGAAAGCTTCGTACCCGAGGAAATGACGCCGCTGCCCGAGGAGTCGCCGGTCGTCATCGACGAGCGACCTGCAGCGTCGACGACGCGTTCGCATCGCAGTCGGCGAGGGGCCGCATCGGCGCATCGAATGCCCGTGCACGAGGTCGAGCCGTACCCGCACTGATCACGTGGGCGCTGGTTCCACGCTGGGGATTCGGTTTTTCGGCGTGGAACCTCGTCCGGCGTCCCCTTCGTGCTAACCTCCCACCATCATGACCCCGTCCGAAGAGCTCGCGATCCTCTTGCGTCCCGCCGCCGGCGGCATTCACCTCGTTTCCACCGGGCGCGCTGAGCAGCTTGCCATTCAGCGCGCTCTCTATCGAGTTTCGAGTGATGCGGAAGTCGACGCTGCGTTTCGTGCCGCGATTGATCGCATTGCATCGGCGCGCGGTATCATCCTCGGCATTCCATCCGATGTTGGTGGAGGTGTCGTGCGCGGGGCAAACTGGGGCCCCCAAGCCATTCGAGCTCGTCTCATCGAAGAACATCCCGAATGGCCGGCTGTTGCAGAAAGCCTTGGCATCGTCGATATTGGCGATGTGTTCGTCGTGCCGCAACTACTCCACGACGACATGCTCGGCGAGGCTCAAAAGAGTGCGTCCCGTAAAGCGGTTTATCCGTCGGTCGCGCCGGCCGTGAGCGCGCGTTTGCCCGTATCACCTCTTTCCATTGCCGAACGAGCGCTCGATCTCGTTTTTCAAATCAATCCAAAAGTCAAACCTTTCGTCATCGGTGGCGACCATTCCACGGCATGGCCAGTCGCCGTGGCACTGTCGCGTCATCGCCAGGATCGATGGGGTATCGTGCAGCCCGACGCGCATACGGATCTTTTGCCCGAACGTCTGGGCGTCAAAATATGTTTTGGCACGTGGTCGTACCACGCCAATGAGCTCCTCGGGCGCGATGGCAGGCTCGTGCAGGTGGGAATTCGAGCAACACGCCACGATCGCGGTCATTGGGAATCGAATCTGGGTGTGCGGCAGTTTTGGGCCAAAGAATGCTTGGAAAATCCCAGCGGGGCCATTGAAGCCATCATTGCTCATTTGCGAGAGCGTCGGATCACGGGCGTTTACTTTTCCAATGACATCGATGGCACGGACGCAGCCTGGGCCGATGCAACGGGCACGCCCGAGCCTGGAGGCCTCGAGCCTGATTTCCTCGTCGAGCTCATTCGGCGTCTTGGCCGAGACATAGGAATCATTGCAGGCGACATCATGGAAGTTGCGCCGCCCTTGCGCCCAAAACCCGACAGCGAGCGGCGCACCGTGGGGCTTGCCGTTAGGTACTTTGAAGAAACGATTCGAGCAGCTCTGGGAACGTAGTCTGTCTTTCGTTTTGTGGATGTCGGTTTGGCGTTGACAAACGTGCTCGACTCCGCTCTGCTCCGGACAAATCAGTCGGAGGCATGCATGCAGTCGATTCCATCTCGTCGCGTTTCCTGCGCATCGCTCCTCGTTTCCGGTTTTCTCGCATCAGGAGCGTGGGGATGCGCGAGTCTTCCCAAAACCGGCATCGAGTCCACAGGGGAACCCCTCAACGTCGAAGTTCGTACGGAGACCCACACGTATACCACGCAAGCGAAGGTGGGTGAGGTTGTCAGCCGCGATTCGTCGGGGCGGGTGATTGGAACGTCTGAAGTGTACGAGAATCGCACGGGCACGTACGACGTTACGCGATGGCAGGTTTTTCAGGGCGATACGCCCATCGACGATCAAGATTTCTTTCGCATTGGGGGCGACATTGCGAGCGCCAAAGAGATTGCGGCTTCGCGGCAATCTGGCGTCACGATGAACAAGGTGGGGATAGGTTTGTTGATTGGTGGTGGGGCGCTGGCGCTTGCGGGCATCATTCTTGGGCCTGCGCTTACGACGACGGATTCCAACGGAATCGAGACGTCGCCTTCATGGACGCCTTACCTCATGACGGGTGGGCTGCTTACGGTGTCGGTTGGTGGTGTATTGACTTGGATCGGTATTGCCAAGGTCAAGCGTGAGCATCCCATTGACGATCCGGCGCGCGCCAATGCCGTGGCGAAGAAATACAATGCGTCGCTCGGATCGGGATCTGCACCGGTGGCGGACGAAGACGAGGAAGACGAGCCGCCTCCGCCGCCGAAAAAGAAGAAGAAAAAGAAGAAGTGAGCGGATCGAAAGCGCCGTACTATTCGGAATGAGGCAAATCCGGGGGGTATGGGGGCATGAGCGCTAACTCAACCCGTTTTGCACCCCCGCGCGGGATTGAAATCCCGCGCTACACATTCAAAAGTCCCTCACTACCGTTCGGGACTGGCCTTTGCATGCCGGATCGTCTCGAGAATCCTGCGTTTCGCATCGTGCAGGCGTCGCCATGCAGCCATGACGCTAGTCCGAGCGGCGCGAGGACGCCATGAGCGCGGGTGGGGGGGGTGCTTACGCGGGGTTGGGGCTCGAGAAGCGCTCTTGGCCCGGATTCGAGCCGAATGATATTGTAGTTCAACCCTTCCGGCGCCGTCGGGACAACATCCGAGCGCTCATGGTCGCGGATTCATTCACCAAGTGGGCCCATATCGGGATCGTTGGCGAATTCGGCGCGAGCATGCTCAGGCTTTCGCGCCGCATTTCCGGCGTATCCACCGGACCTCCTTCGGGCCAAAGCACCGTGCCGGAACCCATCTGCGCATTGGATTGCGCGTCCATCACCTTTCCTCGCGGTACACCAATCTCGTCGTGCACGAGCAGCCCCGGTCGAAACGGTTCTTCCTTTTCCGTGAGGCGCCGCTGGTATTCCTCTTCGTCGAACGTCGTCGAACCATCGACGACCATTCCGAGCTCCTGAGGACTTTGCGCAAGTCGGACAACCTCGTGATATTGCACGGAATTGTTCTCGACGGATACCCGTTCGGCTTGTCCGCGGATCATTGCGCGTCCTTCGAGAGCATTGCCCGAATAACAAATCGAAACATCGTATTCGGATATTTCCGATGCGACCCACACGGCATATTGAAAATCCGTGTTTCCTGCTTCGAGCAGCTTGCGGGCTGGCCCTCCGGCGTAACCATCACGAATCAATGCCTCGCAGCCATATCCGAACTCGAGCGATCTGCCGAGCGATTGCGTTCCGAAGTAAAACACCGCTTCGACCCGCGGACTCACCGCCACCTGGACGAGCCGCTCGTTCGGAATGCACGGTTCGACGTTCGCCCAGTAGCCGGCGATGAATCGCGCGGAAAACCGCCGTTTGTCGTAGATGTAGCCAACGAACACGTTACTCACGCGGCGCATGGGAGCACGAAACGCTCTTCGCGTGAAGAGGCGTCGCTCGCTTCGGGCAAGCTACATTTGCAAGCCGAAACAAGGCCAACCAATACGCTCGTATTCGCCGCACACCTGGTCCCAACGTTTTGGTAGTCTCGCGCCGCCGGTTACCAACACCGGCGGGAGGCACTGGCTTCGATGAGCGAGGAACGGATCTTCGAGCATGCGGCGACGTTCGAGGCGGGCGAGCTGTCCGGGCACGTCCAGGTCGATAAGTACGAGGCATATTACGAGCAACTTTTCGCCGAGGTGCTCGAAGACGGAGTGATCACGGCGGACGAGCGCGTCGAGCTCGAGCGCGCAGCGTCGGCGCTTGGTCTCGATCCCGAACGACTCCGGAGACTCGAACAAGCGCTGCTCGCATCGTACGAAGCCCGGCACAAAGTGCGCGTTCGCGAAGAGATCGCGCCCGGCGATGAATTGCGTCCTTCGCTGCGCGGCACGGACGCCGAGCGCGATGCGTACATCGCAACGCTCGAGCGCCGAGTCAAAAGCCTCGAAGTGCGCATCGCCGAGCTCGAGAATGAGCTCGAGGAGGCGCGTGCCGAAGCCGCGGTCGAAATCGACGTCTCGGGGTTCGTTTCGCCGAAGGTTGAAGAAACCGAAGACAGCCAGACGATCCACAAGCGACTTCGTCATGATCCTCGCGACGTTGCCACGCTTCGCGCCCTGTTTCGCGCGGCGAATCGTGAGAGTGACGCCGACTTGGCGTTCCGCGTGGCCCATGCGCTCGTGTGGCTCGGCGCAGCCAATGACGACGAACGCTCCGTGCACGAGTCCTATGCGACAAACGGTCTGATTAGGCCGTCCACGTCGCTGTCTGGCGATCTTTGGCGAAGGTCGCTTTATCACCAAGATCAAGAGGTGCTCACCGGAGAGATCTTTGCCGTCATCGCGCCAGCCGTTCTGCTTGGTCGCGTCGCTGCGCTTCGTCGTAGCAAAGCGCTTCCGACGCTATCGCCCGAACGACGTCTCGATCCTCGCACCACGACCGTCGCCGTGGGACGATGTTTTGGCTGGGCGGCGAGCATTCTCGGCATGCCCTCGCCGGGCGTGTTTGCCGATCCCGACTTTGCGGGCGGCGCCGAAGTCGTTCCGAATTTGCCGCCCGCTTTGCGCGTGGGCAAACTGGCGCTCTCGGGGCGTTCGCCTACGGAGCTCGCGTTTCTCGCGGGCAAACACCTTGCTTGGTTCCGTGAAGATCACTTCGTGCGTCTCTTGATTCCCGACGTGCCGGACCTCGAGGATGTTTTCCTTGCGGCGCTGCTCATCGGTAGCCCGTCGCTACCGCTGCACGAATCGAAGAAGCGCAAGGTCGAGCCCATCGCGCGGGCCATCGAGCCGCTGCTCGAATCGGTGCAAATCGACCGACTTCGCGGCGCATTCTTGCGGTTTGTCGAAGAGGGTGGCCGGACAAACCTACAACGATGGGCCTCGGCCGTCGATCGCACGACGGCTCGCGCCGGCTTCTTGCTTGCGGGTGATCTGGGCGTCGCCGACCGGATGCTCGCGCTCGAGAACGTTCAAGATGCGTCCGCGCTGCTCGACGACCTCATCGTGTTTTCCACGGGCGACAGGTATGGCGCGCTCCGCAAACGCCTTGGAATTGCGGCTGGCGTGTGAAGTAGTTGGCGTTCCAATGAATGAAAAACGTTTGATACTTGGTGCTCGAAACTTCGGTTCGGGCGCTCGATGTGAAGGAGCTTCGATGCGAATGACGACGTTGACGAGCGCTGCACGGTGGACTGCTGCGTGCTCGCTCATTCTGTGCATGCTTGGTTGTGGTGGAGAATCGGAACCCGTGCGTCCGCCGCCTCAACCGTCCGCGACGGCAGTCGTGCCCCCGCCTCCGCCACCACCGCCGCCGCCTCCGCCGGAGCCGTCGGCATCTGCGCCGCTCAAGTACACGACCGAGGTGGTGATCCACCAAGCCGAGATACACGGCAAGATCAAGCTTCGCGCGGGGAAGAAGCTTTTGGTCGAGCCGCTCGTGTCGACGAGCACGACGCAGCCGCTCAAGGGCAACAAGGCGGAGGTGTTTAGGGTCGTCGACAAGCCCGGGACCGAAACGCAATGGCTTTTGATTGCGGATGCGGAAATCGGGGCGGACTTCATCAACGGGAAAAACCTCGAAGTAGCCATCACCGAAGAGAAAAAAGGCGTGCTCATCGATGGCAAACCTGTCAACCACTGGCTTGCGGGCACGATGGTTCGTGTTCGTTGGCAGTGGCAGTGAAACCAGGCCAGAATTTGCACGCTCGCTTCGCGCGCGTGGGACGCGCGCTGCGCGAGGCTAGTTTACGATGGGGGGGCCGAGGCTCGGCCCCCCCATACCCCCCGAATTTGCCTTGTTTCAAACAGAAAGCCCCTCCCAAGCCATTTGACACCAGCCACCGAGCGATTCATCATCCGGCCTCTCGATTATCCAAGGAGCTCTGAACGTGTCGCATCCTCCGCTCACGCAACTGTCGGAAGAAGAACGGCTTTTTCGAGACTCGGTGCTCGATTACGCCAAAAAACGCGTGGCCCCGCTCGTGTCCTCAATGGACGAAAAAGGTGCCGTCGAGTCCGGGCTTCTGCCGCCACTTTTCGAGCTCGGTTTGATGGGCGTCGAAGTTCCCGAGGCGTATGGTGGTGCAGGGTCGAGCTTTTTCAATGCGATCCTTGCCGTCGAGGCGCTCGCCGTCGTCGACCCCAGCATCAGTGTGCTCGTCGACGTGCAAAACACCCTCGTGGCCAATGCGTTTTTGCGCTGGGCGACGGAAGCGCAAAAACAAAAATACTTGCCGCGTTTGTGCCGTGAGTGGGTTGGATCGTATGCCTTGAGCGAAGCGGGCAGTGGATCCGATGCATTTGCTCTCGCGACGCGAGCGGTGCAAAAAGATGGCCGCTGGGTGCTCAACGGCCGCAAGCTTTGGATCACCAATGCCAATGAAAGTTCGGTCTTCTTGGTATTCGCCAATGTCGATCCGTCGAAGGGATATCGCGGCATCACGGCGTTCATCGTCGAGCGATCTTTTCCGGGTTTTTCCGTGGGCAAAAAGGAAGACAAGCTTGGGATTCGCGCTTCGAGCACGTGCGAGCTGGTGCTCGAGGATTGCGAAGTGCCCGCGGAAAACGTGGTCGGCGAAGTCGGCAAGGGATACAAAATTGCCATTGAAACGCTCAACGAGGGGCGGATTGGCATTGGCGCGCAGATGATTGGTACGGCGCAGGGAGCTTTCGATCATGCCATGCGATACATGGGCGACCGAAAGCAGTTTGGCCAATCGATTGCGAGCTTTCAGGGCATGCAATTCCAATATGCGCGGGTGGCCGTCGAAATCGAAGCAGCGCGGCTCATGGTGTACAACGCGGCGCGCCTGAAGGACGCCGGACTGCCGTTCGTCAAGGAAGCGGCAATGGCCAAGCTCTTCGCGTCCGAAGTCGCCGAACGCACGGCATCGCAATGCGTCGAGTTTTTCGGCGGCGTGGGTTTTACCAAGGAATACCCCGCGGAGAAGTATTACCGCGACGCGAAAATTGGTAAGATTTACGAAGGCACGTCGAACATGCAGCTCTCGACGATAGCAAAGCTCTTGCAAGCCGAATACGGGATCAAGGGCTAGCCACCACTCGGCAACCTCTTCACCGGCGGCGTCAGCCTCGCCGTCACCCATCGAGCCAGCCGCGGAAACAATAGCGCAATCCCAAGCGACCCTGGATAAACCACGCGCGCCTTTTTCTTGTCCACCGCACGCACCACGAGCCTTGCAAGCTCGTCCGACTTGCCAAGCGGCGACAGGCGCGATGCCCAGGTCGATTCGTATTTCCCGAGCCCCGTGATCCCCATGTCCGTCGCTACCGGCCCCGGATACACCGTGACGACATGAATCCCCGTGTCACGCAATTCCCCGCGTAGTCCCTCGGATGCATTCGCCAGCGCCCCCTTCGATGCATTGTAATAATACATTCCGGGCATCGGCGTAATCGCGCACATGGATGCAATATCTACAATCGTGCCGCTCTTGCGCTCGAGCATTCCTGGAAGCACCGCGCGCACGATCCGCAATGGCGTAAACACATTCAATCGCAAGAGCCGCTCGCCCTCCTCCGGAACCGCCAGCTCCGCAGGCTCGATATGCTGCACGCCCGCATTGTTCACGAGCACGTCGATCGGCCCGAGGGCCTTCTCCGCCGGCGCAATCCAATCCGTCGCGCGTTCGGGGATCGACAAATCCACTTCGTGTACGCTCGTCTGGGCGCCCAATTCTTTGGCGAGCGTTTCGAGGCGATCCTTACGCCGAGCGACCAGCGTCAGCGACGCTCCTTTGGCGCCCCAGGCGCGAGCCATCGCCTCACCAATCCCGACCGAAGCACCCGTAATGGCAACGTGCATGGCCGCGTCTTACTACGCTTCGGACCCTACGTCACCTGGGTTGTGCTGCGCATCATCAGGGGTCGGCATCTTCGGCGACGCTCGAAGCCAAAGCTTCTCAAAAACAAACAAGACAACTGCTCTCAGAAAAGCTAAGCCAATCCAGCCCCCCACTCGTGAGCCTGAGGCCGTCGCGTATCCTCTTCATGAAGGAATTGTGGTAAAGGTTGCAATGGGCACAAAAGGCATAGAAAAGCGCGATTGAGAAAGTCGAGGAGAGTTCAAATGCAAAATTACAGTTTTCGGAAGTACCAATTTCTCAGTTTGCGCCTTTGGCACTGGGCGAATTCCATTGTCATCTTGGGCTTACTTGGGACGGTTCTCATCAGAAAAACATTTTTGAGCTGGCGCACGAATGCGGCCTTGATCGAAGAGAAAATGAAAGCGGAGGGTACTCCAGTCACGCCAGAACTTGCTAAGGAGATTGCCGTCGCCATTCGCAACCCGTTATGGGACTGGCATATCTATTTGGGATTTGTTTTGGGATTTCTTCTCCTCGCTCGAATTCTGATCGCGATTATTATTGAGAAGAAAAGCCCTGGGTTTTCGGCCATCAAAGTCGCCTTCGGCATCAAACAGGTTCCAAAGGAAGAAAGAACGAGGGCCCTGCATTTTACGGCTGTAAAGGCCGGATACGCCATTTTTTACGTTGTAACTCTACTCATGGTGATTACAGGTTTTCTTCTGAATTTCAAAGCGGAGATTGGGCTGTCCAGAGACCTTGCTGCTACAACCAAAGAGATTCACGAAATCATGATGTGGTTCTTTGTATTCTTTGTCGGTGGTCATATCATTGGAGTCGTCTTGGCTGAAAATCGCTCGGACCCAGGAATTGTTTCCGATATGATCCATGGCGGAAAATCGGAGCAAAATCCACGTTCAGAATAGTCGCGTGCCTCATCCAAGGCGTGGCCGATGACGTGAGGCGGCGTAGGCGCGTCATCGGCAAAATGGGCGGGTTGTTTCCTTTAACCGAGCGCCTGTCAGCGGTTGATGGACCACCGACGATGTTGAGTCGACTACCTACCATCGATTGATGGAGCACCGACGCCCGCTCGATGGAGCACCTGTCAGCGATCGATGGACCACCGATGGTGTTGAGTCGACGACCTACCATCGATCGATGGAGCGCCGACGCCCGTTCGATGGAGCACCTGTCAGCGATCGATGGACCACCGACGATGTCGAGTCGAATACGTATCATGGGTTGATGGCGCATCTGTCGGTGCGCGATGGACGGCGCGCCGAGCGGTGCTTCAGCAGGCGCGGGTCTCCAATTGGTGTGTTGTTTCGTCTGGTTGTATGGCATCTGCGAGGCTCGATGAAGCGAGCGTGTCCGACCAAATCCCAAGCGCTTGATGGCTCACGCCGTGCGGATGTGACCGGGCGGGTCGGTAACTGGGCGACGTAAGCGCATCATCGGAAAATGGATGACTTGTTTTCGGTGCGAGGTGTAGCCTCGAACGACATCGCTGCGGAATCCTCAAAACACATCTTCGAACATGGTCTTTTTCACCAAGATTGATGATCGCGCCAAGGTGAAGGGATCTCGCGATCCCCTCGGTATCGAACCGATCTGGAGCGCCTTCGGGCGCGAGGTGATCGGCAATTTGACCACGGTCACGACCTCGCTGCGGAGCTTTACCACGCTCTTGCTCGGGCTCTGGTTCGCCGATCGCCTCATCGAGCGAGGAGCAGCGCGCGAAGAGCAGCGGCTCGCCCTGTTCCTGCGCGCTGAGCAGCTCGTGGCGTATTGCCGACTCGCGAGCGGCACCGACGATCTCTCGGGCGATCTTCGCGGCATCGAACGCGTCAAAGCACGCCTCGCAAACGAAAAGAACGTCACCATCTCGGAAGAACCGGCACACCAGATCTTGAGCGATCAGCGGACCTATGGCTTGTGGGGCTTGTATAGCCAAGCTGCGCGGAAGAGCGGTCTGCTCGATCCATATTCGCAAAGGCTCACGCCCCATGCGACGGAGTTCATGGAGAAGTTCCACGACCAACGCCTCAAGAAGGTCTCCCGCCTGATTGAAGAGATCCTCGCGAAGAAGGGCCCCTTTCGCTTCGATCCATCGGACAAACACGCATTGTGCGCCAAGCTCCTCGCCGAGCAGCACGCGCCGCACGTGGACGGCGTCGAAGGTGGGTTTTACCTGAAGGCACTCGTCGAGGGCGGTGAGGGCAAACCTCTGCAACGCGATCTCTGGCAAATGATGGTGAAGGTCTATGACGAGCAGCCATCGCTGTGGGGGACCTGGTTTGGCATGAACGACCTCTCCAAGCTTACGAGCCGAGCGGAGAAAGAAGGCCGACTCGAATTGGCAGAGCGGCTCTCGTACATCCGCACCATCGAGCCCATTCTCGGTGCCTCGGCACGGTTCTTCGGATATTTGATGCGGTGTGGGGGCCGAACCGTAAAGAGCGTCGCCGCCGATGTCCGCAAGGCCTGGGGCCGCGGGCTCCTTCACCTCGACCCCGGCGTATTGCCAGTAGGCGCGCTCTTGCTCCTCGATCGAGCCTCGTCAATGGATGCGCGCGAGCGGATCATGAAGCTCGGCGAGGCGATGCGCGCCGGGCATTATGAAGATGCAATTCACTTCGTGCTCCAGCAAAATCAGGCCGTCATGCAGGCTCGAGGCGGGGCGCCCTGGATCAAGATCGAAGGCGATAAACTTTCTGTCCGCTTTCGCGGCGACGATTTTCCTCCCCTCCCTTCCCAGAGCGAACTACTGGGGCTCTGGGTCAATTCCTATTTTTTGGGCAGCCTGAAGGCCATCGGGCGCTCGCTCCGGGAGCAGGCGCGATGATGGCGAGCCCCATTCCGCAAAAAGCTCTCTGCGACGCACTTCGCGACGCAATCGGCGATAGCCACGTCGAGGCCGCGTTGTTCACGACGTACGCGTTCGAGCCGTCGTTCTTCGAGGAGAACGTGCTGCCCGTCCTCTGGGACAAGACCCTCTCCCACAACGTCCGGGCGCGACTCGCCCAAATGGAGCGAGAGCTGCTCAAGATGAATACGGACATCGCCGTATATTACGATCGAGCAGGGCTCGACACCTCGGCCTCTCCGCTCCTCCGCGTCAAATATCACGGAATTGTCCGAAAAAGAGGCACGCGCTTCCACCCCAAGGTGGTCCTCGCGCTCGTGGCCAAAGATGGCGAAAGACGCCTCCTCGTCTGCGTCTCCTCGGCGAATCTGACAGAGGCTGGGTACTTCACCAACCTCGAGTGCGCGCATATCGAGGAAGTATACGAGAATGGGAGATGCTCGTTTCGAGACGCGCTCCGCACGTTCCTGCAAAACATTCGCCGCAGCATGCCCCCCGAAACCGAGCATGCGGCGCTCGACGCAATCGCGCGTTTTCTGCATCGGAGCGTCGGGAACGACGACCGCGGAAAAAAGTGGCTCTACGTGGGGGGAGAGTCGCTTACAGATTTCCTCGAGCCAAAGCTCGTGCGGGGTGTCCGGGATCGTTGCGAATTGGAGATTGTATCTCCGTATTTCGACGAGGAGGACGCCGCTCCGCTCAAAGCCCTCCAGGAAGCGCTCTCTCCCAGGGAGACACGCATCTATTTGCCGACAGACGAGCACGGAAACGCGACGTGCTCAGCCGAATACTTCGCGACCGTGAAGAAAATCGCCACGTGGTCCGATCTGCCCGCGGAGCACCTGCGATCCTCCGAAAAGGACAACAAGGCGCTGCCGCGCAGAGTGCACGCAAAGCATTACCGAATCTTGGTGGACGACGGGCGGGAATACTCGCTCGTGGGCTCTGTGAATCTCACGAATGCGGCTCACGATGGTGCGAACAAGGGAAATCAAGAGGCCGCGTTCTTCATCCAAGAAAAACAGCACAGCGGCCCGCGCCCTTTGCTCGAGCCCCTCGACAAGAAGCGAGAACCCAAGAAGTTTTTGGAGGCGAAAGACGGAGGCTCGGACGATGTCGCAACAGACGTAGTGATCCTACCGCTCACCCTGGTTTATGACTGGTCAGAACGGACAGCCCATTATTTCTGGGACAAGAAGGTCGGAAAGCCGCCATCGAGCATGGCGATATCGTCCGCAGGTGTACCGATTACGACGATCTCGCTCGTCGTGGGCGGAGAATGGCAGGAGCTGTTGCCAAACGCCGCGCGCTCGCTCGGTGAAAAGCTCCGCGGGACGTCGTTCGTCACCGTGAAAGCGGACGATCTGCCGGAGGTGATCATGCTCGTCGAGGAGACGGGCCTGAAACCCTCGTGCGTTGCGGGATTGCGCTGGACAGCCGAAGACATTTTGCTCGCGTGGTCCTCGCTCAGCGACGAGCAACGGCAGATCGTGCTGGAGCGGTCGCTCGAAATTGCGGGTTCGCTGGGAGATACAGGGGGGCGGACGGAATCGCTCGAGAATGCCGGCAAGAGCCTGTTCGATACCGTGGCCGGCATCTATCAAGGTTTCTTCCGGCTGGAAGAGCGTGTCATCGGTGCGGTGGAGAAGGGCCGGCATAAAGAGGCCGACTTTCTGCTCTTCGGCACAGGGTACGATACGCTTCCAGCTCTGCTCGATCAGATCGAAAAGGACGAGGCAGGTGATCGCGTCAAGCGCTACATCACATTGCTCTGTGCAGAGGCGATTTTCACGCGTCTGCTTCGCCGCGAAGGGGCAATGTCGAATTTCCTCGCGGAGCGCCAAGACAAAAAGACCGAAATTGTGCGTCGTGCCAAAAAGAGCGCCGAGAGGATACGCGAGACCTTCTCGTTTGGGGACGATGTTCATCGGCAAAAATTCTTCAAGTGGTTCGAGCGCTGGTTTCAGAAAAACGTCATGCGCGACGACGAGGAGGATGCAGGATGAAAAAAGACATCGCACGCATTGGCCTCGACGAGGCAAAAAAGCTCCTCGATTTTCGTGCGAATGGCGTCATCGAGCGCGACATCGCCGACGGTCAATTGCGCGGCGCCGTCGCGCTTCACAACATCCTGGCCTCCGAGGGGTTCGCCTACCTCGCGGACGAGGTCGGGATGGGAAAGACATATATCGCGCTGGGTGTGTTGTGCCTGCTCAGGTTCGCGCATCCGAACCTCCGCGTGCTCGTGATCGCGCCCAAGCAAAACATCCAAGAAAAATGGCTGAAGGATTGGAAGAACCTCGTCAAGACAAACTACCGCGCAACGGATCTCCTGGTTCGCTCATTCCAAGGTTTGCCCACTCGCCCTGCAATCGTTTGCTCGAATTTGGTTCACTGGGCCATCGAGGCCGTGAAGAACCCGGATCGAGACACGTTCATCAGACTCCCGAGCTTCAGTTTCGGGCTGTCTCAAGACAAAGGTAAGGCGCGAGAAGGCAAACAGGCACTCTGGAACAAGCTCGCCAAGGGCGCGCCGATGCTGAAGCGGATCGATCTGGATCCGGCATCGCTCGACAATGACGCATTCAAGGATGCTTTCGCGCGGGGCGTGAACGCTCTGCTGCCGCATTACGATCTCGTGATCGTGGATGAAGCGCATAATCTAAAGCATGGGTATGGCGAGGTGGGCCGCGTTTCCTCCCGAAACCGCTTGCTCGCGCTCACGCTCGGGTCGGCGACGGACGGAGCGCATGAGGCATTTCCGTCCTACGGGCGGCGCTTCGACCGGGTGCTCTTCCTGTCGGCAACGCCGCTGGAGAGCGATTACGCTGAACTCTACCGCCAATTGGCGTTGTTCGGGTTTGGCGAGGCCGTGAAGGACCTCCATGGAGAAGCGGCGGAAGAGCACGCCAAGAAGATTCTGATTCGCCGCCTGACGCGCATCCACGTGGCAGGAGAGCCTCATACCAAAAATATGTATCGGCGAGAGTGGCGCGGCGGCGGTGTGACGATGCACGACGAGCCGCTGGAGATTCCGAACGACGAACAGCGTCTGACGGTGGCCCTCGTGCAACGCAAGGTGGCGGAGGTCATCCGACATCCGAAGTTCGACAAGACATTCCAGATGGGCATGCTCGCCTCGTTTGAAAGCTTCGGACAAACGGCGGGGCGAAAGAAGAGGGACGCCGCGCGCGAGGGCGATGCCGTTTTCGCAGGATCGGACCAAACGGACGAGCCCGAGGAGCGCGAGGGAGCGGACGTCGACATCATCGGCAGACTTCGACAATCGTATTCCAAGAACGTGGAGGACAGAGGCTTGCCTCACCCCAAGATGGACGCAGTCGTCGCGAGCCTAGTCGACGCGAGCCTGGGGTCGGTTTTCGACCAGGGAGACAAGGCGCTCATTTTCGTGCGCCGGGTCGCGAGCGTCCGGGAAATCGGGGACAAACTCCGTCATGGTTACGATGCGTGGATCGAGGACAAACTCCGCCAAGAGCTTGGCGAGGCAATGAGCGGGGAGCTTCGAAAGATCTTCGAGGAGTATCGTGACTGGCGACGATCGCGAGGAGCCGCCCAGCAGCAGAACGAAGAGGCTCGGGTTGAGCCGCAAGGGGACGAGAACACGGGGGAGGCGGAGCTCGTGCCCGAGGAAAGGCGCGAGGAGCTCGACGAGCTGGACGATGACGTGACGTTCTTCGCCTGGTTTTTCCGCGGCAAAGGCCCAGAAAAACGTTTTTCGGGGGCGTCTTTCCGGAACAACCAGCTCCAGGGCGAGACATCGCCGTTTGGAACGTTCTTCGAGGAGAATTACGTCGCGCTCTTGCTTGGGCCAGCAGCTTTGCAAGATCCGCTTGGCACGCTTGTGCAGGCGGTGGATGAGGATCGAGGGCGTCTGACGGAGCGGCTGCGGGGTATTGCTGCAACGCAGGTGCAGAAAAGACGGGGCGAGATCTCGCGGCGCGCTTATTTCGAGGCCTATCAGGCCGCGGCGCTGGTGGCGCTCGCGGAGGCGCGGTCGTTCAGAGACAAGCAACGCGCGGAAACGCTGCTCGAATGGCGCTTTCCGGGCGCGAAGCGCGAGCCAGAGGTCGACGTGAAGCACTCGTTCCCTGGACCCGAGGCGTACCTGGGCGTCCGGACGTTCTTCTCCGAGGTCGAGAGGCGCCCTGCGCTTGCGCAATCGCTCTTTCCGGAAAAAATCGCGGATTCCCGTGAATTTGCTCGCGATCGGGAGCTTCGGCGCGAGCTTTTGGCCCACGCGGCTCGGCTCGGACATTCGTTCATTACGCTCTTTTCGCTCGCGGCGAGGATGTTTGGGTCGCTCGAGGCGCGGCGGGCCGAGCGAGGTCAAGATTATGCAACGCGGCTCATTGATCAATATTGCGATCGTCTTGAAACCGAGCGCGGAAAGCCTGGCTTCTCCGCGATGCGCGAGCTTGAAAGCATTGCGGAGCATTTCCACGAGATCTTTCGGCTCAACTTCGAGAAAGCCGCGGAGGCCAAGAACACCGAGGCGATACGCAAGCTCATTCGCGACGAGCTGTCTTCACAGCGCCCTGTCGCGGGCATGAGTGGAGGCGTGACCCCACGCATCGTGAAGCAATTCCGCATGCCGGGGTATCCCGTCGTCCTCGTCACCACGGACGTCCTCAAGGAAGGCGAGGATCTGCACACGTTCTGCTCGAAGGTGATTCATTACGGAATTGCGTGGAACCCGTCGGAGATGGAGCAGAAGACCGGGCGGATCGACCGGATTGGCTCGGCGACGCATCGACGGCTCGCCAAACTCGAAGGGCGCATCAATGAGCATGAAAAGCTTCAGACGCAGTATCCCTACCTCCTGGAAACGGTCGAGCGTTTGCAGATGGCGCGGCTCTTTCGCAAGATGAACAAGTTTGTCCGATCCATGCATACCTCGTTTGGCGGCGAAGAGCCCGCGCGAGGGCGTGCCTCGGCGATCTCGGTGGATTCCGCCTTTGCCGCGGAGGAGCGGGACATCAGGCCCATCGAGGGGCTACTCGAGACCAAGTTCGAGGTGGATGAAGCGCTGCTCTGCGGGAGCCAGCAAATCGATCGGCAAAAGGCCGAGGCGCGGGCCAATGCATGTTTGCAGAGATTCGCGGAGCTCATCAAGCTTCTGGGATCGAAGATCCGCATCGATTGGCACAACGTGAGCCCTGACGGCGAGTATGTCGGGACGACATATCGTCGAGGCCCCAAGGTGCTTCGCCCCGAGGAGCGAGACAAACCTGGTCGAAATGGCGTGCGGCAGCAGCCCATCCTGCTGTATGTGGAGGGGGCTCCCATGGGTGGACGGGCACTCATTCACTTGACGAGCCCTGTGGGTCGGATTGATGAGGACCGGCTTGTCGAGCTTTTCGGTCACCAGACAAACCTTGCTGGCACGCGTATTTGCCTCGTCGAGGAGTCGAAGGACGGCCCGACGAGCTACACGGTAACGGTGGAGGGAGATATTTTATTGGATCCGCAGGAGACGGACGTAGAGGAGCTTTACGATCTCATTGCGGCGGTGGCTCTCGGGGCCGATGATGTGGAGGGCGTTTTCTTGTCGGAGGAAGACCGCGCATTCGAGAGTTTTGCGCCCGATCTGCGGAAGGAGCGCGATCATGGGGCACATTGAAGCGTTATTCCAAGAGGCTTGCGCATTGCGCGCCGCCGAGGTTTCTCTCGAGCTTCATCGCGACAGCGTGGAGGTGATATGGCCCAAGCTCGGGCGCGGTCACGAGGTGCGCTTTCTTCAGGACAATGTGAGCGACACCCTCATGCTCGTCGCGCTCGTCGCACGCGCGGCGCAGATCGAAAAGATCTCCCAATCCGATCTCTGCCGGATTATGCTTCTGCAAAACCGGGCCACGCGGGTCGTCGCATTCCGCCGCACCGTGCTACATGGCCACATCGAAGCGACCGTTGTTTGTCGAGCAAGCACGCTCTCCAGCGAGGAACTACAGTATTATTTGCTCATCGTGGCGCGGGAGGCCGATCGGCTGGAGCTCGTGCTCACGGGGACGGACGCGCGCCTGCGGGGGCGTTCTCGCTGAACAGGCTGCTGGTAGGGTGAGGCGCGTGATGCGACCCTCGGCAAGTGGCGGGCATCATTCGATAAAAATTGTCCTTTGCCAAGGTCGTAAAGGCTTCACGATCGGATTGGATGTGTGTTACTACCGCGATCCAGGAGAACGAACGACATATGAATGCCCGCATTGGTTTGCTTGCGTCGTCGCTTCTCTCTGCGGCTTGTCACGTCTCGCCCGCTCCGCATTGGGTACCTAATGGGACGGCGGAAAAGTCGTATCCGGCAGCGCCCGCGGCGTCGACATTCGAGCCCGATGCGCCGTTTGTCCGAGGGCAGGTGGTGCTCGATCCCGAGCCGGCTCCGCTGCCCGAAGGTGCAATTCGGCGACTTGGAACGACGCGCCTCAGAACGGCGGGAGCAGCAAGTTGCACGGTACTCACGCCCGATGGCTCGACGCTTTTCGTTTGTCGCAACATTTACGACGCGCCCCAATTGGGCATGCACGATATCGATATTTTCGATGTCGCTACCGGTCGTTTTCGCGGAGTCGTACGAGACGCGCCTTCGGCTCCCATTTTTGCGCCGGATGGTCAATTTGGTCTGTGCGTCTCGCAATACAATCGACCGGGGTCGATATTCGATCCGCGCACGGGCGCCATTTGGCAGCAGGTCACGTCGACGCAAGTGCGTCTCGCGGCATCTGGACGGCGACTCGTTGGAACAGATGGCAAGAATCTTTTGATTTACGATATCGATGCGCCAAACATGCCTCGCGTCATTGCGACACCCATGCCGGCCCAAGAACTGGCCGTCGCGGTGGATGGTCGCGTCGCCGCGTGGTCACGAGATGGGGCTGCCGGGGGGATTGCCGTCCTCGAGCCCGATGGCATTACGTTAAAGACAATCGGTACGCGAGCGCGCGTGCGCACGGCCTTCTTGAGCCCTCGGCCGGGGAATGTCGTCATCGAAACGCTAGTTGGTATGGAAATCGTCACGCCGACGGCGCGCGTGGAGGTTCCTTTTCCCCCGGAATTCAACGTGCAAAGGTGGCCCCTGCAAGGCCACATGTCACCGGATGGCGCCAATTTATTTGTGTACTTCTATGATAGGCGAGATTCTCGACCGATGACGGGGCGTCTCGATATCGTCGCAGGAAAGTGGTTCATCGGAACGCCGCCAACGAGTGGGCAGCCACGGTTTTCCGAGCGCTTTGCATTCACGGACGAAAAGGACAAAGAAACGGGTTGGCTTGCGATCGGTGTGCACGACATGATCACGGGTCAGCGCCTTGGGGCGTTCGAGGATAAGGTTGGTTCCATCCGCAGAACACCCCAGCAAACGGTCGTTGCATTTGCTCACGGCAATGCAGCGTTTCTTTGGGACTTGAAAGCGAGTGTGCGACTACATGATTATCACGGTCATTTCGGCAGCGATCTTTTCCTTGCGCCGTCTCCCGACAACCGCACAATCGCATCGATGTCGCCGAATGATGATCTCGTGTATGTTTGGGACCTCGACACGGGCGCAGTCGTGCATCGATTCGAGGGACAGCGGCGGGCACTGGATGAAGGGATCGCATATCATCCAAATGGGAAGTTGCTTGCGGTAGGATCGACGCTTTTCGATTTGGAATCGGGTCGTGTGCGGCAACGATTTCCGGCAACGCCGGCGCGTGGGGCCGCGTTTTCCCCGGATGGAGCGCGATTGGCCATTGCAATGGACTTGAAACCTCCCAGCATTGCCGTATTCGACACGGCTTCGGGAGCGCCGGTGCTGACGGTTCCAACGGATTACGAATGGCTCCACGAACAGCGAAGCCATCATGAAGGGAAGAACAAGTCGATGCGCCACATCGTGTCGAGCACGCTCGTCGTCATGCCATGATCGTGACCATCGTGAAGAGCGGCGCCGCGAAAGACTCGTTGCCTCGCACGATTGCACGCGAAAGCGCAGCCTTTGCATCGATGCCCTTCGTCCAAAGTCGCCAAGCGGTGTCTGCATCGAGCTCGACGTATGTCGTGGGTTTGGTTTGACAATCGGTCGCGAGCGCCCAGCGATCACCATCGCATACGAGATGCCATTTTCCGCCGGCTTCTCCGCTGATCGCGATCTCGACGGTCGTCCCATCCGCTGCTCGAGTGTTGCGAAATGCGTGCGGCGCACCGCGAAGAAACGTGTCGAGCACGGGATGCAAAAACCTGCGCTCCTTGAACCCCGGACGACCCACGGCATCGCGAATCTGCTGCTGATGATGCCACTTTTCCGTGTACTCGCGCGCCATGTCGAACCAACTCTCCGACCACTCTTCACCCGCCCACGCGACGCCGAACGGCGATGGAGCGTGTGGTTCGAGGCTCGAGAAAAGCGCCGCGACCTCTTCGTCCGCTCGCATCATGAGATCCATGAGCACCCGAGGACTCAGGCGTTTGGCCGCCATGATCCATTCCCGATTGAGCTCTTGCACGAACGCCACCATGTCCGCGAACGACCGCATGTCGGGCGCCTGCAAAAAGTGACCATCGCGCTGTATCGACAAGCGTCGTAGCGATCCATCGAGCAGGTGCGCGACGAGGTCTTTCACGTTGCGATCGGCATGAACGGTGGGTTTGGACCAATCATCCGGGGACAAAGCACCGCAAAGATCCAGAAGGCCGGCGTTGATTTCGCGGAAAAGATGACGGGTTTCGATAGGCGACAAAGGCAGCACGCCTCGATGTTACAGCGATCGGGCAAGAAAAACCAAGCCTCGAGCGTGCCCACTTGCAATTGCTTCGCAGGTCGACCAGAACGGTGTACGGTTTGCCTTACTGGAGGTTCACGATGAAGCTTGACGTAGAATTGGCTCGGCGTTCGACGGGGGCGGCAAGATTACTCCCTGCGCCCGTGGCGCTTGGAGCATTGGTCATTGCGGCGGCTCTTCATTCGATTGCGTGTGAGGCGGAAGTGCAGGACCAGAGCACGACCGCCGCATCGAGCAGCTCGGGATCGGCCGGGGCAGGGGGCATGGCGGGCGCTGGCGGCAGCGGCGGAACGGCTGGGAATGGCGGAATGGGCGGCAATGGTGGAGCCGTCGTGCCCGACGATGGCGGATCGGGGGACGTCGCGTATTCGGCGTACAATCTCTTCACGCACGTGCCGCGTTTCATCATTTTCAAGACCGACCCCGTGCAAAATCTTTGTTTTCGCATTTGGGTCGAGGGCTTTAGTGGCGGCGGACCTCTCATGATTGACGTGACCGCTCCATGGGCCGCAAGTCACGCGGAAGTGACGAACGACATCAGCGACTGCGTGATGTCCAGTGGTTTTCCCCCGCAGCCGATGACCTCTGCGCCCGCGAGCTCCGGCAACGGCACAATCGTCGTCGAAGGCACATTCCCGTGTTCCGTATCCGTTCATGCGAACATTACGTTCGATACGTCGGAGCCCATGACCGAAGCATTCGACGTGGATGCATTGCCAGTCGACGGGGGATGTGGTTGATTGCGGGCGGTCTCGAGAAGGTTCCTGGAGGTTTTTCGTGCAATCGGATGACGAGAGTGACAACAAGGGCATTCATCCCGTAGACTTCGTGCTCATGCTCGTTGTGCTGTCGTTTTCCGCGGCGCTCGTGCTCCTGGACCGTTTTGCGATTCCCGCGTTCATCAATACGTACAAGGAATTCAGTTCCGACGTGCCTTTCGTCACGCGCGCCGTGCTTTCGCATGTCGTGCCGCTCGGTACGGCGGTCGCCGCCGTCATCGTTGGTGCTCTCGGCATGGTCGCGCGTCATCGCGGATCGAATGCATTGGCGCTGTCGCTCGGTTTGGCCGGGATAGCCATTGGCCTCGGTGGGATCGTCTTCTGCTTTTACGCCTTGTACGTCCCCGTCTTCGATATGGCCGGCAAAATTCAACCTTGAATGCCGTTCAAAATTGCGCCGCCGTCGCGACGAACGTCGAATTCGACAGGCGAAATGGCATGGGCATTCGGTCTGCCGGAGGTTTGTCTTGCAGCAAGTTTTCGGGTAGCTCGTACGTGCGATCCACGACGCGCACCGTTACTTTGGCGCTTCCCGTCACATCGATCGACCATTCGATGCCTTCCGGCGGCAAACCTTGGAAGGTAAAACCCCAGGGGTCGTCTCCCGGCCATGACGACGGTTTGTCCTCGTCAATCGTTTGACCATCGATCGTTGCTCGTAGGATAGGTGATTGCGATGCTACCGTGACGAGCACGAACGGTGCACCTCGCGCCGAGCGCAACCGCATTCGCAGCGTGCGCACGCCACTCTGCGTTTCGTCCGCGACTTTTTCGAGGATTGGTGCGGCAAGGTCGGCAATGGGCGCAGGTCCTTCGCGCGCAATCATCCCTTGCCCAGGCAGCGGAAAACTCGGCAGAAATACTTCCTTCGTCGCATGCGCCGCGACCCACGGGTCCGCGTGTTCGTCGGAGGATAGCCATACGGCCTTTTGCGCTGCGGCATCGAGCGCATACGCAAGACAAACGGGGCGCGGTGACTCTGGCGAAAAACCGGCGCGAATCACGGCAATCATGAAAGCAGCGGCAAACGCGGCGCTCGTGGCAAGCACCGGCCACTTCGATCGCGCGGCACCGAGCAGTTCCCAGAGGGGCGCTACAAGGCTCGCGATCAGCGCGACGAAACCCGCGGCAATTGCCGATCGAGGCAGACCGAGCGCGACGAAAAGCAGATAAGGAACGGGTACGGCGACGAGGATGAGCGGCAAGGCCGCGACGATCATGGCAAGCGCGGTTGTTTGGGGACGGTTTTGTTCTGGGTCGAAGCGAAGCAGATAGAGACAAAGGAGGAGTTGTGATAGTGCTGGAATTGCGAATAGGTAGCTCGCGCCGGGAAGCCATATTGTCGTAACGAGCGCGAGGACCACCCAGGAGAGAATGGCGCCGACTGCAAGGTCCCACCAAGAATGATGGCGCCGAAGTGACGCATACGTGCCAATGCAAAAGGTTGCGCCAAGGAAAACGAATGCTGCGCGGATGAACGTCGGATCTGCAGGATCGCCGCGATAGGCGCCGAACGCTGGCAACAACGCGCGCAGAGCAAGGGAAGCACCGCCTGCCAGGGTTGCCGTTGCAGCCACGGACGCCAGAATACCGATCAATCCTGCAAAAATACCGAAAGTCCTTGTCTTCTTGTGACGCATGGTGATTGCAAATACGATTCCGAAAAGAATCAGCGTCGCAGCCGCGATGAACCAGTTGGCTCGTTCGGGAAAAACCAAAACGCCAATTGCGGGCAGGTCAAAATAAAAAACGCGTTCCGGGGCAAACTCGTTCAGGTTCGCATCACCAAACGATCGCGCAAGCGCCACAGCTTGCGTGCCCGCGTGCCTGACGCTGCGTGGATCGAGGTAATCCACACGGTCGGTCGGAGCGTGATAATGGGCAACACCGTCGGCAAAAGCAAAGTTCAGGCCTTTCTTTCCGGCGAGCAAAAACGGACGCAAATCGGTTTCGTGACCAAGGCGCCGCGACACTTCGGGAAATAATGAAGATGCCACGGGAAATGACGCATTGGCCGCGAAATGCCGCACGAGCCCGCCCGCGTCGGCGCTCGTTTCGATGAGCCCCACCGGGCCGCGCACGCCACGCGCGTCGAAGTTCAGCACGAGCTCGATGGTTTTGGCGAGAGGATGTTCCGCGACAAACGCTCGGCTCCCGAGCACGCCAGCTTCTTCGCCGTCCATGAACAAGAAAAGCACGTCATTACGAAGTGCCGGACCCGATTGCAACAAACGCGCAGTTTCGAGCAGCACGGCGACGCCCGACGCATCGTCGGCAGCTCCTGGCGCATTCGGTACGGAATCGTAATGAGCGGAGAGCGCGACGGCGCTGCCCGGAGTTTGTCCTGGAATTTTGCCAATCACATTGACGACGCGTCCCACGTCGTACGGTACGCCCCAGCGCGTGTTGATCCTGGTTGCGTGCTGGATTTCGACGGGCAGTCCCATTCGCTTCGCTTCTGCGATGATGTATTCCCGTGCTGCCGCGTGAAATGGGGTTCCAACCGGACGCGGTCGCGCCGCGAGAGCTTCTACGTGCTCGAGTGCACGCGTCGCGGAAAACTCCTCACTAGACGCATGATCGACAGGAATCGCCGGTGGATCGGTGAGACGGATACGCAGGACGACGAGCGCGACGAGCAGCGCGGCAATGCCCACGCACAGAGCACGCGGGGCGCGGTTCATTTCGTCCGCACATAACGAAAATCGCAACGTTTCGCGCCCATTCCAATCGTGGATTCGCGTCGCAATTCGATGCCGACCAAATGCTCCGCGACGAGATCATCGAGTCGGCAGATGACCGGCACGATTTCCGGAACTCCATGCTGCTTTGCGAAATTCACGATGGGACATGCGAGCACGTCGAATGCCATGACCGTCTCCGGCTCGTCGAGGTTTTCGAAACGAAACCCTTCCGGCTCATTGGTCTTCATCAAACGTTTTACGAGCAGGCTTCGTACCGGCCGGAGCTGATACATCGCATTGACCGCAGTGATCATGACCGGTCCGATGCGGTCGGCATAGGCATCCCGCAACATTCGTTCCGCCAGCACGAGCGCTGGATCTTGCTCCAGCGCAAAATCTTGTCGCAATGTTTGGTAGAGCGCGACGAGCGGCACGGCCGCCACGAAAAGTTTGCGGTTTGTCCGCTCATGGAAACGAGGCGTCGTTCGTTCGAGCGCGTAGTATCGCTTCCAAACGGCCGAGCTCAGGGCCTGTGCAGGTTCGTCCCCGAGCGATTCCGCAGCCGAACGTTGACCATGCTTTAGGATCATCTCCAGATACTCGTCAGGCGCCATGTTTCTACGTTATCACCATCTACCGCCCCTGGCCTGACGTTTTTTCTCTCGAACCGTGCCCCGTCTCGGTTATGCTCCGCTTCGGTCGATCCGCCTGGATCCACGCTTCCCATTCGTTTGACAAGTCCTTTCCGTGTTTCACTGGACGATTTTGTGTAAGATGGCTCTCTGAATATTGTACATGCGCCGAAGTTGCCGTTCGCGGAGGAACAAGCTGGAACCATGACGACTGCGAGCTCTCAATCCGAACAATCTATGGAGCCGGAAGCCGCGAACAGCCCTGATCCCGAACGGGAATGGCTCGAAAAGGTGTACCGCCGCGGGGAAAAACAGCTCACGGTTCGTGCCGTCATTGCCGGAATGCTCATTGGCGGCGTGATGTGTTTGTCGAACCTCTATGTTTTCTTCAAAACTGGATGGAGCTTGGGTGTCACGCTGACCGCGTGCATTTTGGCTTTTGCAATCTTCGAGCTGCTCCGGGCGGTGCGTTTGTCGGGAAGCGAATTCACGATTCTCGAAAACAATGCCATGGGCTCGGTGGCCTCGGCGGCCGGATACATGACCGGCGGCGGCAACATGGCTGCATTCGGCGCGCTCTTGATGGTGACGACGGCAAGGCCGAGCGCCGGATGGATGATGATATGGTTTGGTGTCATTGCAGCCATGGGCGTATTTGCTGCGATTCCCATCAAGCGACAACTCATCAATCGTGAAGGGCTCGCATTTCCCACGGGCACGGCAACTGCAGCGACGCTCAAGTCGATGCACGAAGCGGTGCATCACTCCGAGGCAAAAGTCGACGGTACGGGAGGCAGCTACAAGGCCAAGTTGCTCGGTTATGCGGGTCTCGTAGGTGCGATCCTCGCGTTTTTCCGCGATGCAAAAGCGTCCTGGATACCGTTCAACATTCCCGGCTCGATTGCGCTTCCTTTCACCATTGCCGGCAGGGCTGCCAAAGATTGGACGATTACCCTGAAGAGCGAGCTCGTGCTGGTTGGCGCCGGCGCGCTCATGAACTTTCGCACCGGTTGGTCGCTGCTCTTGTCGGGGCTTGGATGTTATGCGGTGCTGGCGCCGCGGCTCGTTGCCGAGGGTAAAATACCCGAGGCGAGTTACAAGGCCATCGTGGGATGGACGTTATGGCCAGGCGCCGCGATTCTCGTCGCGTCGGGTTTGACGAGCTTTTTCTTGGATTACAAGAGCATTGGTCGGTCGTTTCGTGGTTTGTCCGGGCTTTTCTCGAAAAAGCCTGTCGACGACAAGGATCCGCTGACCGAAGTGGAATGCCCCGAATGGTGGTTTCCCGTCGGGTTCGTCCTGCTTGCGCCCCTCGTCGTGGGACTCATGGCGTTTCTTTTCAAGATTCCGCTGTGGGCTGGGATCATCGCCGTGCCGCTCGCCATCGTGATGGGGTTTGTCGCGGCACGCGTCACGGGCGAGACGGACGTGACGCCGACGAAGGCGCTCGGGCCGGTGACGCAGGCGGTTTACGGCGTGATTGCCCCCGGCAATCTCACGGGCAACATCATGAGCGCGAACGTGACGGGCGGCATTGGGCTGCACGCCGCGGACCTCTTGACGGACTTGAAAAGCGGATATTTGTTGGGAGCGAGTCCTCGTCAGCAATTCAAAGGGCAGCTTTTTGGTGTCGTCGCGGGCGCGCTCGTCGTGGTGCCTGCGTTTTGGCTCATCATTCCGGATCCGTCCGTTTTGGGCGGTGAAGAATGGCCCGCTCCGTCGTGCCTCGTATGGGCCGGCGTATCGAAAGCATTCGCCGGTGGTTTGGGTGGTTTGCCCCCGGGGGCAAGCACGGCGGTAGGCATTGGTTTTGCGCTGGGTGTAGCGCTCGCGCTCGCCGAAAAATTTGCACCTAAAAAGATTGTGCCCTTCATTCCGTCGCCTGCGGGGCTCGGCATTGCGCTCGTGATTCCCGCGAGCAACGCGATTGCCATGTTCATCGGCTCGGCGATCGCTGCGCTCTTGAAGAAGTTCCGTCCCGCAGTCGATGAACGCATGACCATTCCCGTTTCGTCGGGCTTCATTGCCGGCGAGAGCCTGATGGGAATCGTGATTGCGCTGCTCGTCGTGGCGGGTGTGTTCAGCAAGTAATCACGGCATGAGCGGAATGTCCGCCAAGTCCGTACCAAAACTCTCCATTCGCTGCACCTTCAAGCGGTCGATGGCAATCGAATATACGAGGTCGTCGAGGAAAACGCTACGCTTGACGTGCGAGGTCGCGTTACTCCACCACGTCCCGCAGTTCGCCCCGCGCTTGCCGTGGTCCACGCCGCCGAGCTTGGTAAAACCCTTGTCGATATCGACGTTGTAGACGAGCAAGCCGCTGAAGGCGAGCTTGGTCCCGTTCACGCCGTCGCTGCCGCCTTCGCACACGGTCATCGGAAACGCGAGCAGCCCTCGATCGGCGAAATAGTTGAACGCCAAATGGTTCGTCGCAGCTTCCGAGCTCGATCCGCGCGTACCAATTTTTTCTTTGTGAATGAGCTGCGGGTCGGTGGGTTTCGATACGTCGAAGAGCTGCAGAATGACGCCGTCGAAGTACGCAAAATCTCCGTGGTCGTTTGCATCGAATCCGATGGATAACAAGTGATCCGGATCGATACGGTGAATGTACGTGGAAAACCCGGGGATCTTGAGCTCACCGAGAATGGCCGGTTTGGCTGGGTTGTACAGATCCATCACGAAGAGCGGATCGGTTTTTTTGAACGTCACGATGTATCCGCGATCTTCATCGAAACGCACGGCGCGAATGTCTTCTCCGGGCGCGATTTTATCGATTGCACCCACGCGCACGAGGTTGCCATTTTTGCCGGGCGCGAGGATCGACAAGACGCTGTGCACCTTCGGATCCGGTACGCGACCTTTCGATGTCGCGACGCGAAGGTATCCGTACCATTCATCCATGGAAAATTGATTCAACACGTGACCGGGGACGACGCCGCTGCCCATGTATTGCGTGGCTTTTGGCGTTTCGCCGATACGAAATGCGTGAATCTCGCTGATTTCGCTGACCGATGGGTAAAACGAATACCACTTGCCTTTGGAGGCGCTCTTGTGGTGCACGACGGACAGGTAGAGCGTATTGGCCGAGGCAAATACGGCGCCAGGGCGGCTTTGAATGGTGGTCGTGACGGCGGGCGTGTTATCGTCGAACATGTCGAACGACGCGAGCGTCGTGAAGGCTTGGCCGTCTTTGATGGCGGTTTCGAGGAGCCCGCCGCACATCGGTTTTTCGACGCCTTTTTCTTTGATGGTGGGAAACCAGATGTCCTGGCGAATTTTTCTTTCGTTTTCAATTTTTAGTTTGGCAAACTCTTTACGGACGAAATCTTCCTTGTTGCCGCAGGTATCCAAATTCTCGGGCCACGTACTGTAGCCTGCCGTCGGTGCATCGTTATCGGAGACCACCGTGTGGATGGTGCGGCCAATGCGGCGAGCAGCCATGAGCGATCCGGAAAAATCGATTTGGCGCACGGCTTTGGGAGCTGTGCGGTCGGCGATGTCGAGCACGGTGATGCGCGTCGCCGTGCCGTCGCCGGCGAATTGGCAATCGTACGCGTATGTGCACTTTCTGCCGCCTTTGCCGCTTGCCGTATACACGACCGCGCGATCGCCTTCGATGAACATTTCGCGTACGTCACCGGGCAAGCGCGTGACGGATGTGACTTTGGGATTGAGCGCTTCGACGATACGGAGAGCCCCATTCATGGACAAATACACGTACCGACCGTCCGTTTTGACGATATCGGCTTCGTCCACGCCGACTACTTGATTGTTCGTACCGGACGCACTCTCGGCAGCTTTCGGTTCCGCGGCGGGGCTGTCCGCGGGCTTCTTGGTCGGCGCAGATCGTTCGGTCGGAACTGGGCGTGGTCCTGCGCTCGGTATTGGCGCAGGTGCTGCTCGAGTGGGACGCGGTGGGCTTGGCTTGCTCGGCACGCCGCCCATTCCGCCGAGCACTGCACCATCGAGCGATTTGCCAATGCCGTACGCTCGGCCGTATCCGACGCCATATCCTCCTCCGCTTTGCAATGCGCGTTCTTCTTCGGCGCGCCAGCGGGATTCTGCCCAGCAATCGGGTTGCGATTCGTGCCACGAGCGGAACGAATCGTCGACCTGGGCGCGCATTTGTTTGATGCGAGCGTCGGCCATTTTGCGGGCAATTTCCTTGTAATTCTCGCAGCTCGACGGAATCAAGCGCGCTTCGCCGAGGGCTGTTTCGGCAGGTTCGCCCGGCATGGGTGAGCTCACGATGGGCGGCGGAGGACGTGGCGGCGATGGTTTTCGCGCGGGCGGCGGAGGCGTCGTAGCAACGACGAGCGGGGCGGCGGCTTTTTTGGGTGGCGGTGGTTGGGTTGCGACACGTGGGGCCGGCTCGGGAGGCGCGGTGCAACTGGAAGCAGCGGCGAATGCGGAGAAAAGCGCGAGCGGGATGGCGACGAGGCGGCGGTGTTCCATGGCGGCAAACCTACGGGAAGATGATACGCGAATTGCGCGGGGTGCAGCATGGAACGTGGGAGCGAGCGGAAAGTTTCGAAGAACGTGGTGCTCCATCAAAAGGAGCCAACCCTTTTTGAGACAAAAGTGTGTGTGAGTACATTTAGAGGTGCCAACCCCTTTTCCAAGTGGCCTCCCGTGGCCCATGGTATGCATCGTCCGATGACCGATGACCGCGCGCGCCATGCGCCACGAAGCTTGCCGATGGTTACGGAATCGCCGCAAACGATTCCGACGCGGTATACGCCCGACGTTTTGGCAGGCATTGCATTGGGTGAGGCGGCGGCATTGGCGCCGCTCGTATCGCGGGATGCAACGGGTGCCATGGAAGCGGCCGCCATGGCGACGGCGCGTGCCGACGAGCTAACGGCTGCAGCGATGAACCACGAGCCCCCGGACAGGCCGATTGCGTGCGGTCGAGGCTGTTCGACGTGCTGCCAAGCAAAAGTGCTCGTCGTCGCGCCCGAAATACTTCGAATTGGCGACCATTTACGAAAAACGAGGACGCCTGCAGAGCTCGACGGGCTTCTCGAGCGCATTCGTGAAGCCGACGCAATAGCGCGAGGGCTCACGCGTGCCGCTCGAGCCGAAGCTCACGTGCAATGCCCGCTCCTCGATGCCGACGGTGGATGCAGCATTCACCAAGTTCGCCCCTTGGTTTGTCGTAGCTGGACATCGTACGATGCGTTGCTGTGTGAAGCCTATTGGCAAGAGCCTCGATATAAGCTGACGCCACCTCAATGGCCCATTGGATATGAGCTGTCGCAAGCCGTGCTCGCCGGATTGGGCAAAGCGTGTCTCGATCGAGGTCTCGACGGCGTGCCGCTCGAATTCATTGCAGCGCTGCGCATCGTGCTCGAACGCCCGAATGCAGGTGAGCGGTGGTCGAAGAAGCTGCCCGTGTTTCTGGCGGCGCGCGATGAAGAATGGGCGGAAGCGAATGGCTTCGAGTGATTATGGTGCGAGCCCCGAATGACGTATTGGTCCGGCGCGCATCACGGCTTCCCCATTCCCTTCAGCCACCCATTCACGTGCACGGAAATGTCCGCTCCCGTCTCTGCCTGAATCGTGTCGATCATGTCCTGCATTCGAGCGGCCGCGTTTTTGTGCGTTCCGTAAAACTTCTTGATCGCCGCATCGAGCTTGTCTCGACCAACCTGCGCCTCCACCGCCTTGAAGAAAAATGCCCCCTTCATGTACGTTACATTCGACCACAAAGGGTGTACGATGAGGTCGATCTCGTTGCACGTGTCCAGCATTAATATCGTGTCTTCCGTCGGCAGCACCGCGTCGAGCTCCGATTGATAACCATCCCATACCGCTTGACCCGCGGTCGTACCACCGACGGCTTCGATTGCTCGGGCCGCTAAATACGAAACCGTTCCCTCGGACAAAACGAAATCTTCCCAGCACGCAATCCGCACTCCATCGCCAAACCAGCCGTGCGCTGCCTCGTGCGCGTGCGTGACCGGATCGTTCATTGCGTCGCGCGCAATGTGCCAATATGGATGGTGCTCCATGCCGCCATAAGCGCCTGGACCCCAATTCGCCGAAACTGACGCGACTTTTCCGCCAAACGTGTACTCGCCGTAGGTTTTTTCAAGCCAATCGAAGAACGCAGTCAAATCTTTCGTTCCCTCCATCATGGCCGCTTCTTCGCCAGGCAAGTGATACACCCCGACCTCGGTTCCCGCCGTGGTTTTTCCAAGCATGACATACGTGTAATTTCCAAGCGCGAACGCGGGCATGTATGTCGGAGCGTCCGAAGGAATTTCTGCTGGAAACACAGCCGTATCACCCATCGGAATTCCCGACAATTGCATGGTGAAGCTCACTCCTTCCGAGGGAGCCGACTTGCACGGGAAAAGATTGCCGCAAAAACGAGGCCACAAGAAGGTGAGCTTCTCGGCGAGGTAGCCGTCGAAATTGCTTTGCGTGGCAAACGAATACGATATTCGTAGCTCGATGGGATCGGAGCTTTCGGGGACACCCACGTCGAGCCGTCCGTCTTGCACCGCGTATTGAATGGGCAGTGTGCTGTCCGGGCTTGCAACGGATGTGACGGAAAGCCCCGGCACTTCGAGCGAAGCTCCGGTGCTCTCCGACCCCGCCAGCACAATCGTCGCTTCTCCCGTCATGGCTGTCACGTCGAGCGCGAGGTTCGTCGACAAGATATCGCGGCTCGTATCCATCGAGGGCGCGATTGGAACAGGACCGGGCTTGGGATCTTGCGCGCCGTCGCATCCGGTAAGTACGAGGATAGAGAGTGAAGCAACCAGCGAGCTGACCAGTTTTTCCATTGCATCAGCGTACGTTCATTGCCGACGGCTGCGCAATGTCGAAATGGACGCCGTCACTCGGCTCGTGAGCGTTTTCCGATGAGACGTCGTAGTGCTTCGGCGAGGGTAGGGAATGTTTTCCAGGAAGCGCTGGCCACATCGAGTTCGACCATCGTTCGTGCGACATTGGGCCGGATTCCGGACACGAGTCCCTCCGCGCCGAGCAGGCGCACGCTGCGCATGATGTCGAAGAGGTTTTGGGCTGTCGACGGATCGACGACATTGGTTCCCGTCAAGTCCAAGATGACCGCCTTGGACTGGCGGCTCACCACTTCTGCAAGCAAGTGCTCGAGCAGCCGCGTGGCACGATTGCCATCGAGAGACCCGATGACTGGGACCACGAGCACACCCTGCCAAACCTCGATAATGGGACTCGTGAGGGTAGCAATTGCTTCTTGCTGGGACTTGATGAGTGCGATTTGTTCCTCGATACGCCGCTGCGCATTGGATCTTTCCGTCACGTTCTCGGCAACGCCGTACACCTGCGTCACCTTTTTCCCCAATGCATCTTTCACCGGCAGCAACGTACTGAACCAAGTCATTTCCCCAATGCGTATTTCTTGCGCGATGTGTTCGCCTTGCAGAGCTCGCAGAATGTGGTTGTACGTCTCCGAGCCCGGCGGATAGACTTGCAACAGGTTTTTCCCGACGAGCGCTCCGGATTCCAAGCCGAAATGACGCAGTCCCTTGCCAACGGACAGCGTGCATGTTCCGTCGGCCTCCATGGCCCATACCGTGACGGGCAATTCGGCCACCGCGCTGAGGAGCGCCTTCGCTTGCCTGTCATTTCCTGTGACTTCCGCCATGCACCAGCCGAATCCGACCATTCCGGTGACGAATCGGTTCGCGTCTTGCACCGGCTCGCACGCGATGCGCCAATGCGCGTTCGTCTCTACCTGGTCGCGGCGTACGCTCTTGCCGCTCAATGCGGTTTCCATATCCATCGCGGCGAGCGACCCTTTGGGATGAATCTGGAAAGCATTGAGTCCGACGGTTTGTCCCGGCTCTATGCCAAAATGCTTCAATCCATTGCCCTCCGAAATGAGAAGCGTTCCCTCGTGAGAAATGGCCCAGATCGTCGCGTCCAATCGTTCGAACATCTTGCCCGCGAGCATTCCAGCAAGCGTGAGAGGTTCGTGGAACATCGGGGCCAGTGCTGGAGGAATTTCGGGCTGCATGGGTGCAGGACCATCCATTCTCACGCACGCAAGGCCCCCATCCATTGGCCAAGCCGTCCATTGCATGGGTTTGCCCGCGCTTGCGCCATTGGCTGGACGCGCAATGAACCTCGCGGTGGCCGGGAATTCACGCGGAACTTTTTCGTGATCGGCCGTATCGACGCACGCTGAAAACGATTGCACGGCGTCCCCAAAGTGCGCTCGAAATGCGGTGTTCGTTGCTACGATTACGTCGCCATCGACGATTGCACACGGATCCGGACACCCCTCGAACACCAACCCGTAGTTCGGAACCGTCTTTGACGTAATGTCGGACATGATCAAGGAGTATCAAATCGAAGTACAGCGCACAAGCGTAGCGTTTCTTTACGCAGCATGACGCCTGCGCGACGAGAGCATCACGCCACGAGCACGAGGTCGATTCGGCCGAGATCTTCGTGCACGGCTGCAACGGTCGCTCGCACGCGATCACCCACGGCGAACTTTTGACCCGGACCCACGAGTGCTTGAGCTGTTACGTCGTTGCGGAAGGGACCTCCTGGAAGCGAATCGATTGCAATCGAGCCCGTCGCACCCGTCCCCGCAATCTGTACGATCAATCCAAACGGCTTTACTGCGACGATGTTGCCAACGATTTCGTCGCCAAGCTTCTCGGCATACATGCGAGCCATGAGCATGCGGTAACGCTCCGCCTCGGCTTTGCCCGCCGCCGCACTGGAACGATCGCAATCTGCCGCAAGCACCGCGAGCTCGGCGCGTAGCTCGTCGTATTCGCGATGTCCTTCGAGGTATCGCTTGATGATTCGGTGCACGACGAGATCCGCATACCTGCGTATGGGCGACGTGAAATGCAGGTAGAGCGGTGCGCCGAGACCGAAATGCGGACCAGGTTCGGGCGTATAACGCGCGGGTCCGAGCGCTTGGCCGAGCACAGTGCGAATGGCCGGTTCCGATCGACCCTCGGCAAATTGTGCCTCGAACGCTGCGAGCCCGCGAGGCGTGAGCCGTGGGCCAAAACCCGCTTCGAATCCGAAATTGTGCGCGACTTTCGCCAGCGTTTCGACGCGATCCGCCGAAGGTTCGTCATGGACGCGGTATATCCCGGGCAAACCTCGCGCCACGAGCCATCCTGCGACGGCTTCGTTCGCCGCCACCATGAGTCGTTCGACGAGCCTGTGAGCGGCCGTGTCTCGCTGCGTCGTGATCGTCGTCGGTTGTCCCGTACGTGCATCGACCTCGATGCGCGCTTCCTCTCGCGCCACGTTCACGCCACCGCGCGCTTGCCGCACGGCAGTCAAACGCGCCGCTGCCGTTCGCAACCATCGCAGCGTCGATTCGACGGGCTGCGGCACGCCCGCTGAATGTCCCTCGGTGAGAAACTCGTCCACTGCGTCGTACGTGAGTCGCGCATGCGATCGCAATAGGCTCTCGTAAATGTCCACCGACGTGATGCGACCCTCCGGATCGATGCGCATCTCCACCGTGAGCGCAGGTCGATCGTGACCTTCGACCAAGCTTGCCGCGTTCGCGGACAAACTTTCCGGAAGCATCGGCAATACTCGTCCCGCAAGGTACACGCTCGTGCCGCGAAGCCGCGCTTCGCGATCGAGGATCGATCGCAGCGGAACGAATGCATCCACATCCGCAATCGACACGAGCACACGCAGCGCTCCGTCAGCATCGGCCGGATGAGCTGCCAGCGCATCATCGATGTCACGCGTCGACTCGGCGTCGATCGTGACCGATCGCAGATGACGCAGATCACGACGAGCGTTTGTCGAAATGGAACGTCGCGCCGCTTCTTCGGCAGCCGATTCGACTTCCGCGTTGAACACCGCGCGCAAACCATGCCGCGCGATGCACCGTTCGATGCCGATGTCCGAATCCGCCGGAAGCACGCGCGACACGACCAGCCGATCGCCGGATACTTCCGCGACGACGTACGTTCCTTCGGACAAACGGCTCGCCCCATCGAGTGGCCAATCCGTGTTGGCGACGGAGCGATCGATGCTCAAGTATGGCTTGCCCGAACGCACCACAACGTGACCAAATACTTCCGCACGCGATCGAGTGACGAGCTTGAGGTTTGTCGCAGATGACCTTCCGCCATTCGTCGCGACGTCGGCCGTGACGATGTCCCCATGGAGGAATGCATTGAGATCGGGTGGCGTGACGAATGCCGACGTCGCGCTCGGCGCGTCGGTCACAAAAAATCCGAACCCGCGGGGATGGACCGATATTCGGCCGCGCATCGCGACAGCAGTCATGCGACGCCCATAGCAGAGTGTGGCGATTGTGGCGATCGTCAGCACGCCACTCTTCTTGCGCGCTGCCCCGTCGTTCTGCTACACCGCCGCCTCGAACAACCGCGCGAGTCAACTCGCGCCACCATTCGAGGAGACATCGAACATGGCACGCAAAGCACCGCTCGCGATCGTCAAGGAGCGCTTTGGCGACAAAGCGAAACTCGTGGAGGCCGTCAAGACGTTCGTCGGCGAGGACCTCTGGCTCGGCCGCGCGAGCTCGGACCGCGGTGGCAACAAAGGGCTCGAGCATGTCTCGAACGCAAAGCTCCTGCGCCTCCACGCTACGTTCTCCGAGGTCAAGGAGAAGTTCGGCTCACGCGACAAGCTCATCGACGCGATCCTCAAAGCCGAGAACCGGACGAAGGATCCTGGCTACAAGAAGCGCCTCGAGGCCCACCCCGTGCCGCGCCTCTACGATCACTACAAGTCTGCAAACAAGCGAGCGAAGGCTGCCGCGCCTCCCGCGGACGCCTCCTGATCGAGCGCCCGTTCGAGTTGTTGGGGCGTCGGACCGTCCTTCGCCCCAAACTCCAGCTCGCATGGTTTCTCCGACTTCATCTCAAATTGCCCAACCACCTTGAAGGTTTGGCATTCCTAGCGTATTGAGCCGCTGCCGCGCGTCACATCGTTGCCGGCGTCGCTTGCCCGGGCCGAACATCGTGCTCTGAGGGAGACGAAGAAGTTGAGCGAATACGAGCATCCATCCGCCGACGCGTGGACCACGGAAGACGCGAACAATCTCTACATGATCGACCGTTGGGGCCGCGGGTACTTCGATGTGAGCCCCGAGGGCAACATCACCGTCGCGCCGCTTCAGGAGCGAGGTCGGCGAATCGCGTTGATTGACGTCGTCGAGGAGGCTCGTAAGCAAGGCTTGCGCACGCCGCTCCTCATCCGCTTCCAGGACCTCTTGCACCACCGCGTTCGCACGCTGAACGAGGCGTTTGGCCGGGCCATCGCGGACCTCAAGTTCCGCGGTCAATACCGCGGCGTGTTCCCCATCAAGGTGAACCAGCTCAAGGAAGTCGTGGAGGAGATCCTCGAAGCGGGGCGGCTCTACCACTTCGGCCTCGAAGTCGGATCGAAGCCCGAGCTTTTCGCCGGCCTCAGCGTTCACACGGACAACGAGTCGCTGATCATTTGCAACGGGTACAAGGACGAGAACTTCATCCGCACCGCGATGATCGGCCGCAAGCTCGGCAAGAAGGTCATCCTCGTCGCGGAGAAGCTCTCCGAGGTCCGCACGATCGTTCGTGTGGCGAAGGAGATGAACGTCGAGCCGCTCGTCGGCTTGCGTGTTCGTCTCTTGACGCAAGGCGCAGGCAAGTGGGCAGACAGCGGTGGTGAGCACGCAAAGTTTGGTTTGTCCACGGCCGAGATCCTTGCGGCATGCGCGATCATGGCCGAAGCCGGGATGAACTCTGCGTTCAAGCTCCTGCACTTCCACATCGGTTCGCAGGTGCCCGACATCCTCGTCATCAAGCGCGCGGTACGCGAAGCTGCTCGGCACTACGCCAAGCTTCGCAAGATGGGGCATCGCATCGAGTACATGGATGTCGGCGGCGGCCTCGCGATCGACTACGACGGCTCGCGTTCGACGTTTCATTCATCGATGAACTATTCCATCGAAGAGTACGCGCGCGACATCGTCTTCAACATCGCGGACATCTGCGACGACGAGAAGGTCCCACACCCGAACATCGTGAGCGAGTCGGGTCGTGCGATCGTCGCGCACCACTCGGTGCTCGCCGTGCAAGCGTTCGGCTCGATCGAGAAGACGCCCGAGGCGCCCATCGACATCAAGACCGAGGAGCACAAGCTCATCCGGAACCTGATCGAGACGCGCGATGGTTTGTCTCCGACGAACCTTGCCGAATCGTTTCACGATCTCCTCCAGGTCAAGGAGGAGGCGCAGAAGATGTTCGAGCTTGGCTACTTGGCGCTCGATGTGAAAGCGCGTGTCGAGGCGTTGTTTTGGGAGACGGCGGAGCGCATGCAAGAGCTGCTCGGCTCGATCGACCCGGCGGAGGTGCCCGAGGATTTGGTGGCACTTCGGAAGCAGCTCGCCGACCAATACATTTGCAACTTCTCGGTGTTCCAATCGCTGCTCGACCATTGGGCGCTCGGGGCGCTATTCCCCGTGGTGCCCATTCACAGGCTCAATGAACGCCCTTCTGCCGAGAGCACGCTGGTCGACATCACGTGCGATTCCGAGGGCAAGGTCAGTAAATTCATCGACCGGAACGATGTGAGGGACACGTTGCCATTGCATCCGTTGCGAGGTGAAGAGCCCTATTACCTGGGGATTTTCCTCACCGGCGCTTATCAGGACATCATGGGCGACATCCATAACCTGTTTGGCCGGGTCAACGAGGTTCATGTGTTCCTCGATGACGACGAGGAATGCGGTTATTACATCGAGGAGACCATTGCGGGAAACAAGATCCGCGAGGTCCTTGCGCTCACGCAATACGACACGCAGACGCTCATGGCGAAGGTGAAGGCGCAGGTCGACGGGGCCATCAAGCAGGATCTATTGAGGCCGACCGAAGGAATGCGTCTTCTTGCGGATTACGAGCGCGGGCTCAAGGATCAGACCTATTTGAGCTTCGGTTGAGCCGCGCGGCTCATCGTTCGGCTCATTTGGAGCTTCGGAAGCTCACGCTCGTCGAAGGGGCGTTGGGCTTCTCGCCGTGTTTCGGGCGGAAAAATCGCAACCAAATGCTCGCCATGAGCGTGCGCCAATCCGCCCGCACCACGAAGCCAAGCGTGTAGCCGTCTTGCCAGCGAGGATTCTGTGCGACGTATTCGTGATAGAATCGCGAGCGCTGGAGGCGTTCCAAATGTCGAGGCTCGATCTCGACATGCAATACATTCACCCGTAAAAGCCCGGCCCCAATGTCGTCTCGTCCCAGCTTTTCCCGGAGAAAGTCCTCGAGGACCGCGCGATCCAATGCGGGAATGTCTTTGCTTGCGAGCGTATGGAAGGCACCGTCATAGGCGGTTGCAAACGTGTTGTATGAATGTGGATAGCCACAGCCAGCAATGAAGATGTCTCGGTTCCAGTTCAACGTGCGGATCTGAAACATCACACGAGTGAACATCCGCGCAACCTGCCCCCCTCGCAGATTTGGCACGGCATAGCCAAACTCCGGCAGCAATACAATGCAGCGCCGGCCTAGAATGTCGCGCTCCGTGGAACGCAGCACAAAGCACGCCCGAAGCTCACCTCGAGGCGTCAACGCTCGAACGACGTACCGTGCTTTGCGCACGAATGCTGCCACATCTACATAATCCGTGTCCGGATCGACGTCCGAGCGAAGGCGCATCAGCGCCAAGCGCAACGCATGGATCTGCCGAACCTCGGCTTCGTCGAGTTGACTGCCGTCGGTCACTACCATTCGAATGGTTTCCGGAGACGAAACCGTCGTTCGATAGAAGGGTTGTGTTCGGTGCTCGCTGTTCAATACGGGAATACATTCATTATCTTGAATCCGACGTCTAGCGGTAAAGTGTGCGAGCACGTTCACCGCCGCATTCGTGCCGAGCGCTTCATTTCATGCGCGCGTGTCGCTCGAAAAGAACCGAAGATGGCTCATCACGAATGATTGGAAGCCTCCTACATTTTGGCAAGGTCGCTGCCGTCCTGTCGCTCATGGCCTGCGGAGCTTGCTCTGCGCCTACGAATGGCCATCGGTCGAGCCCGTCCGTGCATCTTGCCGAGCCGAATCATGTCGGTCCTGTCGAGGCGACGGCGCAAAATGCAGGCGCGACGCAGTGCCAATTGGGCGTGCCGACGGAGATCGGCGCCATCGTCCAATACGGCCAGTTCGCCATTGGGTTTGGCGCGCGCGGAGGACTCATCGCGTGGTCGACTTCCGAGGGCGTTCGAGTGCGTGCTCTTTCGCCTGACGGCGCTCCGATTGGCCGCGAAATGGATATTGGCCTGCCCGCAGATGCAATGGCGGTAGAAGTTGCGCCTTTGGGACGCGGATTCGTCATCATCGCAAAACGCATCGAATATCGCCAAGCGACGTGCGAAGGCAGGTGCGTCGATGCCACGTGTTCCGGTTGGCCTCGGAACGTACCGCAACCGCATGTCTGCGAATACCGGTGTCCCAAACCGTGCACGATTCCTTCCAAGCACGAGTTTGTCATTCAGTATGTGAACATTGCAGGTCAAACGATTGGCGCACCCATCATCGCCGAGGCGGGCTTCATCGATGTCGAAGCCATGCTTCTAGGGGATGGCCGCTCGCTCGGTTTCATGACGAGCCACGAAATATTTTGGATCCGTACGAACGATCGCGGCTCGATCGCTCTGACGCGTCATGATTTGCCGCAGGTTCAGTACGCGCTCCCCGTGCGCGGGATGGGCTCGCCGACGCTGCTTGCGCTCGAAGAAGACGGAGCCGCAAGGGTGATCGACGAACGTGGTGTGCATGCCGTGAAAGGCAGTCTCATCGATCCGCGCTCGGGCAGGATCGTCGACGCGCGCTTGCAAGCTCGTTGGGATTCGAGCGGCCGGATCCACGTTGCCCGACAAGCGTGGCTCGAATCGCTCGACGCGATCCACTATGCGGTGATCGAGGGCCACGAAGTGCGTCAAGTTGGCGATGTCGAACGTCGAGGGTTTCGCGAGCCGTTTGCCGAGTACGTCGAGCCGCATTACGAAGACGGGCGTTTTCGCCGCAGCTCGTGGCTGCAGCGCATCATCGGAGTCGACATGGATTTACGCAGTCGAGATCCACGTGTCGACGCAACGCATGCGCGGTTCGTTTGGACCGGCCGCACGTTTCTGTTTGCGTATCCGACGCTCGATGGCGCACAGCACACGCTTCGTGCCATGATTGCAGATTGTTCTTTGGCGACTCCCTCGGCGCGATGAGCTGCCTCGTAAGTCTGCGTATCCGCTGCACCTTTACCGACCAGGATCCGCGCGCTAGCCTCCCGGCCGCACGGCGAGGACGCGATGGAACCAAGATCGGAATTGATCGCACGGCTCGAAGCGAAGGCGAATCGCGCGTTCCCAAACGTCATCGCCGCCCGTGCGTTTTCCGCAGCAACGCTCGAACGCCTGCGCGAGCTGCTCACCGGCCAAGACGTCGAAGACACGAGCATCGTCGTGTTCGGCTCGTTCGCTCGCGGCGAGTACACGCCGGGCAGCGACATCGATTGGACGCTGCTCGTCGATGGTCGCGCGGACGACGCGCACTTTCAGCGTGCGCTCGCGATCACGCGCATCCTCGATGACGCCAAGTTTCAGCCACCGAGCCCCTATGGCGTCTTCGACAACGTGTCGTTCAGTCATCCGCTGTTGCACCTCATCGGCGGACACGACGACACGAATCGCAACACGACGCAGCGGATTCTGCTCCTGCTCGAGTCCCTCGCGGTGTGCCGCTCCGAGGCGCACGAGCGCGTGATCGAGCTCGTCTTGCATCGTTACGTGTCGGACGATCGAGGTCTTTTGTTCTCAAAACGAAATCCGCTCGTCCCGCGATTTCTGCTGAACGACATCATCCGCTACTGGCGCACGATCACCGTGGACTTCGTCAACAAGCAGCGGACGAAGGGCGGCTGGGCGCTGCGAAACGTCAAGCTTCGTATGAGCCGCAAGCTTTTGTTTGCGAGCGGCATGCTTGCATGTTTCTCGCTCGAGCTGTTTGGCAAGGATGAACAGTGGCGAGACGAAGGCGGCGTGGATCCTGCGCGCGTCGTGCGGTTCGTCCGAAACAGGCTTCGCCTGTCGCCGCTCGAGCAGATGTGCGAGGTGCTGTTGCGGCCTGGCATATCGCCGGAGACGGCGCTGCAGGTGATTGGCGCGTACGACTCGTTCATGGGCATTCTTGCGGACGACGAAAAGCGCCAGCATCTTTCGAGTTTGTCGCTCGATGCGCTCGGTACGGATGCGCTCTTCAAAGAAGCCACGAGCCTGACGTACACATTTCAAACGGGGCTCGATAGCGTCTTTTTCGAGGATGAAGAGATCGGCATGCTCGTTCGTAGGTTCGGAGTTTTCTGACGAATGAATCGAAATCCGCGCATGGGTGCGAGGCCATGACCGCATCGCAAGGCCGCAAAACCCACCGAGGCTTGACGGTATCGGCGCTCGTGCTCGCGCTTGCGATGGCTGCGCTCGAAGCCACGGTCGTGGCGACGGCGATGCCCACGGTGACGGGAGAGCTCGGCGGAATCGAATACTATTCTTGGGTAACGAATGCGTATTTGATTTTATCGGCCATCACGGTCCCGATTTTTGGGAAATTGGCGGACTTGTACGGCCGCAAGCCCGTGCTTTTATTCGGAATTTTTGTATTTCTCGTGGGGTCGGCAGCAAGCGGCGCGGCGCAATCGATGCCCATGTTGATTGCGTTTCGCGCGTTTCAGGGACTCGGTGCAGGCGCCATGCAGCCGATGCCGATTACCATTTTGGGCGATATCTTCGGTATCGAGGAACGGGCAAAAATACAGGGATTTTTCGGCGCTGCTTGGGGGTTTTTCGGGCTCGTCGGACCGCTCATCGGCGGCGTGATCGTCGAGCACGTTTCGTGGCGGTGGGTGTTTTACATGAACATTCCCTTTGGCATTGCCGCGGCCTTTCTGCTCGCGTCTTTTTTCCATGAAAAGGTTTCTCGCGACAAGAAGCCTAGCTTGGATATCGCCGGTGCTGCCATTTTTACGGCCCTCGTCGCCTGTCTGCTCCTCGCTGCGGGAGGGCGAAATGAATCGACCGAGGCATTGCTCATCGGTGCCGTCGTGGTTCTTTTGGGCGCATTCATCTTCGTCGAACGCCGCGCGGTCGAGCCCATGTTGCCGCTCGCGTTGTTCAAGAGTCGCACGATTGCACTTGCTTCCGTCATCAATGCGGCTGCTGGTGGCTGCATGTTCGCGCTTCTGACGTACGTGCCGCTTTATGTGCAGGGGGTTCGTCACGGTACGCCGACCGAAGCGGGCAGCTCCATTGCACCCATGCTCGTTGCGTGGCCCATTGCGAGCGCCATTGCGGGGCGAATCGTCACGAAAGCAGGTTTTCGCGCGCTCGTACGCGGAGGGATTACGCTTACCGCGTTGGCTACGTTGCTGCTCGCGCTCTTCGCCAAGGATGGCCCGTGGGCATTACGAATCGCGGCGGTTCTATTCGGCACGGGCATGGGCTTCGCGAATGTCTCGCTCATCATTGCTGTTCAAATGAGCGTGTCGTGGGAATACCGCGGCGTTGCGACGGCCAGCACGATGTTCTTTCGGATCATCGGCGGAACCGTTGCCGTCGGCGTCATGGGCGGTGTCATCGTGACGGCACTCGCCGTCGATCCAACCATTCCCAAGGATGCTGCGAGTCAGTTGTTGTCGCGCGAAGGAATGGCCAAAATAGCGCCGGAAATCGTCGACAAAATTGCCGGATACCTGGAGACGGGGCTTGGGACGGTTTTCTGGATGATCGCGAGTTTGTCGGCGATAGCCTTCTTTTGCGCGCTCTTTTTCCCGAACGTGCGTCCTGCGAGCGATCCTCCGGACGCGCCGGCCAGCATCCATTGAATCGGCCATCAAGGTGATGGATTCGGTGCAGGTGCTGGCAAAACGGGCGTCACGAGGCCATTCGTCCAGTTTTCATCGAAAAACTTTGCGAGCCTTTTCGGAATGGTTCCCTCGTGCAAGATGACGCCAACGTTTCGGCTCTTCATGAAATAGTCGCCTTCCCAGTTGCTCGTGCCAATCCACGCGACGTTTTCATCCACGACGAGGTACTTGGCGTGGGCCACGCGTGCGAAAGGAATGTCTCCGCCCGACCATTTCGGTATGGTGATGACGCGGACTTCGACGACCGGGGTAAGGTCACGTAGAGCCTGGATCGAGGGGTCCTTCATGCCCCATTCGCTGATGATGAATCGAATTTTGACGCCACGCGCTGCCGCCCGCCTGATTGCATCGTCGATTTCCGTGAATCGATGTCCCGACCGGTCGATGGTTTTGTATTTGAGCACCTGAAGCTGAATGGATTGTTTGGCTCCATCGAGCAAAGCGATGATGCGCGGCAGATCCCAAGAACTTTCGTCGGGCAGCCATCCCTTGGGGCTGGCAACCAATTCGACGCGTTGTGCTTCGACGCCCGGCAATGCTCCTGCTGGCGGGTGCTTTCGCATGCGCGCTTCCATTGAAGCGCCGCCCGCGATGGCCCAATCTGTGTCGAACAAATCTTGTAATTGATGAGCAAATTCGGTCGAATGGAGGCATACGCCCATTTCTTGGATGTGCGTCAAAGCTCGCCAATCGAAGTTTTGACTTCCAATGAATGACGTGAATCCATCGACGATGAAGTACTTTGCGTGCTCCACGCCGCCGAAGATTGCGTCACCATCGATGCGTCGTACTTCGATGCCAGCTTTTTTCAAGCGATCAATCGTGCCTGGATACTGAGGGACGAACTTCTCATCGACGAGAAACCGCACTTTGACTCCACGCTCGTGCGCGCTCACGAGCGCGTCGATGATGGGCGTGAGTTTGCTCGATGCAATCCACTGAGGTTCCGCTTCGCTCGCATAAAATTGAGCCACGTCGATGGTTCGTTTGGCGCCATTGACCATTTCGAGCCACACGGCGGACGCATCTGGAATGTCGGGTCTATCGAGATTCGTTTCGACGGGCTCCGATTCGACGAGCGAAAGCGTGACCGGCGCAATGGCGGGCGCTTGGGGGACTTTGACGGGAGCGCAGCTCAGCAAGGTTGCGCAGAGAAAAACGGCAGCCAGTCTCGACATCGCGCGCATTGTGGCACGCAAAAGGCGCTGCGCCAACGGCTGCTAGCGCCCTCGAGGTTCGCGATGGACCACGCGAACGTCGGGCGTGAGGTCGAGGCCCAGGGACACGCCGAGGCTCACGCGAACGTCGTGCAGGGCGGCGAGTTCCAGCGATGCGGGGACCAAACGCCAACCGGCATCGAAAAATGCTGCAATCGGCTCGTCGTTGATGGCAATGAGCGTTCGTTCGATGCGGGTTTGTCCAAGCGCTCCCACGGCCCATTTGCCTTCGCTCGTCCAATGAGGAACCACTTCACCGCGGGCATCCATGACCCAGAGGCCGTCGAGCGATTCGAAGCGCAAGCGCAGAGATCCCGCCGTTCCCGGAGCAATTCGGTGCACGACGCGCGGCGCAGCGAGCGAATCCGGCGCGCCGGTACCCGTTCGAGCACCAAACAAATCGATGTCGTAACGTACGCCTACGCCAATTTCGATGCTGCGTCCGGGATTGTTGGAGCGCAAAGGATCAATGAACGCCGTTGCATGTGCGACGCCCACGCGCATGAATGCAACGGGCTCGCGGTCGCTCGCGCCGACGGGCGAAACGCGCGTGACCGTGACGCGTCCAAATTCGCTATCGAGGCCGACGTCGAAAGGGAAGGGGATGCTCGCCGGAGGCGAGCTTGGCAGGACGATCCGCGGCGCCAAGTCGTGCCGGTGAGCGGAAAGCGCGTACAAAACGGCATCGAATGCGGGCATGTTTCCGAATGGTTGCACCGTGGGGGCGACCCAACCTGTGAGAAATCGATTATCGATTTGCCATTCGATACGTTCGGGCCCCTCGCCCCAGGAGCGCCTGCGTCTGAAGCCAATGCCCGCATGCAGCTCGACGGATGCGCCGATACTGGTTTCCGTCGTCCGCGCGAGCGTCCCTGCGACTCCGACGCGAATTCGGCTTTCGGGGTCGAATTGCACGCGGAAACGGCGCCCCTCTTTGGAAATGCGAAAATCTCGGTCATCGGCCGCGGCAAACGATGCCATGGTCAAAACCGACATCACGCATGCCGTGACGAGGGGAAGAGCTTTCACGGATCCTCGAAATCCGGCATGGGCTCGAAAACGCGCGGTGGAGCGCCAAACGACATGCGCAATCCAGCAAGAAAACGCAATTCGACCGCTCGAACGTCGCGCATGAAATCATTTTGCGTGCGACCTTCGGTCGCTAGGCGCAATGAAACGGGCTGATCGTTGATGGCGATGAGCACGCCTTCGTATGCGAGCGATCCCGTGAGCCTGTTGACCGTAGCTCCTGTATATTCGCCGGAGACGATGGTCGATCGACGTACATTGAGGTCGGAGAAGAGGTAGTGCAGACCGCCTTTTCCGAGGGAAATGCGTGACTTGGCGGCGAACGTCGGGCCTATGAAATAATTACCATTTTCGCGTTTGATCGTTTGTCTATCCGACCAATGGGCCCCGACATCCACGCCGACCTCCAATCGGAAGTTGCTGTACATGTCGCTCGATTGCCACGGATTGTAAGCAATGTGGACTTCACCGAATTCCATGTCGAGCGAATTGCGGTAGGAGGGTTGCCGATCGAGGACGCTCAAGAGGCGAAAACCCCAGCCCATGCGGGGAAGAAAGGGATGCACTTCCGGTTCGCCGAAGAACGTGCTGATCCAAAATGCCGGTCGTCGGTGTTCGTGCTGATAATCATAGGAAAAAAGCGTGCCGCGTACTTCCAGGTCCGCAAAACTCGCAGAGCCTTCGAGAAGATGCATGTCGTGCCGTGAACGACCTCGAGGCGACAAGACGCTGAGGACGATGCCCAATTCGGCATGTCCGCGAGCAAAGGGGAATCCAGCGGGAACCTCGAATCCCTTATTCGATTGAAGCGTAGGTGCCCAACCAGCCCCAATATAGAACCTCTTCAATAAGTCGAACTTGACTTGGAATGCTCGACCAAGCTCGCTGCGGGCATATCCTGGCGGAGCTTCTGCGATGGCCGGGACCATTTTCGCGCGTTTCGATAGCGCGCTGTAATCGGCGTCGGTGCGGTGTTCACAAGGCTGCACGCGTTCGAGCGGGTCGCCGGTGCCTTGCATTTGATTCGGCGCGACGAGGCACACCGTTTTCCCTTTTGCATCGGTGTCGCATTGAACGCGCACCGATTTCCCGTCCGCGAGGTCATAACACGTGACTTTGCGATCGTAGTTGATGACGGGCATCGTGGGTTCGTCCGCTGCACGTGCAGATGATGCGAACGCGAGCGTGGCGACGATTGACGTCAGAAAGGGCAGCTTTTGGGAAAAGCGTGGCACGGTGGTTCCCCTCGGAGTAAGAATGCCGCTGTGCAAAGGCCATGGCGCATGGCACGCATAGCGTAGCACCGAATGCACGCGTCGTGCCCGAGCCTTCATGCGGGGTGGGAACTCCCGTTTGTTCTAAAAAAACAGAACAATTGACGGAGCGCATTGGCGCGGTGCGAAGTGGCTGACGCGTCGCGTTGGGTAATTCATGCGCCGAGTGCGCAGCGGGGTATACGGTGGCACCATCGAAAAGGTGGCAACACCACAGTCAAATAAGTGGTCCACGTTGCGCAATTGACGTCGAGTTGTGGTTTTGCGCCTTACCTGCAAACGGCGTAGCTTGTCGGGAGGAAATCGCTGACCTGGCACTTGGTTTGTCGCATCATGCCTTGGTCGTTGACGATGGGGCACACCTCGTCAGGAATGGCGCTCATTGGATCGCAGACCACGGTGTCGGGCCACATGCACGTCGAAGCGCAGCCTAGAATCGGATACCACGTCGTGGTTTCAATTGTTTCCAGGTTGCCACAACAGAATTGCCCAGGGGGGCAATGCGCCGGGAGCTGGCATTCTATGCGCGTTTCGTATCCACTGGCACCGCCGGCCGTATCGCACCCATCGGTTGCCGGCGGCGCATTGACGCATACCGCATTGCTCTTGCCATCGTCATAGCAGCATGCGCTTTCGATACCGACTGGACAAATCTCGCCGCCACATGCGATGTCGCCCATGATCGGCACGCCGCTGCTCGACGACGACGACGAGCTCGACGAACTGCTCGCAACATCGCCGCCTCCGCCGCCGCCATTTCCGCCACTGCCCGCGCCGCCACCGGTTGCGCCTGCGCCAAGCCTCAATTCGTCGAGTCCTCCGACGAGCTGACAACCAAGCGTGCTCGTGCTGGCGAGCCCTGCCAAACCCGCGAAAAATACGCAGGCCGTCGTTCGCTCGAGCGTCGATCGATTGGGGTGCGGGGGCGCCATGCGAATCATTCTACATTGACTGGTGGGCGGAGGTCCATTCGATCATGTCTTACGAAACATCAGTCGAACGATGGGGATGATGGTGGGATCATCCTGAATGGTACGCTCGAAACGCAGCGCGTCGTAATAGGCGCAGCGGGTGCGGCCGGGGTATTCGCGACAAGTTTTCGGACGAGCTTCGTAGATGGTGCAGCCACGCGTTTCCGGATGGAGGAACTTGCATGATTTACCAAAGAGCGGGTCTTTGGTGCGTTTGAGGACGCGTGAACCGTCCCGCATGGTGGTGTATTTTTCCTTGGCGATTGCAACGGAAACGCCGAAATGATTGGCAAGTCGCTTGATGTCGAAATCGGACACTTCGACGCGCTCGTAGATGGAGCAGCAGAATGCAATGCATTTCGTGCAATCGTAATGGAGGCGCTTTTTTTCGCCGGCCACGGGTCGTCTCCAAAAATGGGTTGGTGTGATCCAATGGTTGGTCGAGATGAACTTCGGCGGAGGAGCCTGTTTTTCCGAGAACCGCACACGCAACGATGCGCCGAGAATTTCGACAGTTCGGCACGTAGCACCGCCAGCGTGGACATGTCAACCACCCGCGCCGATCGCGCCGTTCGCAAGCGCGACCAGCGCCCTCGACGGCCGCGTGTCCATAACGGGCAAACGGTCTTGACCACATCGCTCGTTCGTGCATCGGGCTCGGCAGCGATGCTTTTGCGATGGAACGTCGGATGCACGTCCAAGACGGCTTCGAGGAATTTTCGTTGATTGCGTTACGAATTCAGAGCGCTAGGCTCGGGGGTATTCCGGGGGGACGAGATGAGGGGACGACCGATTGCGTTCGGGTTCGCATTTCTTCTACTTTCGTGCGCACGTCCGGCGGCATCGTCCGACGAAGACGGAAGCGCAGCGGCGCCTGAACCGCGGATGCGAAACCTGGGTATCGCGGGTCCTTTGGCCGTAAGGCCGGCGGCTCCAAAGGGCGGAAGGCGATTTTTTGTCTCACCGAGCGGACGCGATACGAACGATTGCTCCGAAGCGACCCCGTGCAGAGAAATCCAGCGTGCGATGGCGTTGGCAACGGCGCCCGGCGACGTGTTGCTCGTAGCCGATGGCGAGTATCGAGGATTCGTGCTGAGCGGTATTCGAGGCGAGCCATTGCGTCCGATTACGATCCTGGCGACGGGGCACGCGGCCGTCGTGAAAGCCGATCCGACATGCAAAAAGAAACACTGTCGCGATACGATCCTCGTGCGCGGATCTCGACACGTCGTCCTCGACGGCTTGACGTCTCATGGTGCGCCACGAGCGGCCGTGGCAATCATGTACGCGTCGCACATCGTCGTACGTAATGGCCGATTCGGCAACAATGGCCGATGGGGCATTTTTACGTCGTTTGCGGACGACGTCATTTTCGAGCACAACGAAGTCTATCGAAGCAGGCGGGAGCATGGCATCTACCTGTCCAATAGCGGCGATCGGCCGATCGTGCGATTCAACGCGTTGCATGACAACGACGGTTGCGGAATTCACGTAAACGGCGATTATCATGAAAAGCCGGAATTCGACAAAAGCGGACGAAGCCTGTATGCAGGGCAGGCCGATGGCATCGTGAGCGGCGCGCAAATCGAGGGGAATCTGATTTATCGCAATGGCTCCGGAGCTCTTGCCAACAAGAAGCGGCGAGGCGGGGCGGGCATCAACCTCGATGGAGTCTGGGATTCGACCGTGCAGGGCAACGTCTTGTTCGAAAATGCGGCGATGGGGATCGCGGCATTCGGCGATGCTGATGGAGTCGAAGACCATTCGAAGGACGACGGTGATGGTCGATTTGGTCCGCGGGGCCTCGAAATCACGCACAATACCATCGTCATGCCGCAAGGAGCTCGACCGGCGCTGCAGATTCGGTTGAGTCGGGGGACGAATGTCGTTTCGGGCAACATCCTCCACCACCAAGATCGCCGCCGCCCAGGGCTCGAATTGTCCACGCGAGCCGATGCAATGCTCGTGACGAGCAACGGAAACGTGATCGATCGTGTGTCCGTCGCCGATCAAGTGAGGCCGCTCGACACGTGGGTTCGTGAAAGCGGCCAGGACAAACAGTCGCTCTCCGTCCCGATCGGGCGTCTCTTCGTCGATCCAGCTCGAGGGGACTACACGCTCAAGCCGGATTCACCCGCTGTTCGACGTGCCCCCGTGGTGGATACGACCGTGCAGCAAGTGGTCATCACGCAGCAACGTGACTTTTTCGGCAAGCCGCCGCCGAGTGGCAAGAGGCGCAGCATCGGTGCGTGCGAGGCGCCCTAGTTTGAATGCGGGCCAAGATTTGCACGCTCGCTTCGCGCGCGTGGGACGCGCGCTCGCGAGGCTAGTTTACGATGGGGGGGCCGAGGCTCGCCTCCCGGTGTTTTTGCGCTTCGCACAAAAACACGGCGAGGCTCGGCCCCCCCATACCCCCCGATTTGGCCTTATTCCAAAGTGTACGACGCCCCAGTCAAAAGCCGCCGCGCGGGGACCGCTTCGACCTAACAATGTAAGGTAGACACCGTTCGTGGGGCCGTGCCGAGCAACGATGGCGCGGTGCGTCGATGTCCTGCGAGCATCGCATCCTATATCGCGATGGCTGCGTTTCCGTTACGATGTGCCGATAATGGACTTGGTTCCGGGCTCAATCATTGCGGGTCGGTATCGGATCGACGCGCGCGTCGGCGCAGGCGGCATGGGCGAGGTGTGGGCAGGTGAGCACCTCGCGATCGGCATGAAAGTGGCGATCAAGACGCTGTTGCCCGCTGCGGCGTACGACCAAGAGGTCGTTGCAAGGTTCCGACGCGAGGCAAACCTGCTTGGGCGCATTCGCAGTGATCACGTCGCGCGCGTGGTGGACTTCATCCAGGATCCGCACGCCGGGCTCGTGCTCGTAATGGAGTACATTGAAGGCCTTCCGCTTTCGAAGACGCTTCATCAACGCAAGTTAGCTGTCGAGGAAGCAATCGATCTCGGCTGTGACGTGATCGGAGCGCTGTGCGATCTGCATCGGGCGCACATCATTCACCGCGACATGAAACCCGGCAACATCATCATGGAGCCGCAGCCGAACGGGAAATACCGCGGGATCGTCGTCGATTTCGGCATGGGTCGTATCGAATCCGGAGCTGGCGAGGATTTGGAACAGACGAACCTCACGCGTGCAGACATGGCGCTCGGAACGCTCGAGTACATGGCGCCCGAGCAAATCTTGAACTCGCGTGACGTGACCGCTGCATCCGACCTCTATGCCGTTGGTGCAATGCTCTACCGCGCAATTGCGGGTCGTCACATTTTTGGCGATGCGCAAGACACGGAACTCGCGCGCGCGAAGTTGATGACGGATGCACCGCCGCTCGAGACGGGGCGAAGCGATCGGATCGCGCAGGAGTTTGCCGCGATCGTCATGCGTGCGTGCAAGCGCCGGCCGCAGGAGCGCTACCAGAAAGCCGAGGACATGCTCAACCACCTGCGTTCGCTGCAAGACGCCGTGCGCGCGCAAGCATTGGAAGCGAGCGGGTTTCGGCATTTGCTTGGTGGTGCAAGCATTCCTCCTCCGGCACCGCAAGCGGCTGCACAAGCGCCGCAACAATACGCACAGCAACAATACGCGCAGCAGCATTACCAGCAGCAGCAGCAACAGGCTCATCCGTCGCAGCAACCGCACCAGCAGCAGCAACAACACGCTTCCGTGTCGGCGGTGAGTGCGAGCACGAGTGCAGCGGCGCCGATCTCGGTACCCGTCAACCAGTCGCGGAAAATGTCGGGAGGTGCGGTCGCAGGTCTTACCGCGCTCGTCGTGCTGGCCCTTGGAGCCGTGGGCGTATTCGTTTTTCGGGAACGACTCGGGTTGGTCTCTGCAAGCAGTGCTCCAGCCAAGTCGCAGGTTGTTGCTGCATCGGCGCCCCCTCCACTTCCGAGCTCGGTTGTCCCGGCCGTTGCATCGGCAACGCCTACGCCGAGCGCGTCTGCAGCCGTAGAGGCCGCGGATGACGACGATGGGATGGAAGTCGAAACGGCAGCACCGGCTCCGTCACCTTCGCTCTGGGGACGTTTGCCGTCGACGGCTTCGCCGCAAGGGACTGGAGCGCCTGCTGGCGGCTCGACTGGTGCGTCGACGGCGGCAAAGGCGCCTGGCACTTCGCCCACACCAACCAACAAAGCGCCCGCGCCCGTCCCGACGAACATCAAGTTCTGAGCGCGTTTTCGCTCCTCACCCCTGACCTCTCCATCCCTCGGAGCTTTCCGGCTCCCCCTCTCCACGCAGCGAAGCGGAGTTGGAGAGGGGGTTGGGGGGTGAGGTGTTTGTCCGGATGTACACGACTACTGATCGTTCACGCAGGCGAGGTGTTCCATGCCGCAGCCATTCGCTGCATCGGTCATGCAGGTCTCGCAGTCGGTCGACGCTGTTTGCATCGAGCAGTTATCGGCACAAGCGGTTGCGCATGGGCCAAGACACTTGCAGTCCGTGTAGGCCTCGTAGATCGGGATCGACATGTCGCACAAAGGCGGAGGGTTTGTCTCGGTGAGAAACTCGGCGCATCGCGCACACGTTTCGCTTCCGCCAACGCCGCCCATTCCGGCAGCACCGCCGGCACCACCAATGCCCCCAGCTCCTCCGACGCCCGTGGCAACTGCCGTGGATCCAGGAAACGGCGGGGGTACGTCCGGACCAACAGCGCATCCGAAAAAGTCATCCGATTCGGTAACTTCGTAGCAGCACGTTTCACCGTCGAACTCGCCGTCGGTGTCGACCGCGATGATATTCGTCGAACAGAAGTCCCCCTGGAAAAACGCGAGCGCTTCCTCGCTCGATGGGCACGAGTTGTCGATGTCGTATTCGATTTGCGTGAAGTAGAAACACGCCTTGTCCGACCCGCAGCTCGTGCTGCCGCTCGAGAGCATGGCGAGTCCTATGAACATCAACGACGAAACAGGAAGCAGAGAAGAAAAGCGTTTGTGTAGGTTCATGTTGTCGAGCATGCACGAACGCGTGGAATCGTGCACGTCCTCCCGTGCGGAGATTCAGTTCACGTGCGAAGTCCACGAACGCCGTCGAGTACGGCACGCGTCATGTCGCAGCCGTCGACGATCGCATCGGTCAGATTGGCTTCCGTGAGGATCGCATCGACGAGGATAGCGCCGCTGAGATTGGCGTCCGCCAAGTACGCTCCTTCGAGGTCGGCGCGTGTAAGGTTTGCGTTCGAAAGGTTTGCTCCTTTGAGGTTTGCCTGAAACAGGTTGGCCATGAGCAGGTTGGCGCCGCTCAGATCTGCGCGAGCAAGATTGGCGCGGTGCAGCGCGAGGCCGGAAAGATCGAGTCCGGACAAATCCAGACCCATGAGCCGCGGATTGTCCCCGGCTGCAATGAGCGCCAAAACCAGCTCCTTGCGAGTGATTTCTGCCACGTGATGAATCTCCTTCGAGCGCTCGATCCGCGCTCGTCGCAATCGATGTCGATGTTCTCACGAAGCGAGGAATCGAAGTAGGCATTCTGCGACTGCGTCGGGCGACTTCCAATGCATCATGTGCCCCGCATCCGGCAGGTCGACGTGCGTGACGTTGGAAATGCATGCAAGGCGTTCGCTTTCGTCCGGCACGCGCCACCCACCGATGCCTCCGCTCACGAACAGCGTGGGCACCGTGATGCTTCGCAAAAAGCCTTTGAACGCGTCGGCGCTGAAAGGCGTTGGCGATGTCGTGCGGTGCAGTGGGTCGTACGCCCACCGCAACTGTCCCGAATCATCCACGCGCGTGAGCAGACGCGCTCGGCTTTCGATCATGCCGTGTGGAATCGACGGATGCATTCGCGCAAGGCGCTCGACGGCCTCTTCGAAAGATGCAAGCGGGCGCTGCTGACGCTCGATCTTTTGCATGTCGCGCAGCCACGCACGCATGCGAGCAACGCCGGTCGTCGCCGGATCGGAATGAAGGGTGCCGAGTCCTTCGAGAAGCGCGAGGCGCTCGATGCGATCGGGCATCGCTCCCGCGCAAAGAGATGCAACCGTTCCGCCCATCGAGTGGCCGACGAGCGCGATGCGTTTTCGTTCGAATCGATCAAGGAGAGCGGCGACATCGCCGACGTAATCGGCAAAGTGGTAATAGCCGCCAGCCCCGACGTGATCGCTGCTCCCGAAGCCCCGCAGATCCGGCGCAAGGACTTCGTGACCGGCGCGTGCAAGAGGTTCGGCGACCAGCTCCCACGTGGCCCCCGAATCGAGAAATCCGTGGAGCAGAAGCACGGTCAAACCCGACGCCTTTGCGTTTTCCGGCTCGAAACGATGAACGTTGAGCCTGATTCCGTTTGCCAGAACGTACTCGGAGCAGCGCTTCACGATTCGGGAGACTTACCAGGGTTGTAAAGGCTGCGCGAGCATCGGCATCTCGATGGGATCGCGCGTCGCGTTCTGGTAGGTTGCGCCCTCGGAGGCGGCTCGATGGCTGCACGCAGCGGCAACGGAAGCAGTATGACGAGTGTCGAGAAGCAGCGGGTGATGTACCCCGACTTCACGGCGCCCTCTGTCGACAAAGTCATGGTCGAAGAGCGCGCAGGATCGCTCGGCAAACGAAGCATCAAAAAAGAAGCGAAGGTCGCGGGGCTCTACCTGGCCATCTCGATGATGGACCTGACGACGCTCGAGGGGAAGGATTCGCCCGGTAAAGTGACGCAGCTTTGCCAAAAAGCGATGCACCCGAGCGCATCGCCAGGCGTGCCGCCATGCGCGGCGATCTGCGTTTATCCGAAGCTCGTTCCCGTCGCCAAACGTGCGCTCGCAGGATCCACTGTGAAGGTCGCGAGCGTTGCGACGTCGTTTCCGAGTGGTTTGTCCGCGCTCGAAGTGAAGCTCGAAGACGTACGGCGCGCCGTCGAATGGGGAGCCGACGAAATCGACATGGTGATCGATCGCGGCGCATTTCTCGCGGGTGAGCACACGCGCGTGTTCGACGAAATTGCCGCGACGAAAGAGGCGTGTGGACAAGCGCATCTCAAGGTCATTCTCGAAACGGGCGAACTTCACACGTACGACAACGTTCGTCGTGCCAGTCGCATCGCGATGCTTGCCGGCGCCGACTTCATCAAGACATCGACCGGCAAGGTCGTTCCCGCAGCAACGCCTCCCGTGACGCTCGTCATGCTCGAAGCGATCCGCGATTTTTACATCGAGACTGGCAAGCTCATCGGCATGAAGCCTGCCGGCGGCATTCGCACGGCAAAGCAAGTTCTGCACTACTTGGTGCTGGTCAAGGAAACGCTTGGCGATGCGTGGCTCACGCCCGACTTGTTCCGCATCGGAGCATCGACGCTGCTCAACGACGTGCTCATGCAGCTCGAGAAAGAACGTACGGGCGCGTATCAATCAGGCGACTACTTCAGCAAGGACTGAGCGGCGCAAAAGCGGCACGGAGACGCATCATGACGGTCAAGGAATCCACGGCCCTCACAGTACAAAGCGACAAGCTTGCGCCAAAAGCAGCCGACCGCGCAGCGCTCGACTTCGGACAAGCATGGGCATACGCGCCCGCGCCGGAATCGCCGGATCACGTGCGCATCGCACCGCGATACGAGCTCTTCATCGGAGGCAAGTGGGCGCCGCCGCAATCGGGCACGTACTTCGACACGATCAGTCCTTCCACCGAACAGAAGCTCTCCGAAGTTGCGGAAGCGGACGAGCGTGACGTCGCTCTCGCCGTCGAGAGCGCTCGGCATGCATACGAAAAATACTGGTCGAAGCTTCGTCCGATCGAACGAGGCAAGTACGTCTATCGAATCGCGCGCGTCATCCAAGAGAAGTCACGCGAGCTTGCGATCGTCGAATCGATGGACGGGGGCAAACCCATCAAAGAATCGCGTGACGTGGATCTGCCGCTCGCGGCTGCGCACTTCTTTTATTACGCAGGTTGGGCGGACAAACTCGCGTACGCGTTTCCAGGTCGCAACCCGCGGCCTCTCGGCGTTGCGGGTCAAGTGATCCCGTGGAACTTCCCGCTGCTCATGGCCGCGTGGAAGCTCGCTCCAGCCCTCGCGACGGGCAACACGTGCGTGCTCAAGCCCGCGGAGACGACACCGCTCACGGCGCTCTTGCTCGCGAAGATCATCGAAGAGTGCGACTTGCCTCCGGGCGTCGTGAACGTCGTGACCGGTGCAGGGAAGACCGGCGCTGCCGTGGTTGCGCATCCGGGCGTCGACAAGGTCGCGTTCACGGGATCGACCGACGTTGGCAAGCGAATCCAGAAGGCCCTCGCCGGGACAAACAAGAAGCTCACGCTGGAGCTTGGCGGCAAAGCGGCGAACATCGTCTTCGCGGATGCTCCGCTCGATCAGGCGGTCGAGGGGATCATCGGCGGCATCTTCTTCAACCAGGGACATGTGTGCTGCGCCGGTTCGCGTCTGCTCGTCGAGGAAGGCATCTTCGACGTGCTCATGCGCAAGCTTCGCGATCGCATGCAGACGCTTCGCGTGGGCGATCCGCTCGACAAGAACACCGACGTCGGAGCGATCAACTCCAAGATGCAGCTCGACAAGATTCGCGAGTTGGTTCTGGCCGGTGAGCAAGAAGGTGCGACGAGGTTTTCGACGCCGTGCAAGCTCCCCGATCGCGGGTACTGGTTTGCCCCGACGCTCTTCACGGGCGTGTCGCAGTCGCATCGGATCGCGCGCGAAGAAATCTTCGGCCCTGTGCTCAGCGTCATGACGTTCCGTACGCCCGACGAAGCGATCGAGAAGGCGAACAACACGATGTACGGCCTTTCGGCGGGGGTTTGGACGGACAAAGGGGCGAAGAGTTTCTGGGTTTCTCAGCGCTTGCGGGCAGGGGTTGTCTGGGCAAACACGTACAACAAGTTCGATCCCAGCTCGCCGTTCGGTGGTTACAAGGAAAGCGGGTTTGGCCGCGAAGGTGGCCGGCAAGGGCTCCTCGCGTATCTCGAGGTGGACTGAGATGGCACGGGCGAAAGAAAAGGCGCAAACGCCAAACGGTGCGCAGGTTCGAGCTGACGGTGCGTTCGAGCTGCCGGAGCGCGTCAGCGTGCGCAAGGCGTACAAGATGTTGATCGGCGGGCAGTTCGTCCGATCGGAATCGGGTAGGTACATCCAGGTGGCGGATCCGATGGAGCTCGGCGGGACCAAAGAGAACGTGCCGTGGGGTTCTCGCAAGGACGTGCGTGACGCAGTCGTGGTTGCGCGTGGAGCTTGGGAGGGTTGGTCGGGACGAACTGCGTACAACCGCGGGCAGATCCTCTACCGTTTGGGGGAGATGCTCGAGGCGCGTCATGGGGAGCTCACGCGATCGCTCGAGCGTGGTGGACTCGATGGATCTGCGGCTGCAGCGGAAGTTTCGGCGACGATTGACAGGTGCGTCTCGTATGCGGGATGGGCGGACAAGTATCAGTCGCTCTTTGCGAGTTTGAATCCGGTCGCGGGGCCGCATTTCAACTTCACGGTGCCCGAATCGATGGGTGTCGTCGGCGTCGTTGCGCCTGCACGTCCGGCGCTGCTCGGCCTGCTTGGTGCGGTGCTGCCGATCATCACGAGTGGCAACACGGTGGTGGTGCTTGCGAGCGAAGCCGATCCGCGTACGGCGCTCGTGCTGGGTGAAGCGCTTGCGACGAGTGATCTTCCGGCGGGCGTGATCAACGTCATCACGGGGCGCGCGTCGGAGCTATTGGTTCACCTTGCCAAACACATGGACGTGTCGGCGATCGATTTGCACGCCGTCGAGCCGTCGCTCGTGAAGAAGGCCGAGGAAGCGGCGATTCTCAACGTGAAGCGCGTGCGCACGCGATCGCTCGACGATGGGGCGTGGTTCGATGCGGATGGTGCTTCGAGCCCGCGATGGATTGAGCGGTTTGTCGAAATGAAATCGATTTGGCACCCTGCGGGGAGCTGAGGGCATTTCGCTGCCGGTCCCGATAACCGCTGCCGAATACATAAATTCTCAGAACAAATCAACGCAATGGACCACACGGGCAATGGTCCAGTTCGCGTTGACGAATCACGCAATGCCGTAGAGATCACGGCGCATCGATGAGGTTGCACGCCTCAATGCGCGCGTCCGACCAGTCGGGCACGTCGTCTGCGCCTTTTTCAATCTGCGGTGGGACGTATTCCACGTCTGCCTGGAGCTGCTTCACCCGTGCTACCAGCGCTGCTGCGTCTTTGTCGGATGTCGGCGGAGCAATCACCTGTCTCAAAATGGCTACCGCTCGCGTTTCGGCGGCTTCTTCTTGCTCTTGCGTATACCCTGGAGAACGCCGGCGATCCGCAAAGTCGAGCATACGCTCGCGCAATTTCGTGTCGGTTCCCGATAAAAGCGTCATTGGCATGGACCAATCCACCGTCGATACAAGCGCTTGACGCACGTCTCGTCCCTCCAAATGGGCAAGCTCGAGCGCCACGGCCGCCGTGACGAGATTGACATCGTCGGCTCTGCACACGAGCCCCGAAGTCACGACGACGACATCGGGAGGCAAATTGAAGGTGTGCGCATCGGTGTAACCAGCAAGAAGCACGCGAAGGGATCGATCCGATAGCGAACTGGCCGGTTGGAGCTGCTTCGCAATGTCATTGAGTTGTTTTTCCACCGCGGGTGTGAGCTCCATGTGGAGGCCCAATTGATCGAGCGCGGATTCCCCAATATGGTCCACCATCGTGGGAATACCACCCCCAAGGGCCCATCGCGTAATGGGCACACATGCTGCATAAAGGACCACTGCCGCGATCATGCCCTTGCTACCGAGCGCAATCGCGCGCCGCCTACGCCGTGCGTTCCGAATGCGCCGAACAGGACCCCTCAACAACCCTCGCTGCGCCCGTTCGAGCCCATCGAGAAACGCTTCGTCGTCACTCGCAATGGCCATCGACCCATCATCGTTTCGGACGATGATCTTCGGCCCGTCGGTCGCGAGCACACAACGCTCGAGGGGAATGCGAAACGTCTCCTTTCCCGTCAGAGCTTCGACGTTCGAGCCAACAACGGCGACGTGAGCGCGGACTTCTCCTCGGCCATCGCGCCCAAGATCGACGCTCCCCACGAAAGAAGTCGATGTCACAACATTGCATTGTACGGGCCGAAACGTATTTGTCAATAAAAACAAGAAAATGTGAAAAGGAGTTGGAATGACGCGCGATTTGAAGCGCGTTCTGCATCGACGGACGCTCCGTCATGGAGCGATCGCGTGCGGCCACGCTTCACATTTCCATTCGCGAGTGATTCGTTCCGCTTCGGCTACTCGCCGCAACGTGAAGCTTGCCAATTGAAAAAACGTGCGTGGACTCTGGGATAAATCCACGCGCCGGCGAAGACGCCTGCAATGATGACGAGGGCGGAGAGGTGTCCTTCACCGAGCTGTGCCATTGCGGTGCCGGGGCAAGTGCCAGTGATGGCCCAGCCGAGGCCGAAGATGATAGCGCCGGGAATGATGCCCGGGTGGAACATGCGATCCGGGAGATTGAGGGGCATTCCACTACGTCCACCAATGCCGCTGCGTTGCAGGACCTGGAATGCGATCAAGTTGAGCACGAATGCCGTGCCAATGACGAAGTAGAGCTGCGCATTGCGGAATCGAAACATATCCGCAATGATGTCGTATCGTGTGGCTCCGGCGCGGCTGAGCGCGAATCCGAAAATCGTGCCGAGTATGACGTAGAGGCCGTATCGCTTCATCGCAAAACCTCAGAGCAGTGCATGCAGAAGGAAAGTCGCGGCAACACCGACGCCCATGAAAACACACATCGCCAAAATGCTGGCTTTTTGCAAACCCGGTGCGCCCATGATTGCGTGACCGCTCGTGCACCCGCCGGCCATTCGAGTTCCGAATCCGACGAGAATACCTCCGGCTAAAAGGACCGCCGTTTTGGCAACCGGCCCGATTTTCCAAAGCGCATCGAAACCAGCGTAATCGAAATTCAAGGCTAGCGGCGCTCCCGAAAACGCACGCGACAAAATGCCCGAAACGATGCCGCCCAGAAAGATTCCACCAAGAAAAACCATGGGCCAAGATGATTCGTCTTGAATCGTGGAACCTCCGCTCGACGACGAAGGCGTGGGGAAAGCCCCAGGCATTGGAAATTCACCTGGCATGGGAAAATCAGCGGGGTTTTTCGGTAATGCTGACTCCGCGTCGATGGCCGCCGATGCGACGGGGCCGCCGGCAGGGAGGGGCAAAGGTTCGGTGGGCATTGGGAATGCCGCCGCGGGACTTGCTTTTTTGGCTCGGTATTCGAACCAATCATTCACTCGATCGATCGAAAACGCATAACAAAACGATACGCCCAATTGGCGATTGCGTGTGAGCAAGAGCGTCACGACGACGGCGCTGATGACGCCTCCGCCGACCCAACCGGGCCACATGTCGACGAAGACCGATCGACCCAAGTCCATAACAACGATTCCTCTCGCCCAATCAACTCATGAATCGGCCGTCGGGCAATAGATTGTCCGGTACCGTTTGTCCCGCCTTCATCTTCTTGTACCGCTCACACGAGGTGTAATTCCGATTGCAATAATAGCTCTGCCAAATCTTGAGCGCCGTTTCGAGGCTGAAGCGCGGGAAGAGGGCGCATTTGTTCATGTTCGGGCAATTGCCAACCTGAGGAACCGATGTGGAGCTGCGCTTACCCAGGCCGAACAGTGACATGACTTCTCCTCGACCGAGCTTAGCAGACGGCGCCCCGGCGCGCGGGTCCGTTTGTGCTTGCGAGCTTCTCCACGACGACCCACCGAGCAGAGCGTTTTTTCGTCCTGCGGCAACCTGCTACACCCTGGCCCGTGCGCGCCATCTTCTTCGGCACTCCCGCCATCGCAGTTCCATCGCTCGAAGCTCTCGCATCGATCGCCGACATCCCTTTCGTCGTTTGTCAGCCCGACAGGCCCGCAGGCCGGGGGCTCGAAATGCGGCCGCCGCCCGTCAAAGAACGGGCGCTCTCGCTGGGCTTGCGTGTCGAGCAACCGATCAAAGTCAAGACACCCGAGTTCGCGCAGCTCATCGCGTCGGCCAGCGCCGATGTCGCGCTGGTCATCGCATACGGCCGCATCCTGACGAAGGCCGTGCTCGAAGCGCCGCGCCGCGGGTGCATGAATCTGCATGCGTCGATCTTGCCGAAGTACCGCGGAGCAGCGCCCATCACGTGGTCCATCGTCAATGGCGAAACCGAAACCGGGATCTCGCTCATGCAAATGGACGAAGGCATGGACACGGGCCCTGTGTACACGAAGCACGTGACGCCCATTCGACCCGACATGACGGCAGATGAGCTCGCCGTCGAGCTGGGTGCCCTTGCAGCTCTGGTCGTTCGTTACGATCTCGAACGCGCGGTGCGAGGTGAGATCGAAGCCGTGCCGCAAGATCACGCTGCTGCAACGATGGCTCCGATCCTCGACAAGGAGCACGGGCGGATCGATTGGAACAAGCCTGCGCGCGCTGTGCACGATCACGTTCGAGGAATGACGTCGTGGCCCGGCGCTTTCACGACGACAGGTGGCAAGACGCTGAAGGTCCTTTCGACACGCGTGGAAACTGAGCAGGGCATGCTCGGTGCACCTGGTGAAGTGATCGTCGCGGATAAACGAGGCGTGCAGATCGCGTGCGCAAGCGGAAGCGTGGCGCTTTTGCGTGCGCAGATGGAAGGACGCAAGCCGTCGGCAGCTCAGGATCTCGTATCGGGTCGGGTGATCGCGAAAGGGTTTGTCCTGGGCGCGTGATGGCGAACCGTACTACTTGCGTTTCTTCTTTTTCTTCTTGGGCGCAGATGGTTCGGTCTCGTTCGAGCTCGCAGCATCGGTGAGTGATCCAGGATCGGCGCAGCAGCGAAATCCTGTTTCGTAGAATTCGAACGAAGGCTCGTGTGCGTCGTTTGTCCCTCTGCAACCCGTCCAGGGTTTGGCCCAGAAGCCGCCCATGAGAGCACCGGGGAACTTTCGACCTGGGCGCGAGATGACCCATTCTTCGACGTTGCCCATCATGTCGTAGATTCCGTGCATCGATACGCACGTGAGGTACTTGCCGCTCAGGCTGCCTTGCCAAAGTCTTTCGACTTCGCGTTGCGCGTCTTCTCCGCCGGCCCGCAGCGCATCGACATCGAACGGACGCCAGCCCTTGTCGCTGTTGCAGGCGCTTTTGTCGACGCGCCATCCGTATGCGAGCGGCCTTCGTTCAGCGCCTTCACACGCGAGCTCCCACTCTTGTTCGGTGCACAAACGTTTTTTCCGTTGTGCGCAGTAGCGTCGTGCAGAGCGGAACGAGTGCATGACGAGCGGGCGCTTGCCTTTCTGATTGGGCGCCTCGAATTGATCCATGCACACGCGGATGTCGGTGACTTTGCCCTCTTCGGCCGTGAGGCCTTCCGAGTAAGCGAAACAATGCGTGTCTTTACCGTCTTTCCGAGGATCGGTGCACAGGTGCTGCACGTCGTCGTAGTGCGTGCCGATGACGAGTCGCATGTCGGGCGGGCAGTCGTTGCGCGGTCCCGGATCGAAAGGCGATGCAATCGGGACATGCAACATGCCCACCGCGAGGGCCAGAGTCGTGACGAGGGGATCGAGCACGCATTCTCCGGAAAGACTCGGAGATGACCGCCGAGTTCCGAGGTGTGGGCAGGGACGAGGACTCTACTCGGGCCCTACCTTACTCGCCGCGGACGGGCGGACAAGTGCGGCCTCGTGTCACGTGCCGAGCGGCGCAAGGTACTGCGGTGGTCACGGGCGAGCATGAAATCTCGTAAGAGGCCTGGCACGGAGCGTGCGTCGTGTCTACGTTGACCGGCGCCCCTAGGTCCGTTCCGCGTGCCGTATGTTGAAAGGTCCAGGGCGCACCAATCGATGGATGCTGTTCGATAGCTGGCCTCTTGCAGGATTCGAGGTTCAGCAACTGCCGCCGAGGTCGGCGGGGCACTTTCGTCCCAGGTGCTCCGCAGAGGAGATCGTCTCATGTCGGAAAAGAAAAACCCGCCGAGTCCGCCGCGCTCCGAGGAGGAGGTGGTGTTTGGCGACGAACTGCCGGTTCTTCCCATCCGCAATGCGGTGTTGTTTCCAGGTGCAGTCGCCCCGTTCGATGTGGGCCGCGAGAAGTCCGTCGCGCTCGTAGAAGACGTCGACAACTTGTCGGGACCCGTCATTGCGATCTTCGCCCAGCGTGATCCGTCGACGGACGATCCGGGGGCCGAGGATCTCTATCCCGTCGGCTGTGCTGCACGCGTGCTCAAGGCGCTGAAACACAGCTCTGGAAATTACTCGCTCATCCTTCAAGGCCTCACACGCATTCGGCTCGAAGGAGTGCTCACGACGTCTCCGTACATGCGCGCGAAAATTCGCCGCATCGAAGAGCCCACGTCGGAGGACGTCGAGGCCGAAGCGTTGGCGATGAGTCTTCGCGACATCGCCAAGCAAGTCATTCAGCTCATGCCGGAGCTTCCGCGTGAAGCTGGATCCCTCATCGACTCCATCCAAGCTCCTGGAGCGCTTGCCGATCTCGTCGCCGCGAACCTCGATGCGCCCGTCGAAGACAAGGCGCAGCTCATCGAGACCATCGACGTGAAGGAGCGCATTCGCAAGGTGCTTCGTCTGCTCACGCGTCAGCTTGAGATCCTCAAGATGCGCGAACGCATCAACGTTCAGATCAAAGAGGAGATGGGCAAGAACCAGCGTGAGTACGTTCTTCGCCAGCAGCTCAAAGCCATCAAAGAAGAACTTGGCGAAGACGATGGCGATCAAGGAGATCTCGACGGCATCGAAGAGCGTATTGCCAAGGCAAACCTTCCGACCGAAGCCGAAACGGTCGCCAAGAAGCAGCTCAAGCGGTTGCGCACGATGCAGGTCGGATCAGCCGAGTACACCGTCGTGCGGACGTACCTCGATTGGATCCTCGACATTCCGTGGACGCAGTCGACGCAGGACAACCTCGACATCGCAAGCGTGCGCAAAGTCCTCGACGAAGATCATTACGGTCTCGAGAAGGTGAAGAAGCGCATTCTCGAGTACCTCGCGGTGCGCAAACTGAAGCAGGACAAGAAGGGTCCCATCTTGTGTCTGCTCGGGCCCCCCGGCGTTGGTAAGACGTCGCTTGGTCGCAGCATCGCGCGGGCGCTTGGTCGCAAGTTCCACCGCGTGTCGCTCGGTGGCGTGCACGATGAAGCTGCCATTCGCGGACACCGGCGCACGTACGTCGGCGCGCTGCCTGGTCAGATCATCCAAGGCATGAAGAAGTCGGGGACGGTGAACCCGGTCTTCATGATGGATGAGGTTGACAAGATTGGTCACGACTTCCGTGGCGATCCATCGGCGGCGCTGCTCGAGGTGCTCGATCCGGAACAGAACAACACGTTCGCGGATCATTACCTGGAGATCCCGTACGACCTGTCGCACGTGATGTTCGTGGCGACGGCGAACACGGCGGATCCGATTCCGCCGCCTCTTCGTGACCGTATGGAGATTCTCGAGATTCCTGGCTACACGCGCCGGGAAAAACTCGCGATCGCCAAGCAACACTTGCTGCCCAAACAATTGTCCGAACACGGGCTTTCCACGGAGCAGCTCGAGATCACCGACCGCGCGCTGGAAGAGATCATCGATCGCTACACGCGTGAGGCAGGTGTGCGTTCGCTCGAGCGACAGATTGCGAGCGTCATTCGTGGTGTTGCCGTGAAGGTGGCCGAGGGCGAAACGCACAAGCGTCGTGTCGACAACGAGGATGACTTGCACGAGTTCCTCGGTGCACCGAAGCACACGAGTGAAGTTGCGGAGCGCACGGCGGACACGGGTGTGGCGACGGGTTTGGCATGGACGTCCGTCGGTGGAGAGATTCTCTTCATCGAAGCGACGCGCATGTTCGGCACGGGCAAGCTTCAACTGACGGGCCAGCTTGGTGACGTCATGAAAGAGAGTGCGCAGGCGGCGCTGTCGTTCGTGAGGACAAACGCTCTCAAGAACGGGATTCCGAAGGACTTCCTCGAGAAGAGCGATCTGCACATCCACATTCCGGCGGGTGCGATGCCGAAGGATGGTCCGAGCGCAGGCATCACGATGTTCACGGCACTCGTATCGCTCTTGACCGGGATCAAGGTGCGGCACGACGTGGCGATGACGGGTGAGATCACGCTGCGCGGGCGCGTGCTTCCGATTGGTGGTCTCAAGGAGAAGGTCCTTGCGGCGCATCGAGCGGGCATCAAGCGGATCATCGTTCCGGAGCGTAACCGTGCAGATCTCGAGGAAGTGCCCAAGGAGGTCACGGACGAACTTCAGTTCTTCTTCGTGGCTCGCATGGAGCAGGTTCTCGAAGCGGCGCTCGAGTCGATGCCGGTGCCTTTGCCGGAGACGACGGAGGACGCTGAGAAGAAGACCGACGGCGAGAAGGTTGCCGACAAGGCTCAACTTCAAAGCAACTGATCTTGGTGTGAACGAGGACCGGATGCGCGCGCGTTCGGTCCTCGTTTTGTCGCCTCTGCCGCACTCGTCCCGGGCGGGATCTGTTGCGATGTTTCAGCTCAAAAAGTGTTACTGTGCGTAGCGGATGAAGCCCTGTCCTAGCTGTCAGTGGATGCTCAAGGACACGGACACGCTGTGCAACATGTGCGGTGCGTCCGTGGGCGGAGGAGGGGCAGCGCCGCCGCCTCCGGTCGTTGGTGGTGGAGCTGGTGCGTATGCCCCTCCGGGGCCGCCGGCGATGAGTGGTGGATATCCTTCTCCGCCGAAGATGAGTCCAGGGGGCATTGCGCCTCCGCCGCCGGTTTCACCGGGTGGCATGGGTGGTTATGGCGCGCCGCCACCGATGGCAGGTGGTGGTGGTGCAGGTTTTTCCGCGGGCGTACCCGACGACAGTCCGATGAAGTCGCCGTGGGCGCGTGAGATCGCGAAAGCTCCGGTGCAAGCCGCTGCTGCTCAAACATTTGGAGCACCAACGATGGGCGCGCCGCCGGCGATGCCCGCAGCTCCAGCGTTTGGAGCGCCTCCGATGGCAGCGCCTCCCATGGGGCCTCCTCCGGGGATGGGCGGGGCGCCAGCGTTTGGAGCGCCTCCGATGGCAGCGCCTCCGATGGGCCCTCCGCCTGGTATGGGAGGAGCGCCCTCGTTTGGAGCGCCGCCAATGGTTGCACCTCAAACGATGGGCGCGCCTCCGATGGTGCCTGGGCCTCCGCCGCGCTTGGCCGGTCCGGGACAGCTTGGAGGTGCTGCGCCTCCGCCCATCGTGGGAGCGTCACCGATGATGTCGCCGGGCGCGCTGGGTGGCGGTTTGCAACCGCCGCCGATGGTGATGCCAGGTGCTGCTGCGGCGCCGCCCCCGATGATGTCGCCAGGCGCGCTTGGAGGAGGTGGTGCGCCACCAATGGTGTCGCCGCCGGGCATGGTTGCGCCTCCGCCGATGGTGTCACCAGGAGGCATGCCGGGGGCTGCAGCGACGCCGCTGCCGGCCATCAATACTTCGGGCCCAAAGGTTCTCGTCGGCTTCTTGGTGACGTTCCAAAACGATCCGGGAGGCAGCTTCTGGCCCATTCACAGCGGTCGCACGCAGATTGGCCGTAGCGGTAGCGATGGTGTCGACATCGCGATTCCGGATGGAAGCACATCGTCGCGTCACGCGACGGTGTATGCGGATCCGTCGACCGGTCAGGCGTTCGTCGAGGACGACAATTCGCGAAATGGAACGTTCTTGAACGAGCAGAAGCTCTCGCCAGGCGATCGTCGCCAGCTTCGCGACAACGATCGCCTGCGCCTCGGCAGCACGACGTTTGTGGTCAAACTATTGGTGTCCTAACCAATCACGGACCGCCGCCCGCACCGCCAGCACCGCCCGCACCGCCCGCACCGCCTGCACCACCAGCTCCGCCCGCACCGCTGCTCGAACTGCTCGACGTGCTGCTTGGCGCCATCGCGCAGACCTTGCTCGAGCAGAACTCGGACGCACAATCACTGTTCTCTGAGCAAGCCTTGCCGTTTTCGCACGGCGCGCATTGCGGTCCACCGCAGTCCACATCGGTCTCGAAATCGTCTTTCGCTGTGTTCGTGCAATTCGGGTTCTGCGAGCACTTCAAGATGCCCATCGCGTCGAAGGCGCAGTATCCGCTTGCGCAGTCTTGTGGGAACTCGCAGAGCTTCGTGTCTTCACATCCTCTCTGACATGCGACACCGCAATCCACGTCGGCTTCACCGTCGTCCAGCACGCCATTGGCACACGTCGCGAGAGCACCGGGGATGATGCAGTTGAAGTACTCGACGGGCTTCAGTTCCGTGCCGTTCAACGTGACTTCGCCGCCTTCCGTCACGGCTGCGAGCGGGTAGTACACGCGGAACTTCACGAAGCCATCGACGCCTACGGCGCCCGAATTCATCAGCAGCTCGGCGCGCGGCACGAGTTGAGCGAGCTTTTGTTCACCTTGCAGTCCTCCATCTCCTTCTGCGGAATCACACTTGGCGGTTTGCTCGTGGCTGAAACGGAACGTCGTCTTCGAAGGACATGTGACGCTGAAGTTCTTTCCCGTGCCGGGCGTCAACGTGAACGTTCCACCGCAAATCTGATCCTCGCCGTCGGGGCATACGCCTCCATCAGCTACCTCCGGTGACGATCCGATGCTGATGCTGAAGGCACCATTGGGCCCAGACGAACCGTAACCACACGTCGAACCGTCTTTGTTCGTAATGACAAACGAGAGCGACGTGAGTGGAAACATCGTTACATCGAGTGGTGGGTCGAACTTGACGTTGCCGCCTCTGTCGAACACGCACGTCTCGAGGTTCGTACGATCGGCGCTCTTGCTGAATCGGCCGACGGTTGCAGGTAAATCCGTGCCGAACGCGCCACAGCGATCGAGCGTGTCGACTGCAAGCTCGCGGTAGCAATTGTTGGGATCGCCAAGCCATCCGCAGAGGTCGTCGAGCGGCACTGACGTTTCACATGCGGAAAAGGTGGTCGCGACAAACGCGACAGGAACCGGTGCGAGGAGGAAAAGAAGACGAGAACGCATGCGCCGAGTCTACGCGAAGCGCGCGCGACCGGACCATACGCGTGCGGACTTGTCAGAGCTGCGTGTAGGGACCGGGGACGACGTAGACGTCTTCCGTGCCGGCGTACGTGAACATGCCCCAACAGACGAGCTTGTGCTTGATGGCGAACGCGAGCGCCGTGGAGAGGTCGGTCTTTGGCGCGAGGATCGCGAGGTTCGATCGGCGAAGACCCCACCAGCCCGGGCCGTGATCGAGCAGCGATTCGTGCAGATCCCGCGATGCAGAAAACTGATCGCGCAGCACCGCGAGGCGCAAACGAACGAACGGAGTTTGCTCGCCGTCCTTCGCTTCGCCCGTGGGGAAGTCGAACCAGTACAGGTTGTCGCGCGCTTTGCGCGGCTCGATCTTCACGCCGCGCGATTCGAGGTATCGCGCGAGATCATCGGGCGAAAGCTTCTGCGTAACCGGATGCGTGTCGATGTCCTTGCAGACATCGTCCTTGATCACGAAGCCGTTGAGCCGAATCGATGCTTCGCCGTCCGGGTGGGGCGCAGCGACCTGGTCGTCGGGCGCGGGCAAGTCACTCGGATAATCGACGCCGGCGTCGATGCCTACGCACGCCAGCGTCGGCGTCGCCAAGGCAAAAACGAGCAGTGCGCGGAAGCTCGGCGCGAATTTGGTCACGATGCGATTCGGAACGGCGTTACCAACTGCAAGATGCGTCACGGTGCACTCCTCGAAGGGGCAGCGTCGGCGGAAGATGAACGAGCCGCGGGCTTCGTGAATATCCAACGAAGCGCCGATGAGGGGCAAACTCGTGAGTGAACATTTGGCCCCGGCCCAAGGCTAGCCTAAGTTATCTCCGATGAGGCCCGCCGACCTCGCTCCGTTTCGTACTGCCATGCTCTTTCATAAAACTCTGCTTCTAGGCGCACTTTCGCTCGCTACCGTTGGATGTGGCGGCTCGCCCACGGCACCTCAACGCGACGACGTGTTTTACCTCCACGGAAGCGGCGTCATCGACAAAAACCAGAGCTTCGAGGCGTACTACCCGAAGCTCAATGCCGACGAGACCGACCGGCTTCCGCGCCGCGTGGGCGTCGGCGTTCTCGAAGGCGACGTGCGGCTTTCACGGCCGATCGATTGGTACGTGCGCGACGCGGACAACACCGCAGGACAGCGCTTCATCTCGTACCAATCACCTCGCCAGTTCCTCTTTTCGATCTACGAGCGCGTCGATCATCCGGAAGACAGTTGGCCGGACATCGAGAAACGCTACGAAGAAGACTGCGAAAAACAGGGCGCTGAAATTCTCGCGCGACGCATGCCCGTCGCGACGTCGAACGCGCAAGCGCGCACGTACATCGTCAAGACACGCGTCCCCGCCAAACCGGCCTTCCATTCGTACGCGCATGAAATACTCGTGCGCAGCGATCGCCGGATCCTGCTCGTGCAAGTCGTTCACGGCGAGAACATCGAGTCCGTTGCGGACGAGATGGGCAGCGCGCTGCGATCGATGATCGTCTTCTAGGAAAAACCTTCACCCACTTGCGTGTGCATCATGAAGCACGCGCTCGTTTGCGCCTCACCCCCCGACCCCTTCTCCAACTCCGCGGCTTCGCCGCTGCGTGGAGAGGCGGAGATTTTTGGCGAAAAGGCAAGTTCCCCCTCTCCACGGAGCGTCACGCAGTGACGCGAAGCTGGAGAGGGGGCTAGGGGGTGATGCGCGCTCAGTACGGAAGCGGCGGCGGCTCGAGTCGCTCTTCTTCCTCGTCGTCGCCTTGACCGCTACCAGGCTTGGGTTTGTCGTCGAGAGGTACTTGGATCACAAAGTTTTGACCAATCGGACCACCAAGCCACGTCGTGCGTGAAAGGGTCGACGAACGCGGTGATGCGAGCTGAAACCGCGGCGCGTCCTCCGTTCCGACATGAAGCTCGAGCGTCGCGTCGCACGCGCCGCGCGTGAGTGTGTCGACGGCGGCCTTGAGCACCGGGCGATTCGAGCCACCAGGGAGAAACGAGATGTACTCGTCGTACTTGAGTGGTCCGAGGACGATCTTGAAGCGACCTGCTCCGTCGTACACCCACTTGCCGATCGTGAGGCTCTCGCCGAGCTGATAGTTCGCTACGCCAATCTTGTTGCGCAGCGGTTTTTCCAAAAGGATCCAGTGTCCGACGAACTGCTCGATGCCCACGCCCATGCTTCCGAAGAGATCCTTCAGGACGACTTCGAGACCACGCGCCGAACGAGAACGTGATGCGAGAAGCGGCGCGTAACGCATGTAGAGAAAGCGATGCAGGGGGCTCTTGTGATCGCGAAAGCCGTCGATGCCCGCGGCGCAAAGCAAACGTCGCGTGAAGGCATCATCGCCCTTCTTTCGATACCCAACCGAGTGCCTGTACTTCGTGAACGCGCGATAGAAGAGCGACAGCAGGCGATGGTTGAAGACATCGAGGAACTCGCGCTTCGGATGCGGGCCGCCCTGATAGTCGTCTTGCGCAAGGTCTTCGACGAAGTGCGTGGGCAGCGGTGACACCGAACCGTACAGACCAAGGAACGTCGCGGTGAGCCGCATGCGTTCCTGTTCGTCCGGGTACTTCTCCTGCTTGAGCTCGCTGACGTCGGTCGACGCGAAGATGAGGCTCGTGTCCGCGCGAAGCCGGATCCGTTCCTGCGAAGCGGGGCCGAGTTGGCCAACGGGTGCGCTGCCGGGGAAGAGACGTTCGAGGATGTAGACGAGACGGAAGAACGAGTAGCGGCGAGCGTTGTGCTCGAGCTCGGAAACCTTGGCGAGGATGAGCGTCTGCGCTCGCGCCTGCTGCTCGGCAGGCGACAACTCGGCGCCGTCGGTTGGCGGCGTCAGATGAGGTTCAAGCTGCCGCTCTTCGGCTCCCATCGATACACCACGCGCGAGTTCGTGCCGGTGACGCTGAGCTGCGTGAACGAGTTCAGCGAGACGTAGGATGCGAGCATCTCGTTCAAGATGCTCGCGAACAAATACATTTCCCCTTCACCTGCAAAGCCTTGTTCATCGAGCTCGATGTCGGTCGCGATGCCACGCACGGGCGCACCGCGGTAGAGACGATCCGTGGGGCGAACGCGGATCGACTTGATCGCCTGCATGCGCAGTTGGTTTGCGCGTGCTGCTTGGCGATCGATGAGGGCAGGGAAGTTGTAAATCTCGAGCATCGATCGCAGCACTTCGAGCTCGGTGATCGATCGGTAGCTCATCGCCATGTGCGAGAGCACGCGCCACTGAAGCTCGCGGCCCGTTGGAGGCGGCAGAGGCTGCGTGACGCCGGTGAGGTTGGTGAAGCTCGCGACGGCAGGTGACGTCGCGGTGGGAACACGCAAGTCACCGACCTTGAGTTGTCCGGGCAAACGACGGTTGGTGCACGTAGCTTCGATGCTGATGACGTCGAACTCGGGAATCGCTCCACCATCCTGCGACGAGCCGAACGACATGTAGATGTCGACGCCATCGCCGATGGTCGAAGGCTTGATGTGCGTCTGGTAAAACACGCCGCGCGCTGCAGCGTCTGCTTCGAGCTCGTGTTCGAACGCAAAGAACGGCGGGATCTTCACGCGTTGGCTCGTGCGCCGCGCGATGCCGATGACGTTGTCGATGCTGTAGATCTCGTAGCCGACGGGCGTCGAACCGGCAGGACGCGCGAGGTACTCGTACTTGCTGGGATCCGGTTTGATCGGGTCGCCGGTGTGTTCGAATAGATTGACGACCGGCGTGCAGAAGAGTCGGAAATTGTCTTTTGAAACCCGCGTGCCCGACGGAAGTCCGTCCTTGAATTGAATGACGATCGCGAACTTGTCGGAAAGTTTGTCCACCGGCATCGCTTCGAGGCCCGAGACATCGAAGAACGCGAATTTCTGAGGGAGCGAGAAGTATTCCTGAAGCAGCCGGAAGCCCGGATAAACCGTCGCTGGGTAGGGGATCAGCGCTTCGGTTTCGTCGAAACCGACGAGCTTGATGTTGCGTGCTGGGAGCGTCGCGAGCGTCGTGTCGCGACCCGCAGAGTCGACCGCGCAGAGAGCGATGTTGTCGACGTGCGCGCCTAGCCAGACGCGAATGTCGTCTTGAAGCCGGCGCTCTCCGTGGATGTAGAAACGAATTCTCGACAGTGCGAGCGCGGCGAGCGCTGCGCCACCCGTGACCTTGAGCTCGATCCTGAGTGCTTGTGCGAGCTGCGCACCCGTGTCGACTCGGACGTCTTCGACCGACAGCGGCAACAGCTCCACGTCTTGCGTCGTGCGGAAGCGACACGAGATTCCATCGACTGGCACCGAACCAATTTCCGCGTGACGCGAGACGATGAGTTTTTCGCGAACGACGTTGGGCAGCGGTGAAAATTCGATGATCGACGTGGCCGGGATCTGTCGCAGGTAGTGCGGGAAGAGGAGCGCTGCGACGGAGTGGATGACCTCGGGCAGCTCGTCATCGAGCTTCTGGCGAATCTTGCCCGTGAGAAATGCGACGCCTTCGAGCAGACGTTCGACGTCCGGATCTCCACCGCGCTCGGCGAGCATTGGGCCGATCGCGGGATATGCCTGGGCAAACTCACGACCGAGTTCGCGCAGGTAGGTCAGCTCGTCCTGGTAGTACTTGTTGAACATGAGCCCCGAAGACGCTTAGCAGTCGACCCCTGCGTGGCGACACTGTCAACGCTGGTCAAAAGTTTCACGAATCATCCGAGCTTCACGTTGCCGCTTTGATCGACCGCGGTGCTGAAGCGCAGCGCAGACCGTCGACCATCCGGGTAGTGAAGCTGACCGGTGATTTCGAACTCGAGCACCATCGTGTGCATCGCTTCGTTCTTGATGTGCCGCACTTGCACGTTCTTGAGGCGCGGCTCGTAGTTCTGGATGCTGTTTTTGATGGCGCGCTGCACGATGCCGATCGCATCCGGAAAGTCGTGCAGCATCTCGGAGACCTCGATGAGGCCGTAGTCGGGGCACGTGAGTGAGCTGCCCTGACGCGTGTTGAGCATGCGGATGAGATGCGACACCACGGCTTGTTCGAGGTCTTGATCCTTCCACGTATGCCGCTCCATCGAATGCGGATTGGCTGCGTGGGCGATGCGGGTGAGCAATGAGGCCGCCACGCGTTGATTCTACTCTTGTCGCGCGGGCGCTGACAGGCCGATGTGGCCTTCGCGCGACGCGCGCTCGGCAGTCCTGGCGAAAAGTTGAAAAGCGCACGAAAGAAGCGGCTTGGTCGACGATTTACGTCCGAGCGTTGGCGGGAATTTTCGTGATGGGCGCGGCACATGATACGAAATGAGGCGTGAAGCCGTCTCTCGATGACAGCCATGAGTACGCGACAAACCGCACGCGCAGTGCCGTCGCGGTAACCACGTTCGCTCTTGCCGGTGCCCTCGTTTTGGGCTGTGGAGCTGCTCCCGAGCAGCCACACATGGAAGTGCAGACACGCGGGCAAGCGCCGCTTGCCGTGTGCACGAAAAAGCTTTCGCCGCTGTCGTCGTCCGGGGGAGGCCGAGCCGTCGTCAGAACGCTCGAAGCCGATCAATGGGCCGAAGTTGCGTTTCCTGGCGTCAGCGGCGACAAGGGCTTCAACCCGACGGACATCGACTGCACGGGACACTACGCGTTCGCGAATGAATCGCTGCGTGGTGGGATCTCGCAGAAGGGGTGGCCTCGCGCGATCGAAACGGAAGAGGTCGACGTGCGCGCTGGGCCCGATGGACTTCGCGTGCTCTGGTATCGCGTGCTCGAGTTCGAGAACGGCGACCAGGGTGGCCCGGTGATCCTTGCGCGCGCGTTTGGTGATCGCGCCGAGATTTACGGCATCGGCAGTTATCGCGGACCGGTCAAGTCGGAAAAACACCCGGGGCGACAAACGCAGATTCAGCCCGTGCGTCTCGGTGACGACACACTCGTCGTCGCCGAATCGAGGCGTTGCGATGAGGCCGATGATTGTCGCAAGACGGCGCACTTCCACCTTGCGCGCCGTGGCCGTCTCATCGAAGCGGCGGCGGTGGACATCGAGCGCGTTGCGGTGCTGCCTTCGGTGTCCGAGCGAGGTCTCTATGCGCGCTACAAGCTGCTCACGGACGTGTCGTACACGCCGAAGGGCATCCAGCTTCTCGAGCAGATTCGCGTAGGGATCATTCACTACGAGGATCCCAATCGCGACAGCGATCGCAACTTGCGCAAGGTCGAGTTCTCGCGCTTCTTGCGCGTGGAACGCGACGCGCTTTTCTCGTCGAACGAACCGCTTTGGGAGCGCGTCGTCGGTCAAGACTGAGCGCTTTCGTTTGAAGAACGGCTGACGCACGTCGAGCCCCCTCGCCACGGTACGGAGAGGGGGCTCGTTCGTATGACGTCCAAAGATTGGGCGTCATACGAATTGCATGAGGTCTACCAGCAGAAGATGGCGTTGCCGTAGCCGCAGGAGGGGCGCTGGAGGAGCGAGTAAGCGACGCCGACGAGAAGGCCGCTGCCCATGCCGATGAAGGTTCCGGCGAGGACCTGCTGGTCCGACTCGAACTGAACGCCACTGCCGTTGACGCTTCGACTGACGGACGTCATGACGCCGGCAGCGAGAGGCACGACCACGTTGCCGATGAACGAGCCAGCGTGGAAGCGGCCCTTCGAGTACTTGATGGTGTCGACGAGGAATATGCCCGTGCCGACACCGAATGCGCCCCATGAGGCGAAGGCGTGCGTCGACGGGCCGCCGTAGGTTTCGCAGTTCGAACCCGGCCCGGCGACGCGAGGATCGACGCCCTCGCAGCCTGGTCGCGGCAATTGCAGCGCGTTCTTGATGGGTCCGTCGACGAGCAGCGTTGCAGCAGCCATCGTCATCATCGGCGCGAAATGTGAGAAGTGCCAACGTCCCTTCCAGCCGACCGTCGACTCGGGATCGCTGTAGTAAACGCGCGGCATCAGAAACACCGTCGATGCGCCGATCGCGAGACTGACGTCGCTCACGATTCCCCAGTTGGGATCGCGATCCACAATCGTGGGGACGGTGTCTTGAGCAAACGCCTCGCTGGAGTTTATCCACGAAGCAGCGACGAGGCCCAAGCTGGCCAGTACGATCTCCTTGATGCGCATCCTGCGGAGCCTTCCGTCTTCATGCGCTGCACGAGGCAGGCGCGGGCTATCTCTTGGGTTGTGGGGTAGTCACGAGGAAGCGGTTGCGGTTTTTCGCGGCCGCATCACCGGCGCTTTTTTTTTCATCCTCACCGGCAGCACGAGCGTACGCGCGTGAGAACTGTGGGCCAAAAATAATCATATACGTTTCCTTCTGCTCTCCAGCGTAGTCGCCATGGACCACCTCGTAGAGCTTCCAGAGCGCCTCGAACTTGTTCGAGAACAGCCCACCCTTCTTGCCGCGTCGCTCGAGATCTTCCTCGATGGTCTTGGGTGACAACTTCGTCAGCAGCGTGCGCACCCCCTCCATCACGCCGTTGATGAGCGCCACTTGGTGCTGCATCACGTCGATGAAGATGGTCTGAAGCTGCCTCGGTGCGTCCGGTCCACCCTGCCCACCAAGAAGCACGTTACCAAGTTCCTTCTCGTCCTTGGCCGCTTCGACGTGATTGCCCTCTTCAGGCTGATTGTCACGCGCAAGCACCTCGGTCTCGAACTCTTGATAACCGTCGCGCAAGCTCACGAAGCACTTGAGGAACACTTCCATCACGTCGCGCAAACGCTTGGCGAACATCAAGACGTCTTCGACGCTGTCGATGGGCTTCGAACTCGGTGCGAGCGTGCGTGACAATTCCGCCATCGCCGCAAGCGCCGCCGTCGCCGCACTCGGCTCGGCAAACATGCGCGGATTGACGCCGTAATACTGCGCGATCTTCTGAAAGTCCGGCTCGCCAGCGATCGCTCCATGCTCCATCGCCAGCCGCTTCAAATAATTCTGACGAACATCGTCCTGAAGGCGCGGCAAGTGATCGTAGATCACGCGATACACACCAACCCACGCCGCTCGATACGACTCGATGTACGGCTGAAGCTGCCGCATGTACGCGTCTTCGGCACCCGGCGCGATCGGCTTGTGCTGCTGCTCCTTCCACGCTGCTGCAGCTCCACCAGACTGATCGAAGTCGAGCACCGTGCCGTCTTTCGGTGCCTCGCGCTTCTTCGGTGCAACATCCGCAACCTGCATCCGAATCACGATCGGACCAATCGTGAGCTCGGGTGAACTCGTGATGTCGACGGGCGTGTCGCGCGTCATTCGCCTGCCCGAAAACACCGTGCCGTTCGTCGAACCAAGATCCTTCGCGATGATCTGTTTGTCCCGTACTTCGATGGACGCATGAAATTGCGACACGTACGGACGATCGATCGGCAAGTCGTTCAACTGATTGCGGCCGATGCGGACAGGGAAGCGTTCGTACGTCACGTCGAAGCTTTGGTTGGCCTGGGTATCGATGACCCGGGCCACGAGCGCCACCGCCATGCGGCGAGACTAGCCACCTTCACTTCAAAAGTAGAGCCCCCACGCTCACCCTCCCCATTTCCACGCCCACCTACCAATCCACGATCGATCCTGTTTTCTTGACCAGTACACCTACATGGTGCGACCTTGTCTGACATGAGCCTACTCCACAGGATTCCGCCTCTCGTGTCCGCTCTTGCGTTCGGGTACGGCGTTGGGATGACCGCGCCTGAAACGGCCTTGGCGCCAGTCCGCGCGGCCGTTGAGGAGCATCGGGAGTCAGGCGGGACATCGGGGATGTCGTATCCCGCGCCGCATCGTGGATCGGCTGCGGCGGTAGCTCCGCCCACACACAGGGCGCAGTCGGCGCGCGACGGTTTTGCGGCACGAACGGGCGGGCCTGAATCCCGCGAGCTCGGGCGTTTGCGCGAAGTTGGTCCAGCCGACGCGGCACGTGGCGAGTCGTGTGAGATCGAGCGTCCTCTGTTTTCAAGGCCGCAGCGGCTCGCGTCTGCCGGTGCCGAAGTGAATGTTACGGATCCGGACGATCTCGACATGGCAGGCACCGAAGCGTTGTCGCGTCTGCAGATGCCGGACCTGAAGCTGACGATCACGCGACGAACGCTGAAGTATGTCAACTTCTTCGCACGCACCGACAAGGGGCGGCGCATGTTCGAGACGTGGCTCAAGCGCAGCGGCAAGTTTCAGGATTTGATCCAGCACGAACTGCGTGAGTGGCGACTGCCCGAAGATTTGATTTGGGTGTCGATGATCGAGAGCGGCTTCGATGCGCGCGTGAAGTCTCCGGCGGGAGCGATGGGCCTCTGGCAGTTCATGCCCGCGACTGGAGCGGTCTACGGGCTCGTGCAGAACAAGCACGTCGATCAACGCAAGAATCCCAGACTTGCGACGACGGCCGCAGCGCATCACCTGCGCGATCTCTACATGCGTTTCGGGAGCTGGGACTTGGCGCTCGCTGCCTACAACATGGGCTACGAGCAGCTCCTCGATCGCATCGATCGATACGGCACGGCGGACTTCAACGAGCTCGCACGTCAAGAAGCGCTTCCGCGCGAGACGGCATCGTACGTTCCGAAGATCGCCGCTGCGGCGCTCATTGCGAACAACCTCGAGCGGTTCGGATTCGACCAAGTCGAGATCATGCGTCCGCTCGACGTTGCAGAAATCGCGGTGCCCCCTCGTTTGTCGCTCAAAACGCTGGCCAAGGCAGCGGGCGTGTCTGTCAAGACAATCCGTTCCCTCAACCCGGACTTGCTTGGTGACAAAGTTCCTCCGGGCCATGGTGACTTCATCGTCAACATTCCGCCCGAAGGTTTGTCGCGAGCGCATGCCATGTTGCCGGTGCTTTTGCAGACCGAGCCGGTAGCGATCGACGACGCAGCCGTTCTCGATCCCGTCGACCTCGTGGGTGGTCGAGAAGCGCGTCTCAAGTCATCGCGCGGCGAAGGCAGCCTGCTTTCGTTGCTCCCGCCGTACAAGAAGCGCAGGACGCTCCGTGATCCGATCGAGGGCCTCGTTGTCGCCGACGACGACGCGCAGGACGATGATGTTTCCGGCTCGGTCGAGCCGCGACGTCAGGTCAAGCGAAGTGGACGCAAGACGCTCCTCTACAAGGTTGGTCCGGGCGATACGCTGCTCGGCATCGCACGTCAGTTCGCCATGGATGTGGACGACGTAGCGAAGGACAACCGCATCGATGAAGACGCGAAGCTGCGCGCCGGCGCGATTTTGAAGCTGCGTGTCAAGCCGTCCGTACTCAGCTCGCTCGATGATCGTGTCGAGGTCTCCGAGCGTGGAGACAAGTCGGATGACGCAGGGCGAGGTTCGGATGTGCAGGGGGCGAAGCCATCGCATGGAGAACAGGCGCGCCCGAAGACCGAAGCCAAACGTGCTCCGCGCGACAAGGCTTCCGCTGCACGCACCGACCGGCCCCGCGGCTGACTCCCTGCGTCGATCTTTGCGACGACTCCTGAACGCAACCACTGCACATCGTTGACGATCCGACGAGGGATACCCACGGCCACGATCCTGTGTACGATGCGTGCGCCATGAGCATGCTCGTCGAAGCCAAATCCATCATCAAAAGGCTCTCTCGCGTCTGCACCGCAGCACTCGAGGCAGCCGTCGTTCAATGTGTCACTGCACGGCACTACGAGGTGACCGTAGAGCATCTGCTTCTTGCACTGCTCGACGACGCGAACTCGGACGTCGCGTTCCTCGTGATGCACTACGATCTCGATCCGGCCCGTCTGCGCACCGCGCTGCAACGGAGCCTGTCGGATCTTCGCACCGGGAACGCGGGCAAACCCGTGTTTTCCCCGACGATGCTCGAGTGGATGCAGGACGCGTGGACGGTGGGCTCCGTCGAGTACGGATTCGCCAAGGTCCGCAGCGGCATGCTCTTCGCTCGCCTCTTGATCCAGACGAGCCGCTACACGATGAGCGGCATCGGCGCGCTGCTCGAAGGCATCTCGCGCGAGGACATCAAGACAAACCTGCAAAAAATCATTTCGGGCTCAAAGGAAGAAGCCGAGTCCATTCCCGCTGCGGCAGGTGGCGCTGGTGGTGCATTGGGCGCCGGTGGTTTGCCCCAGGGTGCAGCGAGCGCGTCGGCAGATTCGGCGCTGGCCAAGTACTGCGTCGACTACACGGGCCGCGCTCGCGCGGGACAGATCGATCCCATCTTCGGACGCGAGAGCGAGATCCGACAGATGATCGACATCCTCGGTCGTCGTCGAAAGAACAACCCGATCATCGTCGGCGACAGCGGTGTCGGTAAGACGGCGCTCGTCGAGGGCATGGCGCTCATGATCGTGAACAACCAGGTCCCGCCGCTCATGCAGGGCGTCGAGATCCTGGGCCTCGATCTCGGTCTGCTTCAGGCCGGCGCAGGCGTGAAGGGCGAATTCGAGAACCGCATGAAGCAGGTCATCTCGGAGATCAAAGGATCGCCCAAGCCGATCATTCTTTTCATCGACGAGGCGCACACGATCATCGGCGCAGGCAATCAGCAAGGCGCGGGCGACGCGGCCAACTTGCTCAAGCCTGCTCTTGCGCGCGGCGAGCTGCGCACGATCGCTGCGACGACGTGGGCCGAGTACAAGAAGTACTTCGAGAAAGACGCAGCGCTCGCTCGACGCTTCCAGCCGGTGAAGGTGGACGAACCGAGTGAACCGGTCGCCATCACGATGCTTCGCGGTCTGCGTTCCAAGTTCGAAGAAGCGCACAACGTCATCATCACGGACGAAGCCGTCGTCGCCGCGGTCAAACTCTCGGCGCGCTTCATCTCGGGCCGCCTCCTCCCCGACAAGGCCGTCGATCTTCTCGATACGTGTTCGGCGAAAGTGAAGATCGCTTTGCAGCAGAAGCCGGCGCAAGTCGAGGACATCGAAGTTCGCATTCAGACGCTGTCGACCGAGCTCGCCGCACTGAAGCGTGATCGAGAAGCAGGCATCACCCTCCTCGAGCCGGAGCGCATCGAGCAACTCGAGGAAAAGATCGCGAAGTCCAAAGAGGAGCTCGAGAAGGTCAGCGCTGCATATGCGCACGAGTCCGAAGGTGCCAAGAAGGTCCTCGAAGCGCGCAAGCGCATGAACGAGGCGAAGAGCGAAGAAGAGCGCGATGCGATTCGCAAAGAGGTCGTTGCGGCGATCGACGAGCTGCACAAGGACCAAGGCGAAGTTCCGCTCATCAGGCCCGACGTCGACGAAGCGATGATCGCAGCGGTCGTCAGCGCGTGGACGGGCATTCCTGCCGGCAAGATGCAGTCGGACAACGTCAGAGCGCTCGTCGAGATGGAGCATCGTCTCAACTCGCGCATCAAAGGTCAGAACCACGCGCTCGAAACGGTCGCCAAGGAGCTTCGCTCTGCACGTGCAGGTCTGAAGCCTTCGAACACGCCGATGGGCGTCTTCATTTTCGTCGGCCCATCCGGTGTCGGCAAAACGGAGACGGCGCTCGCGCTCGCGGACATGCTCTTCGGCGGCGAGCGCATGATGGTCACGATCAACATGAGCGAGTTCCAGGAAAAACACACGACTTCCCGGCTCATCGGCTCACCTCCCGGATACGTCGGTTACGGCGAAGGCGGCATGCTCACGGAAGGCGTGCGCCAACGTCCGTACACCGTGGTTCTTCTCGACGAATGCGAGAAGGCGGATCCGGACGTCATGAACCTGTTTTACCAAGTGTTCGACAAGGGCATGCTCACCGATGGAACGGGCCTTCTCGTCGACTTCAAGAACACCGTCATCATCATGACGAGCAATCTCGCGACGGACAAAATCACCAACCACGTCGTCAGTGCGTGGGAGGAAGGTCGTGAGCCGGTCATTCGCGAGATCTACGAAGAGATCAAACCGACGCTGTCGGCGCACTTCAAGCCTGCGCTTCTCGCGCGTATGACGGTTGTCCCGTACATCCCGATCTCGCCGAAGGCCCTTGGAGAAATCACGCGCCTCAAGCTCAACGCGCTCGTCGATCGTTTGAAGAAGAGTCAGAGGATCGACGCGTCATACTCGGATCGCATGGTCGATCTCATCGCGAGTCGGTGCACGGAAGTCGACACGGGCGCACGCAACATCGACCACATCCTGCGCGCATCTCTCTTGCCGATGCTTTCGCAAGAGATCCTCGGCAAGATGGCCGAGGGAATTCAGCCGAAGAAGCTCTTCATCGACATCGACGATCAGAAGAACTTCACGGCGACGTTCCCGGAGTGATCTGATTTTCCACCGATGAAGCAAGGCTCCCCGCGCTCGTCGTGCGAGGGGAGCCTTTGTTTTTGAGCAACGCTTTTCGCTCGCACATCCGGATGGGCGAGCGTCGAGCGCAGACTTCGAACCCAAAATTCTGGGCCACTTGGCTCGCCTTCCGATAGAAAGGAGAGCCATGGCGGTCTTAGCGTCGTTTACCCATCGGATGCGCAGGCGTGCGGCCCACGTCCTCGTTGGACTTGGTCTTGGCATCGGCCTCGTCGTCGTTGGGTCGTTTGGGATGGGTTGTGCACAGGCTCCTCCGCCGGCTGCGCCGAAGCCTTGTGACGTGCAGATCGTCACGCTTCGGATTTACGCAGCGGACAATATCAATCCGAACGAGAACCAGAATCCTCGCTCCGTCGTCATTCGGCTCTACCAGTTGAAGGACGAGATGCGTCTGCAGAACGCGAGCTACGACGAGGTACTGCTCACGGACAAGGACGTGCTTGGCGAAGACATCGTCACGCAGGACGAGGTCGTGGTTTTTCCGAACGATCTGGTCGAGATCAAGTTCGAGCGGGCCAAGGAAGCGAGTGTTTTGGGGGGAGTTGCACTCTTTCACGGCCCGAAGGGGATGAGCTGGAAGACGTTCTACGCGTTTCCGCTGATGCCCGGTGAGGCGCAGTGTGCGGGGCGTGAAGCCGATGGCGGGGCGCCAAACGCAGATCCGCGTGTGTCGTTTTTTGTCGAATCCACCAAGCTCGACAATGGCAGCGAATTCGACGAGTCGATGTTTCCGAACGCGACCTCGGTTCGCAAAATCAACCTACCCAAGAAGTCGGCAGGGGATTCGCCGAAGCCCGCCAATTCGGCGCCTTGAGCTCGGAGCCTTGCGTGATGTCGTGTCCCCATCCGCTCCACGTCGTTGCCGCCCGGGTGCCCAAGGTACCGGGCGAGCGTTCGAGACACGCCCTATCCTCGACTCGCGTCCTTTGGGGGGCGAGTTCTGATAAGACTGACCGGGCGATATGATCCACCCGCGCAAGCCCGTCTGGACCGAGGGGCTCTTCATGACCCCTCAGCATTTGCAGCAAGGGGACCAGTATCACGAAGCATTGCTTCAGGCGCGGACGAACGCCCTGCTCAGTTACCCATGGGGTGTGGCGGGCGTGCAGTTCGACGAACGCGCGCTCTCTGCTGGGCAGTTGAAGCTCGTCAAGTGCCATGGGTTTTTCCCGGACGGCACACCGTTTTTCATCGGTGATCGGGGCGAAGACGCCGTCGAAGCTCGGCCGCTCGAAGGGGTTTTTCCCGCAGCACTCGAAGCGCTCGACGTGTTCATCGCAATCCCCCAGGTGCGCGAAACGCATCCCAACATCGCGCTCGATCCATCGAAGGCGAATCCCGCGATTCGTTTCGTCGCAGCAACGACGACCGTGCCCGACATCAACACGGGACGCAGCGACACCGCGGTCGTTTGGGCTCGTTACAACTTGCGCATCCTCTTCGGCACCGAGCCTCGTGACGCGTATCAGACCGTGCGCATCGCGCAGCTCGTGCGTGATCGAACGGGCGCGATCGTCCTGAAGAAGACGTTCATTCCTCCCATCCCGCACATCGGCAGCTCGGACCACATCATGTCGGGGCTGCGCCGGATCTTGTCGGCGATGGTGGGCAAGCAGAAGTCGTTGGCCGAGGGGCGCAGGATGCGTACCGCGGCGTCCGTGGACTTTCAGTTCTCGGACACGGCGAAGTTCTGGATGCTCCACACGCTCAACGCGTTCATCCCTGCCGTGTCGCACATGGTCGATCACGGCAACGCGCATCCCGAGGACTGCTACGTGCTCATCGCATCGCTCATCGGCGAGCTCTGCACGTTTGCGGCCGATGGTGATCCGACGGGGCTTCCGAAGTTCAATTACTTGGACCTCGAAGGAGTTTTCGAGCCGCTCTTCGATCGAGCGCTCACGCTGATCTCCGCCGTGCTTGCGGAGAACTACACCGTGGTGCCGCTGGAGAAGCGCGAGGACGGCATGTACCTCGGCAAGTTCGAGGATCCGAAGCTGCCGCGTACGCACGAGTTGTTCCTCGAAGCGAAGGGTGCGGACGAAGCGACGCTTCGCGAACGTTTGCCGCGACTGCTCAAGATGGGGTCGTGGACGCAGATTGGATACATCCTCAACGCCGCCATGCCTGGTGTGCGTGTGGCGGTCGAGTACCGGCCTCCGGGGGCCATTCCGGTCAAACCCGGAGTCGTCTACCTGCGAATCGATCAGGCGGGTGACTATTGGAACGACATTCTCGGCTCGGGAACCGTTGCGATTTACCAGCCGATCGATCCGCAAAAGGTCGATCTGCGGCTAATCGCCGTGCAGGGTGGCAAGTGATCGAGGGCGTGGCTGTTCAATTCATGGGGCGCGCATGAGCCTGTCGCAGTCGATGTATTGGGTGTGTTCGGACGTCTTGTCGCTGATCCTTCAGCTCAGGAACTCTCGCGAGCTTCCTGCGCCCGACATTCTGCAGCGTCGTGTTTTGCAGCTCTTCGACACGATGATGCAAAACGGTCGCGAAGCGCGGATTCCCGAGCAGGACATGATCGACGCGAAGTTTGCGCTCGCCGCCTTCGCCGACGAAGTCATCTATCACTCGAGTTGGCCTGGAAAAACCCAGTGGTTGAGCAACCCGCTGCAGCTTCAGTTTTTCCAGCTCAACACCGCCGGTGATCAGTTCTTCGTGAACCTCGACAACCTGCACGGGCAGCGCAATCGGGCCCATGTCGCGCAAATTTACTTCCTCTGTTTGGCCCTTGGCTTTCAGGGGAAATATCGTCTGCGTCACCAGGAAGGATTGCAGGCGGTGGTTGAAGGGCTCGGCAACTATGTGGCGCTCGCGGAAGGGGCAAACGATCAGCTTGCTCCGAACGCAGAGCGCAAGGACGGCGGCGGAAGCGCTGTTCGTCGCGAGTTGCCGTATGTCTTCATCGCCATCGGCTTTCTCATCTTGGCCCTGATCGTGATCTTCATCCTTTGGCTGGTCATTGGCTCGAACGCCGACTCCACCGCAGATGAAATCAAGCGCCTGCTCGGTGGTGGGAAGTAGCGTCAGGGGGACCTGGCAAAGGACCGAGGGAGAAGTCCCATGTGGTTGTGGATCCTGAGCGCCCTGTTCCTCGCCCTCGTTTGGGGGACGTGGTTCATTTTAAGGCCAACTGGGCCGGGGCCTAGCGCCGAGGTTTTTCCGACGTGGATCCCGATCGTCGTCACGGTCGTCGTCGTCGTCGGACTCGTTGGGCTCGTCATTTATCGACGTGTGCGTGCAGCTCGTGCAGCTCGTGCGCTCGAGAAGGCGATTGCACAGCAAGCGCAAGAACAAGCGCTCGCTGCAAAGCCCGAACGACGGGCGGAAATCATCGCCCTGCACAACCAACTTCAGGAAGGCATCAAGGCTCTCAAAGCCTCGAAGCTCGGCGGTGGAGGCAACGCGCTCTACTCCCTTCCTTGGTACGTCATGGTTGGCCCGCCCGGCGCTGGCAAGACGACCGCCCTTCGTCACTCGGGTCTCCAGTTCCCGTACCTCGATCCACAAGGTGGTGGTGTTCAAGGTGTCGGCGGCACGCGCAACTGCGAGTGGTGGTTCACGAACGAAGCCATTCTGCTCGACACCGCGGGTCGCTACACGACCGAATCGGACGATCACGACGAGTGGATGGCGTTCCTCGAGCAGTTGCTCAAGTACCGTCCTGACAAACCGATCAACGGCGTCATCGTTGCGGTGAGCATCAGCGAGCTCGTCGATGCCAGCGAAGAGCAGGTCGAATCCGTTGCGAAGAAGGTGCGCGCTCGCGTCGACGAGATGCAGACGACGTTGAAGATGGTGCTGCCCGTCTACGTGATGTTCACGAAGATCGATCTCGTCTCGGGGTTCGTCGAGTTCTTCTCGGACCTCAAGAAGAGCGAACGCGGACAAGGGTTTGGCACGACCATCAAGCTCGATGCGAACAAGGCCGAGCCTGGAAAGATTTTCGACGAGGAGTTCGACGCTCTCGTCGAGCGTGTGCACACGCGATCGCTGCGCCGCATGGCGACGGAGCGGAACCGAGCGGCCAAGGAAAAGGTTTACCAATTCCCGCTCGAGTTCGCGGCCATCAAGCACAACATGTCGTCGTTCTTGAACCTCGCCTTCGCGCCGTCGAAGACCCCGAATCAGGCTACGCCGATCTTGCGCGGGTTTTACATGACGAGCGGTACGCAAGAGGGCAAACCCCTCGATCGCGTCCTCGGCAGTATGATGAGCGCGTTCGGTCTGAAGCCCACCGCGGCCGCGAGCGACGACTTGGATCTGAACGCGGGTGCAACGGAATCGAAGAGCTACTTCCTTCGCGACGTGTTCATGAACGTGATCTTCCCGGATCACGACATCGCAGCGCGCACGGCGGCGGAAGTTCGCCGGCAACGATTCCAGCGATTTGCAGGTGCCTTTGCCGCCGCACTGCTCGGCATGCTCTTGCTCATTCCGGCGATCCTCGCGTTCTGGAACAACCGCGCGCTCGTTGCCGAAACCTCACGCGTGTCGAAAGAAGCGGCTGCGGTGAAGTGGACCGATGGCAACACGCCGCCCGTCGACAAAATCGACAAGCTCGACAACATCCGCGCGCACGCTCAACTCCTCGATCAGTATCGCGAAGAAGGTGCACCGGTCAGTTACCGGTGGGGCATGTACCAGGGAGACAAACTCTTCGAGCCGACGAAAGATCAGTACATCGCGTCGCTGCGTGAAGGGTTCGTCAAACCGGTACGAGCGCGACTCGAGGAACGTCTCGCGGGAGTCACCGGCGCCAAGTACCTCGAGGAATACAACGACCTCAAGACGTACTTGCTGCTCGCCGACGAGAACAAGGTTCACCTGCTTCCCGAGTCCGAAACGGCATGGGAGACGGGCCGGCTCCTGCAGCTCTGGACCGATACGCTGCGTCAGACGACGGACCTTTCCGAAGCGGATCTGAAGGCGAAACTTCTTCCGCACGTGAAGTATTACGTCGACCTGTTGCGACGTGGTGCATCGACGACCGAGACGCTCGACAAGGCTCTCGTCGAACGCACGCGTGACATCTTGGCGCGCGTTGGTCCTGCCCAACGCTTCTACGACCGATTCGTCACGAAGCTCGAATACGAGAAGTACGACGAGAACGGTCCGGACGATAAAGAGAACCTCAAGTATCCCCCCATCTCGCTCGACGAGCTCTTCTCGGATCGTCGTGAGGTGCTCGGCAAGGTCCGAAGCTCGCAGAAAGAGCGAACGGGCAAGTGGCTTCAGGTGCGTGGGCCGTACACGGCCAAGGGTCATGCACAGGTCATCGCGTCACTCGAAGAGGGCCTCACGGTTCTCGATCGTGAGCGCTGGGTCGTACCGCTGACGCAAGAGGAAGAGCGTCAGGGTGACAAGATTCAACAAGCGCTTGCTCGCGTTCGCCAGGACTACGACGCGCAATACATCCGCGAGTGGGTCGAGTTTTTCCGGGACATCCAGGTCGAAATTCCTCCGAACAACAAGGAAGCGATCGAAGAGTTCCGCGTCCTGTCGACTCCGGATTGGCCGTACCAGCGGTTGTTGCGCACGCTCGAGGACAACACGCAGTTCGACCTCGTGCAGAACCAAGCTGAAGAGCAGATGTATCAAGACGGTGGTCTGCTCGATCAGATCAAGGAGCGAGCGCGGCGACGGATTGATTCGAAGGCGAGCGGCGCACTCGGAACTTCCGGTCGCATTACGGACCTCGTGAAGATGGGCGGTCCTGGTGCTCGTGGCCCGCGTGATCCGATTCCGGACAAGTTCCGTTCGATGGTGCGTTTCGGCGTGCCCGAAGTGCCGCCGCAGACGGCCGAAGGCGTTCCGCCGCCGCCTCCGAAGCCGGCCGAGCTTTCGCGATACGTCGGTCATCTCGAAGGGCTCGCTGCAGAGATGGGCGGCATCGAAGATGCTCCGCCTGGACAAGCGAGCACGCAGGCCGCGCGTGAGAAGTTTGGCGAGGCCATTCGCGAGACCGAAAAGTTGCTGCTCAAAATGGATGAGACGGGTCAGGATCTCATGACGCCGCTGCTCATGAATCCGCTCCGTCAGGCGTACAAAGCCGTCATGCGCAGCGCGGGTGGTTCCGCGAGCGGTTTGTGGGAAGTCGTCGTGTGGCCTCCGTTCCGCGACAACCTCAAGGAACGTTATCCGTTCGATCTTTCGGCGTCGCGCGATGCTTCGTACGAGGACGTCGTTGCATTCCTCAAGCCGAAAGACGGCATCCTTTGGGGCTTCTACGACCAGTACCTCGACGACTTCCACATTCGCGTCGGGCACGACTTCGTTCCGAAGGGTGGACTCGAGGGACGGCCTCGTCCGGCCAAACCTTTCACGCCCTTCAATGCGCTCCTCTATCCGTGTTTGAAGCGCGTTCACGAGATCACGGATGCTCTCTGGCCCGAGGGCGCAGGGGACAAACCCAAGGTCACGTTCCACATCAACTTGAAGACCGTGAGCCCGATCGTCAGCGAGGTGCTTTTCGAGGTGGATGGTCAGAAGCGCCTGTATCGCAACGAGAAGGAGTTCTGGCACACGTTCGTTTGGCCGGGCGAAAAGCAGACGGGTGCGCGTATGCGCATTCGAGGTGCTGGTGGTCTCGACGAAGAACTCGTTCGCGAGGGCCCGTGGGGCATCTTCCGTCTCTTCGAGGCTGGTACGACGACTGCGGAGAAGGACAAGGACAACGTCTTCACCGTGACGTGGCAGATGACGGCGCCTCCCGTCATCGTGACGATGGAAGTGCGGCCGACGCGCACCAATCATCCCTTCTCGAACAGCTTCTTCCGCGCGACCAATTGCCCGCCGTCGATCGGCGACAGCTTTGGCGGCAAGAAGTGATTCCCCATCGACAGCGCATCATTCCGATGCATTTCGGCACGTGACCGCCACCGACCAACCCCTTCGTTTCTAGATAAAAAGGGATGGCGGTCGGGGCGGCGGTTCGTGTATGGGTAGGCACTGCCGGTGATGTTCTGGCGACGCAAGAAAACTGCTGCTGCTCCGCCGCAGATCGGCTGTTTTGGAAAGCTCCCGGCGACGGGAGATTTCATTCGGTTCAACGCGGGCGGCGATGAACTAGCGGCCTTCGATCGATGGCTCGGAGGCGCGCTCGACTTCTCGCGTCGATCGCTCGGCCAAACGTTCGAACAAGCGTACCAACCTGCGGTTGGTCTCTTCATCTTTCACGGCGAAGGGGCGAAAGCGGATGAGCCGCCCACGCGTGGAATGGTGGGCGCATGGGCCGCAAGTGGAGACAATGCGGGTCGCACGTACCCGATGGTCGTTTTCGCTTCGTACGATTACGGGCAGCTCGTCTCGGCAGGCGCATCGCTGCCGATTGCTCTTTGGTCGTTGCTTGCGTCCTCGTACGAACTCGTGACGGGTGGTCGTACGCTTCCAGTCGACGCGTTTGTCGATCGCGTTTCGCGCATCGTGCCTCCATCGCTCGAAGATGCCGAAGCAGCGGGCGCGGGATATCGCGCGTGGCTGACGACGCAAACGATGAAGGCGCTTTGGGAGACGGGATTCGGCTCGGATGCGAGTCGCTTTTGGGCGCTGCACAATGTCTACGCGTCCGTCGAACCGTTCCGCGGGCAAGAGTATCCGAAGACTGGCTTGTGCGTGCGTTTGCCGCTCGGCGCGGGCGATGCGTATGCGGCTGCGGTGTGGATGGACATGACGCTGCGGCTCGCGCGTTGGAAGAACACGTTGCTCAATGCGTTCTGGGTTCCGCAGCAGACGATGCTGCTTCATTTCGGTCCGCCCCACGTGGCGACGTTTCGCGAGCTCATCGCTCCGACGGGAGCCGCTGATCACGTCGTCGAGCTTTGCAGGCCGCCGACCGAGGATGAACCGACGTCTCGTCGTGGGCTCGGCCCGCAGCTCGATGCGCTCGTTGCGCGTTCCGAACTTTCCATTTCGAGTTTCCTCGAAGGTTTGAGCTCATAATATTTTTCGCAAACACGATTCATGCTGCGTCGTTCGTCAGGATGAACGATACGCGGCGGCTTTCTCGTGCGTGGCGACGAAAGGGTAGGGTAGCGAGTCATGGCAGTGACTGATGCGTTGGATGCTGCGAAGAACAGAATCTCGGCGATGCTCGAACCCATCTCGGGAGGCGTCGGAGCGGATTGCACGTATGACGAGCTCTTCGAAGCGATCAAAGCCGAGATCGACAAGACGACGTCGATCGAGGGCGGCAAGATCGACTGGGGCAAAATTGTTTCGAACGCGGAAGAGTTGCTGACGGACAAGACGAAGGATTTTCGTCTCGCGGTTTATTACGGCGCCGCCAAAGCGAACACGGATGGTCTCCTCGGCGCGCTCGATGGACTGGTTCTCGTCAACGAGCTCAATACGGCGTTCTGGGACAAGATGTACCCGCCGATCAAGCGCCCGCGCACGCGCGGCAACTTGACGCAATGGTTCGGTGATCAGCTAACGGTTGCTGTTCAAAGCTTCACTCCGACCGCGAAGGATGCCGATCTCGTAGGCGCTGTCGAGAAGGCGAGTCGCGAGCTCGATGGGGAGCTTCGGGACAAACTCGGCGATGCATACGGTGGACTCGGCAGCTTGCGAGACAGTTGTCGCAGGCTCGTCGCGAGTGTTCCGAAGGAAGCGCCTCCGCCGCCCCCACCGCCGCCCCCACCGCCTCCGCCGCCGCCCCCACCTCCGCCGCCGCCCCCTCCGCCAGCGGCTGCATATGCACCACCGCCGCCCCCGCCTCCGCGGTTTGTCGCGGCACCTGCGCCTGTGGAGGCGCCGCCCGTGGATGCAGCGGTGGTTGCGGTACCTGACGGCACGGCGATCACCGATGCGGAGTCTGCGAATGCAGTGCTCGAACAAGTCAGCACGCTGCTCCTGCGAGCTGGTGAAGCGTTGCGTTTGGCGGATCCATCGAGCGCGTTTGCGTATCGCATTGCGCGCATGGGTCTGTGGCTCTTCATGCAGCAGGATCCGCCCGCGGAGAACGGACAAACCTACCTTCCGTCACCGCCCGATCACGTGCGGAGTGCTTTCGATGGCATGGCGGAAGCTGGCAACTGGGACGGCATCCTCGCGTCGCTCGACGAGGTCGTTTCCGAGCATCGCTTCTGGCTCGATCCGCACAGGCATGCATCGAATGCGCTCGAGAACCTCGGGTATGCCGATGCGAAGCTTGCGCATCTGCTCGAGGTCGCGCTGCTTCTGCGGCGCGCGCCTGGGCTCGTGGACTTCACGTTCAACGATGGCACTGCGCTCGCTGACGAACAGACGAAGGCGTGGATCGACGCCGAGGTTCGTCCGGTACTCGGTGCGGGTGGAGCGCCTTCGGGTGGTGGTGCGGGTGGAGCTCCTGGTGGCAAAGGTTTCCGCGCGCTCGACAAAGCGATGTCGGAAGCTCGTGCGTTCATCGAAGCGCAAGAGCCGTTGAGTGCGATCCAAGCGGTGACCAAAGTTGCGGCTCAAGCGATCACGCCGGTCGACAAGTTCCGCAGCAAGCTCGGCATCGCGAAGATCTGCTTGGAAATCGGACAGCTTGCGATTGCGCGTGCGCAGCTCGACGGTCTCGAGCGCATGGCGAAGCAGCATCGCCTCGACGAGTGGGATCCGGAGCTTTGCGGCGAGCTTTATGGAGCGCTTTATCAAGCGATCCGCGGTCTCAATCAGGGCTACGAAGTGACCGACGAGCAACGCAAGCGAGAAGCAGAAGTCTTCGAACGACTCTGTGAGCTCGACGCTGCAGCAGCGTTCCGCATCTCGAATTCCTGAGCGCATGTCGAGCGCTTTGAGGCGTCGTGAAGAAACGGCTCACGACCCAAAAGAAACAATGGACGAACGACGTGCACTTTGAGGTATGCTCGGCCCGCTCGTGAGGTGAGCCCCGACCTCGCGGGATCCACGGAAATTGACGTAGAGCGGCTCGGTTGGCCGTTCGGAGCACGTAGCTTCCAAGCGTAAGGGGAAAGGAGCCTTCCGCGATGAAAGAAGGATCAGTCGCGCCGAAAGAACGCGTCAACATCACGTACAAGCCAGCGACGGGGAATGCGAAGGAAGACGTCGAGCTCCCGCTGAAGATGCTGATGCTTGGCGACTACACGATGCGGCCGGACCCGACGCCGCTCGAGGATCGCAAGCCGATCAATGTCGACAAGGACAACTTCCAGAAGGTCATGTCGGAGCAGAAGCTGTCGCTCTCCATGACCGTCAAGGATCGTTTGTCCGAGCAAGAGGACAACGAGCTGAACGTGAACCTGAAGTTCCGCCGTTTGTCCGACATGGAGCCGGCGGCGATCGCAAATCAGGTGCCGGAGCTGAAGAAACTTCTCGAGCTGCGCGCAGCGCTCACGGCCCTCAAGGGTCCGCTCGGCAACGAGAAGGCATTCCGCAACAAGATTCAGTCCATTCTCCAAGACCCTGCTTCGCGCAATCGCATCATCAACGAGCTTGGGTTGAAGAAGGACGGGGAGGAGTAAACCATGGCCGACATGCAAAGGCAGGGCGCCGCGGGTGTTCAAACCCTCGAAGGCGGCAGCCTCCTCGACGAGATCCTCGCCGAGACGAAGATGACGCCGGGGGACGAAGGTTACGAAGTCGCCAAGAAGGGCGTGCAGGCGTTCATCGCCGAGCTCATCGCACCGAAGCGCGAAGGTGAAAAGGTCGACAAGGCTCTCGTCGATGCGCTCATCGCAGAGATCGACGCGAAATTGTCCCGACAAATCGACGAGATCCTCCATCACCCCACGTTCCAAAAGCTCGAGAGCGCGTGGCGTGGTTTGAAGTTCGTCGTCGACCGGACCGACTTCCGCGAGAACGTCAAGCTCGAGCTCTACAACTGCTCGAAGGAAGACCTCCTCGCCGACTTCGAAGACGCTCCGGAAGTTCCGAAGAGCGGTCTTTACAAGGTCGTGTACTCGGCCGAGTTCGGTCAGTTCGGTGGTCGTCCGTATGGCGCGATCATCGCGAACTACGAGTTCGGACCTGGCCCGCAAGACATCATGTTGCTGCAGAAGTGCGCGGCCGTTGCGACGATGTCGCACGCTCCGTTCATCGCAGCGGCAGGTCCGCAATTCTTTGGGCTCAAAGATTATTTGAACCTGCCCAACCTGAAGGACCTGAAGGCGCTTTTCGAAGGCCCGCAGTACACGAAGTACAACGCGTTCCGCGAGACGGAAGACTCGCGTTACGTCGGCCTCGTGATGCCGCGCTTCCTCCTCCGTCTCCCGTACGGCGCGAACACCGTGCCCGTGAAGGAGTTCAACTACGAGGAGAACGTCATCGGCCAGCACGAAGCGTACTGCTGGGGCAATGCGGTCTACGCCATGGCGACGCGCCTCGCCGATAGCTTCGCGAAATATCGTTGGTGCCCAAACATCATCGGTCCGCAAGCTGGTGGTTCGGTCGAGAATCTCCCGCTGCATCAGTACGAAGCGATGGGCGAGATTCAGACGAAGATCCCCACCGAGATCATGCTCACGGAGCGCCGCGAGTACGAATTGTCCGAGGAGGGCTTCATTGGCCTGACGTACCGCAAGGATTCGGACAACGCGTGTTTCTTCTCGGCGAACAGCGTGCAGAAGCCGAAGTACTTCGGCCAGAGCGAAGAAGGCCGCGCGGCCGAGCTCAACTACCGCTTGGGCACGCAGCTTCCGTACATGTTCATCATGTGCCGCATCGCGCACTACCTGAAGGTTTTGCAGCGCGAGCAGATTGGTACGTGGAAGGAACGTGCGGATCTCGAGAAGGAGCTGAACGACTGGATCAGCCAATACGTTGCTGATCAGGACGTTGTCTCGGCGAGCATTCGTGGGCGTCGTCCGCTTCGCAAGGCGCGGATCATCGTCACCGAGGTCGAGGGCAACGCGGGTTGGTACAAGGTCGACATGCAGGTGCGCCCGCACTTCAAGTACATGGGCGCGTTCTTCACGTTGAGCCTCGTCGGCAAGCTCGACAAAGAATAATCCCTTTACGGGACGAACCAATACGAGGCCGGTGGTCGAAAGATCGCCGGCCTTGGTGTTTTGTGGTCAAAGGATTAAGCGATACGGTCCGATGCGGGGGCAAACCTGTCCCGGAAAAACTGTACTTTCTTTTAAGATTGGCGCGACGAACTGCGCTTGATCAATGCACGCTTGGCGGGGCGCTTTGATGTCGAGAAATGGAAAGCTTGCAACGCTGCTGCTCGTCGTGGCGCTTCTAGGTCTGGGAGCAGGTGCTCTTCTCATTACGTTCACGCCTTTGGGCATTACGGCGCGTCAGAATCCCGGGTTTTTTCATCGCAAGCACTTCGAAGCGGTCGTGGCTCGGGTGCGGTCGATGGCGCCCGCGCCGGGACAGGAGGCTCGTTTTCGGCTGGATGATCCATCCGAGCCTACGTCCCTGCGATTCGTTGCCCCAGCGGAGGAGTTTGCCCGTGGTGCGGGGAGCGGCACCGTGTGGGCCGCGGTCACGCCCGATGGCAAATTGAAAGTCGTCATTGAAACGCGAGATCTCGGGCATGCTGGCGAATACGGGTTCGCCTATTCCGACGTGCCTCTATCCCCGCAGCCGTTCGGTGGTGCATGGTCCACGATTGACGTACCCGGGCATATCAACCTCGTGAAGCCCGATATGAACATCGATGAGCATTGGTGGAAAGTGCTGTACAATCTTGATTGATGTACGCTTTACGAAATACATCAATCGCGTTCCCCTGAATCCCAAACGATGTTGCCCCAGAGATACATATGGGACGGCAATAGAACCTTCGGCAGGTGGTCCTTCTCCGTTTGATGCGCGCGATAAACGTGCACGGCGAGCTCGCTGCAAAAGAACCGATCCTCGTCCGATAGCCCGATAGCCCCCGTCCAATCGTATTTCTTGCCGACGAGCGTGTCGGCCTCCACCGCAGCAGCCTTCCCGCGCTCCTCGGTCCACCATTTTGGCTGAATGATCAAAAGACGGTGCGCGTGATCGACGAAATGCTCGAGCGTGTTTCGCACGACGCCGTCGGCCAGGCTCTCGATGACACGGTCGCGCTCGATGTCGAGCAATGCCGCGTGGCTCAAAGGCGTGTTCGTCGCCATCACCACGAAATTGTCCCCGTCCTTGTAGCCGCGGATGACGAGCCAATGCCCGGGCTTGCCCAATTCGCGCACCTTCGCGAGCCAAGCCTTCGTCTGCTCGGTCCGGATCTCCGGCGGTGGCGGCTTCACGATAGGGCGCGCACCATAATACTGTCTGCTGCTGCCGCCGCAGCCGGCGACGAGGGCAGATAAACACAAAAAGACGATAGCAAGATGGGGGAAACGCACGTCACTCTTCGGTCGCATGTAGCTTGCCTCGGCACAAGGATTGTCGTGTACGTCGTCGTTGGAGACTCGCACGCGAGCACACGATACATACGAAACGCAAAGAAGTCCATTCCCCGCATCTTTTCTTGGTGAGCGAGAGGATCGGGGTCGTCGTTGCCCAAAGACGGCGGCGTATTTCACCTGTGCGCACAACGTCGAGCTCGTGCGCACAAACGTTGACGGGTCGAGGTTCGGGCCCCCCAAAACCCCCGTATCTATCTTGAAACGAATGGCACGACGCTCGATGGCATGCGTGTTGCTGTACGTCTTGCCCGCCATAGCAAGGCAATTGGCTGCTTCATAAAAGCGATTCCGCGACGAATCGAATGACGCGGCGGCGTTCTGGTGTGCCCCGTGTCGCGGCTTGCTCGAGATTCGTGCGTTTCGCTCGCAGCCCATGGCTTGTGTTTGAATTTACCTGGCAACGCATCGAAAGGAACGACCATGCATACGATCATCCCTCGCTTCGGATCCACCGCTCTCAGCCTCGCCAATAGCGCCTATGTCGATTGCGACAACCCCACATCCCTCAATGGCCTGGCGTCTTATACCCTGGAGGCATGGGTCATTCCGTCGAACCTCGCGGGCTTTCAGGCCGTCGTCGGTAAGGTAAACCTCAACGTTGCGGCTGAATACCAGCTCTATCTCAGTGATGGTTATGCGGTAGCATACATCAATACACCGCCGTATGTCATCATGGCGCCCGACCCGATCGACACGGACAAGTGGCACCATCTCGCGTGTACCTACGACGCCAATGCGCAACAGCTCGTGCTCTACGTCGACGGGGTGCCGGTGAAATCGGGGACGTTCGCGCCCGTATCTGCGCCGACGGCGGCGCCCGTTTACATCGGCGCTTCGTGCGCAATGAACACGCCGAATTGGTTTTTCCAAGGCCAGATCGGCCGCGTGCAGATCTGGAACCGCGCCCGCTCGAAAGAAGAGATTCTCAACGATTCGGTGCAGGTCACGCCCGTGGCTCCGGTCGCCGACCCGCACCTGGCCGCGTACCTCGACTTTTCGATGCTCCCGCCACGTGATCACTCGGGCAATCTGGTCCCCTTGACGTTCAAGAACGACGCGGGGCTGACGTTGTCGGTCCCCGGCGTACAGCTCGCGAATCAGGGGTATGTCGATTGCGGTGACGGCGCGGACCTCAATTTTCCGAATGGTGCGCCCTTTACCCTCGAGGGCTGGTTCCGCCCTGCAGGCGGCGCCGGAACGCTCGTCTCCAAGTGGCAGGCGGCGGGGCCTCAATATCGCGTCGTTTACACGTCCAATGGTCGCCTCCAGGCCTCCCGTGGCGCCGATACGATCGAAACGGCGCCAGGCCTCCTGCAAGACGGCGATTACCATCACTTCGGCTTCTCGTTCGACGACAAAACCCGCACGCTGGCGTTGTACGTCGACGGCAACCTTCAGGCCACGAAGTACGCGAGCACGAGCAATCCAGCAGCCAATACGGCCCATCTTCTCATTGGCGCAGGCACGACCTCGGGCACCGCGGGCGATTACTTCAATGGCGAGGTGCAGAATCTCCGCGTGTGGAACGTCGCGCTGGCGCAGGACGATCTGCGGCAGTGGATGTACAACGACCCGGTCACCGACCCGCACCTCGTCGCGGCATTCGATTTCTCGGTGACGCCGCCGGTCGACAACACGGATCAGCACACGGTTACGCTCATGGGCCCGGCGAGCATCGGCGTCGCATCGTTCCCGCTCGACATTTCGTCGCGCCTGGTGACCATCGGCCCGCCGAATTCGTTCAATGCCAATTATTTCTCGCAGCAGGTCGAGACGTTCGATGCACCGCCGCCGCCCGTCGATGTCGCACAGGGGCAGCCGCGGATCGAGCCGTTCACGCCGGAGTTCCAGGAGAAGATCTGGAAAGATTTCATTACGGCTCACCCGCCAAAGGATGCCGAGACGGAAGCGGCGCTGCGTTCCGCGTTCGAGAGCGAATACCGTCGTGCGGAAGAAATGATGCAGGCGGACCCGCGCCTCGGTCGGGTGATCACGCGTGTCGAGGAGGGCGGCATGGTGCGGCTGATCCATCACGGCGTGCATGGCGACGTGGTGATTTACGAGGGTGCGGCGGGCGCGGTGTCCGATTGTACGCTGTGGTGGATCAGTTTCATCTGGCAGCTCACGATTGGCTTTCTCCAGGCGCTCGGGCTCTTGCCCCCCATGGGAAATATCTCGAGTCGCGTATACAACCTGCTGATCAAAAACTCGGCAGTGGTGGCCGCAATGGGTTCGGTGGTGGGTAAAGCCATTTCGTCAACGGTCGCCCTTGGCGTGATGTGGGTGGTCTGGAAGCAAGGCCTGATGTGGCCGCTCATCAAGCTCGCGCTGACGTCGGCGGGGTGGTGGACGCTTGCTTGGGTTCTCAAAAAGGCCATTGCTTGCGTCACCGGTTTGGAGGCAGCGGAATTGCTCGCCGGATTCATCGTGTGGGCGGCGCAGCTCACGCGGCTGTCGCTGCAATATCCGGGATCCTGTGGCGCGAAAGCGGCGTGAACGCGGGGCATGTTCACTGAAACTCGAAATTCGACTTGGAGGGCAATACCATGGGAACCGAAACGAACGTCTCCGCGGCCGTGATCATCGACACGTCCAACAGCATGACATATAGTGGGTACGTCGATATCACCAAAATCGACAGCAAGGCATTCCTCGGCTGCTTCGTCGAGGGCGACCGCGCCGCGGTAGTGAACTACGATATGTACGCACACGTGCCCTACGCCTGCAAGGAAGTCGGGCCGGTACCGCCAGGCACGACCATCGTCGATGCGCAGACGACGATTCAGAACCTTGTCTTTACGGGGGGTGCCACCAACATCGGCGCTGGTTTGAGCACGGGGAACGCGCAGATCCAAAATCAGCCGAACAACCGCGCGCTGGTGCTGCTGTCCGATGGGTACAACAATTACCCCTACGGAAGCAACCCGCTCGATTACGTGCCGACCACGTACCCGGTGTATTCCTGCGCAATGGGGCCCGCGTCGGACCAGCGACTGATGCAGAACATCGCGAACAAGTCGGACAACGGAGCCTATTACTACGCGCCGTACGTGATCGACATGATGAAGATCTACAACCAGATTCGGTCCTGGACGCCGGAAGCTTCGCTGGTCACCAACGAGCTGAGCCAGGTATCGGGCTGGTATTACAAACTGGAGCCGGGTGAGATCACCGCGGGCACGCCAATGGGTCAGTTCACCGTTGCTTGGAGCGACGCGAGCTACACGTACACGCATGATTGGCCGAATGACAAGCAGGTGAGCATTACGCTGGTCGATCCGGACTTGAATACGCGCGACGACATTCCCTGGCAGGTAGGCACGGGTTTCGTGGTGTTCAACATCAACGATCCGCTACCGGGAACCTGGCAAGTGCAGGTGATGTACGCCGGAGAGGCGGATCTGGGGATTACGGTGGGGATCTTCGAATATGGGATGGGCGTCACCGCGCCGCTCAGGATGGAGGTGGGGGCGCCGCCGACCGTGCGTGCCGGCGAGCCGATTCCCATTGCTGCATTCGTGACGGACGGTGGCGAACCGATCCGGGACCTCCAAGTGCACATGCGTGTCACGCGGCCGCGCATCAGCGTGGCCCATGCGCTCAGGCAATACGCGACGGAGCTGGCAGATGTCCGCCCGGCGGACGAGGATCTGGCGCGAGGCATGCCCGAGGATCTTGCGCGACTTTGCGAGCTGCGGCGCCGGCGGCTGCCTGGGAAGGAAATCCTGCCGCTCGTCCAGCACGGAGGGTTTCTCGCGCAGGAATCGTCGACTGGACCGTACGCGACGACGATCACGAACACGACCGAGGCGGGTTCGTACGTGATCGAGGTGTTCGCGAAGGGGCATTCGGCGCGCTCGGGTCGGCGCGTGCAGCGGACGCAAATGGTCACCGTGCTGGTCGTCTGAAACGCCTCATCCCGTGCGAATGCCGTACTTCTTCATCAATCGATAGAGCACATATCGCGTTGGCAAACCGAGGGCTTGTGCAGCTTGCGCGACGTTGCCCCCGCAATGCGCGAGCGCTGCACGCACCTTGCTCTCGGCGACCATTTCCTCTTCATTGTCGGAGACGACGTCGCGTTCGTCCGTCGGCGGATTCAGCCGTTGTTCGCGCAATGCATCGGACCATTCGATGACGTCCCCGGTGCTCGACGCCATTGCTTGCCACAAAAGCGCGTCCAATTCTCGAACGTTCGTCGCGAAGGAATGCTTCATCAATGCTTCGATGACGTTCGATTTGAGGTTTGGCTCGGAACGTTGACCGCTCTTCGCCTCGAAGAATCGTGCCACGGCTTCGGGGCTTTTGGCCCGCGCTCGGTGCAACGAATGTCGTATGAGCAGCGGGATGTCTTCGCGTCGGTCATCGAGCCCCGGAACGGGGATGCGCAGAATGAGCCGCGCGGCAAAATCGTGTTTCAATTCCGAGGGATGCCGATTCGTCGCACCGAGCAATCGGAAGTGGGAATGCTTGGTCGTTGCTCCGCCCAGGTTGTGGTATTCGCCTCCCGCATCGAGCACGCGCAGGAGATTGGCTTGAAGCGTTGCCGACAATTCACCGACTTCATCGAGAAACAGCGTTCCTCCATGCGCCGAACCAATCAATCCTGGCCGTTCGGGCATCCCCGGATTGGGATAATTTTTCACGTTGCCGAAGAGCTCGGCGTCGATGATTCCCGCGGGAATGGTCGCTGCATTTCGAGCCACGAAGGGGCCATTGGCCCGTTTCGACAGTGCATGCACCGCGCGTGCGCACAGTTCTTTCCCCGAACCGCTCCCGCCGAGAAAGAGCGTGTGTTCTTCGATCTTGCCAGCCCACGCAAGTTTGTCACGCAATTGCCAAGCGACCGCACTTTCGCCGACGATCCCATGCGCATCGGCCTCGCCAAAGCCATGCGTGGCGCTCGGCTCTGCGCTCTGCAAGCGCGCCATGTTTCGCGGGCGCATCGTGCAATAAAACAGCATTTGCCCCTTGAGTAGCACGAGATCCCCGGGGCCAATCGAGCATTGGTCGAGGTATTGACCATTGACTTTCAGCGCGCACTTGCCGATCCGGTCGAGGCACAAGCGATTGCGATCGACACGTAGACGCAGTTGCTCCCGAGACAAACCGGGACTCGAAATGGGCGCCGCTCTTTCGAGCGAACCAGGACGCTGCCGGAAAAACACGACACGTTTTCCATCGTCGACGTCGGATCCGCCGCGCCCGAAAATACGCGAGCCGCCATCCTTGTCGAACAGCGCCACTTCGCCCACGCGTTCGGGTTCGTGCGGAGCCCACGCAATCATGAGCGCAAGCAACAGCGGCTCGCGGGCGGCGGAATGGACCGAACTATTGGAACCATCGCCGTCGACGGTGGACCCGAGGAGCGACATGCGGGCGATGCTACTCGGCATTGCATTGGCGATCAAGCTTTGGTACGCACGACGGACATGGGCGGCGCGAAGCAGGACCAAACGCTGGAAGAAGCCATCGAATTCGCCAGCACGTATCTTCCCGCCGCGGATGCAGCGACCAACCGAAGCGACGAACCCGCCCGCGTGACGTTGCCCGGGCGATACGTGGACCTGGGACGAATCGCGGCAGGCGCGTTTGGCGAGGTGCGTCGAGTTCGCGATACACTGCTCGATCGTGTCGTCGCCATGAAGCTGCTCCATGCTGAACACGCTTCTGCGGGTCACTTGCGACAACGGTTTTGGGTCGAGGTGCAAATCACGGCGCAGCTTCAGCATCCGGGTATCGTGGCCGTGTACGATCGCGGCGAGCTCGCGGATGGCCGGGCGTGGTACACGATGAAGGAAATCCGAGGCCGGACATTGCGCGACGTGATCGACGAAGTGCATGCGGCAGCGGATCCGAATGCTTTTGGCCCGACGGCATCGGGATGGACGTTTCGCAGGCTCGTGGACGCTTTCGGGCGCATTGTGCAAGCGGTCGCGTATGCGCATCGTCGCGGCATCGTGCATCGGGACTTGAAGCCCGAAAACATGATGGTCGGCGAATTCGCCGAAGTGCTCGTGATGGATTGGGGATTGGCGCGACGTTTGGGCCGAGCGGCCGAACATGAAGGTTTTACCGGGGAATTCGGCGCTACGGCTTCCGCGGCGCTCACCCAACATGGCGACATTTTGGGCACGCCTGCGTATATGTCGCCCGAGCAAGCTCGCGGCGCGCTTTCATTGCATGGTCCGCCGAGCGACGTGTATTCGCTGGGCGCGGTTCTGTATAGTTTGCTGAGCGGGAGGCCACCATACGAGGGCTTGTCCTCGCGTGAAGTGCTCCGCGCGGTGCTCGAGGGACCGCCGAAACCCGTTGCCGAAGCGTCCGAACATGCGGCGCCGTTGCCTCGAGAATTGTGTGCCATTTGCGAACGGGCGATGCAGCGCGAGATAACGCAGCGATATCCCGATGCAGCGGCCATGTCGGAGGACCTCGTGGCATGGCTCGACGGGGTTCGCCTGCGGGAACAGGCGCTCGAAGCATTGCATCAAGCGCGAGCGTACGAACCGGAGATCACGCGATTGCGTGGCGAAGCTCGGGCCATGCGGGCCCTTTCGCGATCGATGCAGAACGACGTGCGGCCGCGTGATCCCGTGGAAAAAAAGATTCCCGCGTGGGACATGGAGGACGAGGCGAAGCGGCTGGGTCGACTGGCAGCGCTTTCCGAAACGAAATGGCTCGAAGCGGTGCATGGTTCGTTGAGCGTTGATCCAGGTTTGCCCGAGGCGCATGCGCTGTTGGCGGACCATTATCGGCAGCGGCTCGTGGAGGCCGAGCGTGATCACCGCGACGAAGACGCAGCGCGCGCGGAAGAATTGCTGCGCATTCACGATCGAGGACAACACGCGGCATTCTTGCGCGGCGATGGACGGTTGACGCTGGTCACGGATCCTCCGGGTGCCGAGGTCTTCGTCGATCGATACGAATTGCAACATCGGCGCTTGGTCCCCGTGCCGGAAGGTTTGCTCGGAAAAACGCCGCTCGCCTGCGTGCCCTTGCGGCGAGGCAGTTATCTCTTGCGTATTCGTGCGCCGGGACGAGTGGAAGTGCGGTATCCGGTGCTGATCGAGCGGGACGGGTTTTGGGATGGCGTGGACCCTGGTCAAGACAAACCATTTCCGATTCATCTGCCAATGGAAAACGAGCTTTTGCCGAACGAAATCTACGTGCCTGCCGGGTATGCGTGGACGGGCGGAGATCCGGACGCGCCGGATGGTTTGCCGGCAAGGCGCGTATGGATAGACGCTTTCGTCATTGGTAGATATCCCGTGACGAATGAAGAGTATTTGGCATTTTTGAATGATTTGGTACAGCAAGGGCGCGAAACCGAAGCACTCGAGGCGTGTCCTCGCGCGCATCATGGCATGGTGCTCGATTCGGAGCACGCGTTTGCGTATGCGCGCGATGAGAAGGGACTGTTTCAATTGCGAAAGGAGCACGCAGGGACGATTTGGCAGCTCCGCGGACCGGTCATGTCGATAAGTTGGCAGAATGCCGTCGCCTATTCCGCATGGCTGATGGCCAAGCGTGATTTGCCCTATCGATTGCCCAACGAGCTCGAACGCGAGAAGGCCGTGCGAGGCGTCGATGCGCGACGTTTTTCCTGGGGAGACCATTTCGATGCAACGTTCGCGTGCGTCATGGCCAGTCAAGGTGAAACCCCTGCCGCCGCCGAAGTGACGGCTTATCCCATGGACGAAAGTCCCTACGGAATGCGGGGAGGCTCAGGCAATACGCGCGATTTCTGTGGCAACTCGTGGACGATGGAAGGTCCAGCGATACGCGAGGGTCGATTGCTCATCGAGGCCCCGCCAACAGACGATTATGAGTATCGTTCGTGTCGTGGAGGTGCTTGGAACAGCGTGGAGAATCTAAATCGTGCGGCCGGAAGGCTCGTGGCGCGTCCCAACGTTCGTCGCAATACGACGGGGGTTCGCGTGGCGCGATCATACTCCCCCTAATCGTCGTGATTCTCGGTGTAAGAATACTGTGGGCCGGGCTGAGGGAACGTTCCCGACATGTCTCTTTGGAACGCCAAAGGAGATCCAAGCCTGCAAGGGACGTTTCCCGCCTTTCCCGTGAGGTATTGCAAATAGCGAAACTGCGTGTCCTCGTGCTTCAGAACGAAGGAAAGTGCCCAGTCAATATTGTCGGTCCCTTGGTAGAGATAGGCACAATCCTTTGCCGCATACGCAATGGGAGTGTCCGAAGGACGTCCCCAGTCTATGACCTGTGTGGTGTCGCGCGTGTCCATCCTGGACCAGTTCGGCAGCCATTCCATCGTAGGGGTGTCGCTCAGCTTTATCATGGTGATGGATCCATTGTCTGCGTCCTTGAGCTTCGGCACGACCTCGTCGTTGGTGTACCAATATTCTGTGTTTGTTCTCATGCGCTCCGGGGGATTCGCGCCAGTTGCCACGATGTAGGCGAATTGCCTGCCGTCCTCGATATTCATCTGATAGGTGCCCGTATCGAGCTGCCTCGGTGACCGCGTTTCCGTCGGCTGGATCTCCGCGTCCCCATGCCCATCCAAGCTGCCCGGATACAAAAACGCCTGTCGTTTCATATCCTGCGGCCCCGACATGACCGGGATCTGCTCGAACGACAGCGCTCCGAGCAATACCCGCACGCGCATGAGCAGATTGCCGTGCGACACGTCGAGATAGGCGACGCCATTGTCGACGATGGATTTCCACTGTCCGAGCGTCGAGGTGACGGCCCACGTGAAAGCGCCCATTTGATCGCCCGCAAAACACGCAGACACCGATTCCTGATCCTGCATGCACGCAGCGACGACCCGAACGCGCCCTCGATCGCTGCCCGTTGCAATCGCCTTTGTCGCGCGGAGTTTGCCCCGGATCGTGCTGCTCGGCTCGACCTGCGCATGGCAGCAATCGAGCATCGCGGTGAGGTTGCCCTTGACCTTGCCCGCGGCTTTGGCCCGGATCGCCGCCACGTCGATGACCTCCTCGAGCGAATTCGTGAGATTGGCAGGGCAAAGCAATGGGCAGCCGTCATTACCCGCGTCGCCATGGCCGGAGAACGTCATCAATCCCGTGGCGGCCGCGTCTCCGCCGATTTGCTCCGACAGCCACGTGAGCCCATCGATGATGCTATCGCGATCCGCCGCGCCGAACTGCACACCCTCGGCGCCGGGTCCAAGTTCCGCAGCGGAGAGCGGTGGCGACGCGAGCACGCGGATGCTCCGCGGGGAGAAACCAATGGACAAGCACGAACGCACCCAGGCGCGGGCGTCGTTCCGCGCGCCGGGGATATCGGCATTGCCCGAAGGGTCGTAGTCGCGGTATTCGTGGACGCCGATGATCAATGCGTAGTTCTGGTTCATGATCGAGTTTCCTTTTCAATGACGGTTCTCGGGACGTCGCCCTCACGGATAAGAAAGCAGCTCGCCATCGTACTTCGGCCCGGGTTCGAAGAAAAGGATCGCATAACGGCGACTTCGTGCGATGGGGCAACCCTTCCACGTGAACATGCCGGGCTTGATTTCATGGGTCCAAATCGTTCGAACGTCGCCCGCCATGACATACAAAGAACGTGGGGGAACGAGCACCGGGATGTGGCGCCCCGTTGCATCTTCATAAAAATCCAACACCGCATTCGAACCAAAGCTGACCGTTGCAATGGTGTTGCCGCCGAGGAGATAACTGTCCTTGTGGCGTACGATGTAATCGTCCACGGCGTAACCGACCATCGTGCATCCGAGCGTCATCGGGCCATGGAGCGCTTTGCGAAATATTCGCTCTTTGTGCATGCGTCGAAAGATGTCGCGCAAAACCATGCCGAACGTGGTGTCGAATTCCGCGACGTCGTCGAATTCGAATCCATCGTCATGCCCCTCGTTGCGTTCGCGTCGGGCGTTGTCGAGCAATGCGAACAATCGGTCGTGCGCCTCCGGTGAAATGAAGTTTTCGTACATGCGCATGCCCGGCGGCAAATCGAGCGCTCGTGATGCCGAAGTGTTCTTTCTCATGGCGGGTATCGTGGCCTTTTGGCGAGCGTAACCTTGTTCTCCTACCATGATCGGGGCAAACATCAACCGCCGCGGATGAGCCTCGCGTCGTACAGGTGGTACCGCCGGGTCGCGCGCTCTTCGCGCCTCACGTCATCCATTTTCCTCTTCCGCCTGCGCCGACTTGCGTGTAACGTGTTGTCCATGGCCATCGACCCCGCCCGCCTCGCGCGAATCAGGGCGCGTCTGCTCGCAGCAGCAGCACTTGCCGTTCCCGCATGCGCATCGAACCCTCCGCCCAACGTCAACGAGCCCGTGCCGGAGCCTGCCGCCAATCATCCGATCAACCAACCTCCGGATGGCGAGCCGGCGAAACCTCCGGAGACGACGGACGAGCCGGCGAAGGTCGACGACAACGTCAATACGCCGCCTCCCGACGCGCGGCACATCAATACGCCGCCTCCGTCGAAATGATGGGCCATCGCGTCGAACGCCGAAGAATCGCATGAAGGTTCCCCTCGGAACGACCGAACGTCTTTTTGGAACGCTTCATCGAAGGTTCATGGAGCGCGGTTATGACCCGCCTCCGTGGGACTTGCTGCGTCTCGACGATTTCACGCCCGAGCAAATCGAATCTGCCAGGTATGCGTGGGCCGCGCGAGCCGCGGCCGAATACAGATCGCTCGTGGTCTTTGGCGAATTGATTGCTCGTTTTGGCGAATTGAACCTGCCCCTCGAAGTCACGTCGAGCGCTTCGCGCCTCTTGACCGACGAAGCTCGCCATACCGAGCTTTGCGCGCGCATTGCCGACAAGCTGGGAGGTCAGGCGGGTGTCGAGCTGAGTGTGCGCGACGTGCGTCTCGAGCGGCGTGATCTCCCAGCGCATCTCTTCGTGGCGCGCTGGACGGCGTCGATGTTTTGCATTGGCGAATCCGCGTCCGTGGGCATTCTTCAAGTGCTCGTGCAGCACGCGAAAAACCCGTGCATCGAGGCGGTCTTGCGTATCCTTTTACGAGACGAAATTCTGCACGATCGTTTTGGTTGGGCGCTCGCGCGCCTTGTGCTTCCGCGCCTCTCGGACGACGAACAGGAATGGCTGGCGGCCGATCTCGCGCATGCGTTTGCGCATTACGACCGAGCGCACGGGGGAGGTGTGGATCGGGACGAGAAAGGAATCCCCGCAGCATTGGGTCTTGCGCCCGCGAAGGCTCGCTACGAGGCATTTCAACAGCGCATACACGGGTTGATTCTGCCATCGCTGTCGAAGCTCGGCGTACCCGCGTATGAAGCGTGGGAGCTGAGGGGCGAAGCAAAGGGTTGAGTGAGGCTAGCGCTCCCCGCCAAGCTGGCGAATGCAATACGCAAGTCCGTGTCGCAAGGTGCCGTGCGTCGGAATTCCCTTCAGGTCGACCCCGAGCGAAATCACCGTTTGCGCCACGGAGGGACGAATCCCCGTGAGAATGCCCTCGGCGCCGAGCAGGCGAATCGCATGAATCATCTGCACCAAATAGGATGCCGTCGCCGTATCCACAATTTCGACGCCGGTCAAATCGAGAATGGCAAAACGCGCCGATGTTCGCACGACCATTTGTAGCAAGTCGTCCATGAGGCGCGCGGCGCGCTTGCTATCCACGATGCCAATCATCGGCAAGGTCAACACCTTGTCCCAAACCTGAATGATCGGCGTCTCGAGGTCGCGGATCACCGCCTGCTGCCGCTCGATCAGCGCAAGCCGCGCCTCGAGCTCCTCACGAATGCGCTGGCTCTCGTTCATGTTCTGCGAAATGCCAATCACCCCTGCGAGCTCGCCCCGGCGGTCGCGCACCGGTACGTACCAGTTTTCCCAGTGAGCCCCCATGATGTTGATCGATTCGCGCTCGGGAGAGCCCGCGAAGGCCTGGCGCATCGCAGGACTTATCTGGTCGCGGAAGATGTCGAAAACGTTTTTCCCGAGAAACATGTCGGCCGATGCCCCAATGGAAGCCGCCGCCTTGCCGTCGTAAAAGGTGTAAATGCCGTCCTTGTCGACGGCCCACGCAAGGATTTCGATGTGATCGAGCATGGCATGCAAGACGCGCTTCTCGATATCGTCATCGGCCTCTGAGGTCTTCGTCGGCTCGGCCGCAGACGCCTCCGGCACTGTGGTTTTCGATAGCGCGGCAAACAACTCCGACCGATCAGGCGCGCGCCAAACCTGCCAAGTGATGGCGGGTTTGTCATCCCCGCGCAGTCGGCTCGTCAAGCTCGCGGGCGCGCCGCCGTCGCCGAGGCGTACGAGGGCGGTTGCAAGAGCGAGGGCATCATCGGGATGCGTGAGTTCGTCGAGACGCACTCCTTGCGCGAGCCGCTCGCCCACGAGGGCACGGGACGCCGCATTGGCTGCGATCACTTCACCGCTTACGCTCAGGATCACGAGCGCCAATGGACTCGTCTGAAACAGGGCCTTGAACGAAACGACATCGCTTGCTTCTGTCATGAACGGATCTCCGTCACGCCTTGCCTATCAAAATTCTCGTGGCGCGTCGACGGTTAACGAGCGCGCGCGACGAGCATCGACGAATTCGAGCTGTACGAGAAGGTTCTACCGTCAGCGCGCGGGATTTGTTGCGTGGTGACTTTTGCAGGCGCGGGGGGCGATTGAGGGCGCGTCGTCGATGGCGGGTTGCCCGTGGGTGTCAGGGCACGAAGACGCCGAAGAAAGCTTGATAAATCATAGGTCCGTTGACCTCCCACGTTTGTGTGGAGCCGGCTCGAACGATGTACGAGTCGCCCGCGTGCAAGGTGTAGGCGGTGCCGTCCGGTCGGGTCATCGTCATTCCGTATTTCGTGACCGAGCCGTGCTCGGTGACGGTGGTTCCATTGACGAACAACGTGCTGCGCTCGAGTCGGAAGTGCCCTGCGGATTCGAAGCCTTGCGCATAATCGATCCGCGCCTCGAATACGGGGTCGCCCTTGAGCACGGTCATATTGAAATCGGCGGGTGTGCCGAGGGTAATGAGCTCCGACTCGGGCACGGTGCTGCCTTGTTTGTAGACCTTGAAGGTGCCTGGCATATCGGGGCTGCCGAAGTTACCGAGGAAAGAAGCCTGGTGTCGTGCGCCGTCGGTCTTGAAATCGACCTCGGTCCCCTTCGTGACGAGGAACGAATCGCCTCGTTTCAGGTGATATGTTTTTCCTCCCGTCTTCGCCCTGAGGCTGCCGACGATGACCGTGGCATGGAAGACGCCTGGAAAGACCTGGCGGTACTCGCCCTGGGTTGCTTGGAAAACGCCGCCGATGAGATCGCCTTCGAGCACATCGATTTGGCCTTTGTAATCGACGTTGCCTTGGAGGGGTTGGATATTGAAATCAGCAGGATTGAGCGGAGAGAGCTGGTTTTGAGCGACAGGTTTGCCGCCCTCGTACACAATGATTTTATTCGTGTTGATCTCTTGCGCGGCAGATGCAATGGCCTCCTCTTCATCAAGGGGTATGATCTCGCTCGTGCAACCCATCGCGGCGATTCCGAGTACGATCGAGCAAAGCGAGGCGCGTAACATCGTCGTATTCATGCTCTTCCTCCTGGGTAAGCTTCCCTTGTGGTAGGCGCAGCAAACGACCATACATTTGCCGCGCCAGCACGCGGTATGCCCGGAACGTGGTTGCGTGCGGTAGGCCTCCGACAACGCGACATCGCATCGGCGAGCTGCGATGCGTTTCGACAAGTGGCGCAACCGTACGCATCCTGGACAGAATAGCCCAGTTGTGATTGTAAACATAGAGAATTTTAGGAAAATCGAGCGCAAGCGGTGCGTAAGTCCCACCACGAACCGGACGGCCTGTGTCCAATTCTCTGCCAACGCCTGACCATCTTTGGCCATTGTGGTCGGCAAAATTCATGAGACATTCGGCGAGCCATGCAAACAGAACGACCTGCCAATACTTGGCGCATTGGAAAAGCCCTTTGCATCTTTTCAGCCGTCACGTACGGCATTGTTCCAGCCTTCATCGATACCTTCGATCCGCATCACCTCATGAATCCGGATTGGCCGCCGCATGCCCGGCTGCACCTCATGTGGCTCAACGGCGCGGGCCTGTACCTGTCGCTTTTCTCTATTTATCTCTTCTGGACGGCGACGCGCGAGACGTTCGATCGAATGCGCGCGGGTGTAGCCGTAGGCTTGTTGTTCTTGGCGGGGTTTTTTACCGCGGGCCTTCTCAAAGACGCCGCAGGAGCTGCGTTCGATGCCGACGGTAGGCTTTTGCTCGGCCTTGCACCTCCGGCCATTGTCCATTTCTGCACATCCACCGTGATTCTGCTCGTGGGTTATGCCTTGTGCCGAAAGGAAATTGTGAAATGACCACTATGAACCGCACATGCGACGTACTCATCATCGGCGCAGGTCCCGCCGGTATGAGCAGCGCCTTGTCCCTTGCTCGACACGGCATTTCCAGCATCGTCCTGGAACGCCGCGACGGATTGCAGGTGCATCCGAAAGCTCATGAATTGAGCGCTCGGTCCATTGAAATTCTGCATGCCCTGGGTTTTTCCTACGAAGAGCTCGCCGCGGAAGCTTCACCCCACGACGATGCCTCACGAATCCTCTTTTGCGGGACCATCGGCGAAGAATTCGGGAATATCGATCTGACGGTGGGTGATGGGAGCCGCAAATACAAGGAACACCTTGCCGCGCCGACGCCCTACCTCAACGTGTCGCAGGTCGAGCTCGAGAAAGTCATGCTCGCGCACGTACGAGCGTGTGAACGCACGGAGCTCTTGTATCGGCAGCAATGGGAATCGTTCGAGCAAAATGGCGAGACGATGACGAGCGTCGTCACGGACCTCGAAAGCGGAGTAACGTGGACGATTTCGAGCCGTTATGTCATTTGCGCCGACGGCGCCGGAAGTCGCAGTCGCAAAGCGCTTGGCGTCGAAATGATGGGCCCCGAAAAAATCCGCGATTTCATGAGCGCTTATTTTCGAGCCGATTTGAGCAGCGTGGTCCGAACGCGAGGAAAGCTGTACTTCATCTTCTCACCCAAGGCGCCGGGGAGCGCGTTCATTGCTCACCATATCGAAAAACGCTGGGTTTTCCATTTGCCAGTGATGACGCCGCACGAGAAAATGGAAGATTTCACGGCGGAAGTCATGGCAGAGCGAATCAAAGCAGCGCTCGGGCGGGACGACATTCCCATCGAGGTCGAATCCACCAGCGCTTGGCGCATGACGGCGCAAATTGCGAATCGTTTCCGCGTGGGTCGAGCATTTCTCGTGGGCGATGCGGCGCATCGATTTCCACCCACGGGGGGCCTCGGCATGAACTCGGGAATCGGAGATGCCGACAATTTGTGCTGGAAGCTGGCACTGGTACTGCAAGGCAAAGCGCCCGAAAGCTTGCTGGATACGTACGAAATGGAACGCCGACCGGTCATCCAGACGAATTGTGACGAAAGCAAATACAATTTCGATCGCATGGGGGAGATCGTCGAAGCGTTTGGAGTTTCGATTGACGACGTGGAACGAGCGCACGAGCGAATGACCACGGGGCCCATGGCGGCATTGCCGGGGCCGATTCGGCAATGGGGGCAGCGACAGATGCAACGTTATGGCGAAAGCATTTTGGCGCGTTACGAACGTGATCCGGAGGTTCGTCAGCGCGTCTTGTCTGCCATTGCGGCCCAGCGATCCCATTTCGATCGCATTGGGCTCGATCTGGGATATTCCTACGAGGAGGGCGCCATTCTTTCGGACGGTACGCCAGCGCCGAAACTCGACGATCCGGTGACCACGTACGTCCCATCGACGCGTCCTGGAGCGCGGTTTCCGCATTTCTGGCTCGACGGAAACAAGCGCAGCATATCCAGTCACGCGCTGCTTCATGGCCAGCGCTCGACGTTGATTTGCGGAGCGGGCGTGGAGACGACAGCAGCGGAGCGTGATTCGATGGGCGCTGTGGCAGCAGAATTGGGCGTCGAACTGGTTTCGCTGACGACGACGACGATTCCACTTGCGTATCGCGGTGCGGTGCACATGCGGTGTCAAATCGAGGCAGACGGCGCGCTTTTGATTCGGCCGGACGGTCACGTGGCCTGGCGGCAGCAAAAAGGTGTGGTGCTCTCTGAAGAGCTGATTCGGTCGATTATCCACGAAGTGTACGGGCGTTTCGCAGCTTGACGCTCTCCTGGCCGCATGCCAAGCTCGCGCCCGGACGTTTTTCCGCGAGCGCCTCATGATCCGACAAATCCCCATCGGCATCGACGACTTCCGAGTTCTCCGCGAAAAAAACTTCGAGTATGTCGACAAGACATGCTTCATCACGGAGTTCATCGATCGCGAGAGCATCAAAGTCATTCTCGTGCCGCGTCCCCGTCGGTTTGGCAAATCGATGAACCTGACGATGCTGAAATGGTTTTTCGAGAAGACCGACGAGAATTTGTGGCATCTTTTCGAGGGGCTACATGTCGAAAAGGCGGGGGAAAAGTACCGGAAGCACTTTCAAAAATATCCGGTCATTCACGTCAGCTTCAAGGAAACGAAGGCGGAGAGCGTCGACGGTTTCCGCGAATCTACGCGCCGAGCGATTCGGCGGATGTACGAAGTGCACCGCGGCGCGCTCGATGGAAAGCTCGAAGGAGCCGACTTGAAGGACTTTCAGGCAATTCTGAACGACGAAGCCACCGAGACGGTTTACCGCTGGTCGCTACAGAACCTGACAAGATACCTGCATCAAGTTCACGGCACGCGCCCCATCGTGCTCATCGACGAATACGACGCGGGGATTCATGCGGGTTATTTGCACGGGTTTTACGACGACGTCGTGCACTTTTTCGCGTCGCTTTTCTTGGCGGGGCTCAAGGACAACCCGCACCTGGAGCGCGCGGTGATGACGGGCATTTTGCGCGTATCGCGGGAGAGCATCTTTTCCGAGCTGAACAACATCGGCGTGTATTCGCTGCTGCGAGGCGAATTCAATACTTGTTTCGGGTTCACCGACGAGGAAGTCGAAGCGTTGCTCGAGCGAGTCGAATTGCCGGAGATGATGGAGCCGCTGCGCAACTTTTACAACGGTTACGAGTTTGGCGGCGTGGACATCTACAATCCGTGGTCCATCTTGAGCTTTCTTTCGAACGTGAACAAGCAGCTCATTCCGTATTGGGTCAACACCAGCTCGAACTTGCTCATCAAGGAATTGCTGCAGCATCATGCGTTCACGGTGCAGGAGGAAATCGAGACGTTGCTCGCCGGGGGAGGGATCGAAAAGGAGCTCGACGAAAATGTGGTGTTTCCCGACTTGAAGAAAGATCCGAGCGCGCTTTGGAACTTGCTGGTGTTTTCGGGATATCTCAAAGCGCAAGCGGGGGCGCCGGTGTTCGGAGAAGCGCCGCCGCCGTATCGGTTGTCGATTCCCAATAAGGAAATCGACAAAGTTTATCGAACGACGTTCAAGGCATGGATGGACGAAGCCTTGACATCTCAGGGCGGAACGCTTCGTGCTTTGCTGGATGCGCTTTTGAAGGGGGATGTTCGTGAATTCGAGTACCAGCTTCAGAAGTTCGCGACGAGTTTGCCGTCGTATCACGACGTGCGAGGGACGAGCCCGGAAACATTTTATCACGGAATGATGATCGGCCTCTTGGCGGGGCTCGAACCCGATTACGAAGTGCGTTCGAATCGAGAATCGGGGGAAGGGCGCCCGGACGTGCTGATCAAGCCGCGGTATGCAGGGAAGCCGGGGGCGGTGCTGGAACTGAAATCGGCGCGCAAGGGCGAAACGACGATTGAAAAGGCAATGGCCGAGGGATTGCGTCAGCTTGGCGAAAACGACTACGCGGCAGACTTGCGAGCGGCAGGTGTAGAAAAAATCCAACAAATGGTGGTGGCCTTCGACGGCAAGCGGGTGATGGTGCTGCCGAAAGGAGCGAAGCCGCCGAAGAAGAAGAGCGCCGTGAAAAAGGTGGGGGAGTCGATTGGGAAAGCGGCAAAGAAGGTGGTCGCCAAGGCGAAAAAGGCGACGTTGAAGAAGCGGTAGGTGGCGCAACGGTCGGCCCCGAAACATCCGCAACTTCACGAGCGTCTTCCATGCACAATCGCCCCAGCGCGTACCGGAACGGGGAGGTGGGTCATCAGCGGCCATCTGCACCCGTACAGATGCGAGGTGGTGGCCTGTCACCACGCACCTTGGCGCCGTTCGAGCCCAGGTGATGACCCACCACCACGCATCTTGACGCTGTTCGAGCCCTCATGATGGGGCACCACCGGCATGTTTCCGCCGTACTGATCGACGCGGGCGGGACACCAGCGCCAACTTGTACGCGTTCAGGTGCTCGCCGACACGTCGCCAGTACGGGGCGTACCGACCGAGGTGCAATAAAATCTCCCCATTCCCGACAGTTTGTGTACAAAGCAAGTACGCAGCGAGCACGAACATGGGAAACCTTTACAAGAGACTCGATACGGAGCAGCGGGCACTGCACGATTCATGGGACAACGTCGTCCGCGTGATGATCGTCGTCACCATGATGTCCGTGGTCGTCTGGGCGGCGTGTGCTGCGCTCCGTTTCGTCGTGCACGCGGCGTCCGATCACCTTTTGCATGCGGCGTCTTCGGCCACCACATGGCGACCTTGGGCCGTGTTGCTCGCGGTGCTCGCGCTGGGTGGTCTCTTGCGGGGCGCGCTTTTGCGCCGTCCGGGTTGGGAAGAAACCGCCGGCGATGGCCTCGATGTTGCGCTATCGAACTACCATTGCACGTACGAGCACGCGGGAGACGACCCTCAGCCGCGTTTCGATCGGCCTGCGTTTGGCCTTGCTCTACGCAAAATCGTCGCGACCGCGCTCACGCTCGCCACGGGAGGCTCCGGCGGCCTCGAAGCGCCGGTCGTCGTCGTTGGCGAAGCGATTGGCGCTGGCAGCGCGCGCATTTTTCGCACGCGATCCGAGCACGAGCTGCGCACGTATCAGCTCGCGGGCATTGCGGCAGCGGTCACCACGCTGCTCGGTGCACCCTTCACGGGCGCGTTGTTTGCCATTGAATTCGCCTATGGCGATCGCATCATCTATCGCAAGTTCGCTTATGCATTGCTCGGTGGCATGGTCGCTTATGCGCTAAATCAGCGTTTCGTCGGCCTGGAACCGCTTTTCGTCGCGCCTCAACATGCCCGCGTCTATTCGCTCGCCGAATATGGCATGACGGCGCTCGTCGCCATTGCCGTCAGCGCTCCCGTTGCCCTTGGATTCGGTATCCTCATGCGCCAAACCGAAGTCCTCGTGAGCAAGATCAACCCGATGTTTCGCGGCGCAGCGGGAGCGGTGGGAACGGGGCTCGTGGCGCTCGTCCTCTTTTATGCAGCGCACATGAAAGCGCATCACGTGCTCGGCATGGGCGAGCACACGCTCGTCGAATTGCTCCGCCCCGGCACGCAGTTTCCCATTTACGTTCTCGCCCTGGCGCTCGTGGGCAAAGCCATTACCACGGGACTCACGATTCGTTCTGGAGGGTCCGCGGGCCTTTTGATTCCGTCGATGTTCCTCGGCGGCGTTTCGGGGGCCATGACCGGGGAAGCATTGCGCACGAGCGGGCTCATTCCCGATGTCGACATTGCGCTCTTCGTCGTCGTGGGCATTGCGTCGTCGCTGGTTGCCGTGGTCGGCGTTCCGCTCGCCGCCATTGCATTGGTGCTCGAAGTGTTCGGTGCGGCGTATGGTCCGCCCGCGATCCTCGCGTGCGGCGTTACCTACGTGCTCACGCTTCGCATTCGTATTTATGGCAATCAGCGCATGTCGCCGGATCCCGAAGCCGACGAAACGGGGGCCTACGACGACAGCTCGCGCGATGCGGCGGAACCGAGGCGACCGAGTGATCCACTGAACGTTGCTTCGGATCAAGCCAAGGAAAACCCTTCCGCCTGAGGACGCGCCATCCGGTGTGCGAACAATACGCGAAAAACGTCTAGCCAACGCGTGCGCCATGCGTGTACATATCTGGGACGCTCCCAGCGTGAGGCGCCATGGCCAAGAAATCGTCGCGAAACCTTGCCTATCTCGAAGACGTCATCGCGGGCCGAATCCGGCCCGATGCGCGTGATCTGATTGCTCTCGTTCACGAGGTGAACCCCACGGGGCACGGGCTCGATCGCAAGGAAACAGCTCGACGATATGCGTTGAAAAACCGCCTTCAAAGTACGCTCGTAAGGCGCTTTCCGGACGACATCGATGCCGTCCCGGCCCTTGACGCACCTGGCACCATTACCCTTCGTTATCGTCCGCTCGACCTCGACGCTTGCCATACGCTGCTCGCCGAGCTCGACGAAGACGCTCGATCGAGGGTTCAGCACATCATCGACACGCGTGAGGACGATGAACGTCTCGTGGTCGCGCCGAAGAAAAAGGCGGCAACGCCGAGCGTCGATGATCAAGTTTCGAGGGATGCGTCGATCGCGGACCATGATGGAGTAGCTGCATTGCTTGCCGAAGGTCGAGCGGCGCTGGAGGCGTACGATTACGAGCTTGCAAGGCTGCGATTCGAAGCGGCGGTCGATGAGAGCGAGGGGGAGCTCGAGGCTGCCCAGGCGCTCCTTTCGCTGCTGGTCGAGCAGCTTGGTGCGGACGATGATGCCCTTGCAATCGACGACGAGTTCGACGCGACAGCTCTTGCCGACGGTACGGTGCGCGCATTGCTGGCCATTGCAGCAGCACGGCGTGGTGAACGGGCTCGAGCGCTCGAATACCTCGAAAGGCGCGGGACGACGCCTCCTGCGGAGCATGTCGCCGAAGTCTTCGTCCACCTGTCGAAGAATGCGCTTGCAGAGGGGAATTTCGCGCAAGCGGCGAGTGATTTGGCGCGAGCGAAGGAGCTGATCGGGACGCATCCGGAGTTTGCCCATTTGGTGGATGCGGTTGCCAAAGCTCGCAGTGCGGCGCGAGGGCCGATGGAAGCGGAGGTGGCGAATTTATTTGCCAATGGAAACGTGCGAGACGCGGAAGAATTGGCGAGCAAGCTGCTTGCTCGGTTTCCGGAGAGCGAGGTGGGAAGTAGGGTAAAACAGGCCATTGACGAGCAAAAGAGGCGTGACCATGGCAAAGCGCAGCTCGATGAGGCGCGTGCGGCTCTCGAAGGGGGCGAGGATTTGCGAGCGGTTTTGCTTTTGCGGTCGGCCCTGTCGATGGGATTGACGGCGGCTGATGCGGCGTGGGCGGAAGGGCGCATTGCAATGGTCGAAGCCAAGGAACGAGCGCGCGCTGAGGAGATGCAGGCGAGAGAGGCGATGCGCATGTTGAATTCCGGCGACACCGCAATGGGATTGGCTCAGTATGCAGGGTTGTCCGTGACGGCTCGATGCAGAGTAGCCGAATGCTTTACGTCGCCGATGCTTCCTTGGCTGGATGTCCTATTTCCGCCCGGCAGGAGTGGAAAACCCGACGCTGCCGTGGCGGCGACGATCGCGCTTCATCGCGCAGCGGAGCTCATCGCAACCGATCCTGCCGCGGCGATCGAACGACTTTCCGCGCACGAGAAAACATTGAGCGGGTTCGGGCCGGCCGATGACGTGCGCAAAGCGGCGCACGTTGCATTGGGAAAACAACAACGCGAAGCTGCGCAAAGTCGCGTCGAAGCTGCGCGGCGAGCGTTCGTCGACGGGGATCCGCTGCTGGCGAGTCGCTTGCTGAACGACGTGACGCCGAAACACCTTTCGGAGGGGGAAGTCCGGTCATTGAACGAGTTGAGAGCGCGGGTGGAGGAGGTGACCAAGCACCGCGCCCTTGAAGCTGCGCTCATTTTGCATCAGCGACAGGGCGAACCCGTACGCGCGCTCGGCATTGCGCAGGAGCTCGCTCGCGTCACGGGCGGTGCCGAGGCTGCGCGTTATGCGGCGGTGTGCACGGAGCTGCGTGCAGAGACGCGGAAAATGTTTTCGGTGCACATCGACGTTCCGCCGCCGGGGCATGAAATGGATCCCGAATGGAACACGCTTCACGACGCTCGCATCATACCCAAAATCAAGTGGGACACGATGATTCGAGATCCGCGCGGGGGCCCGGACGATCTGCTCTTGGTCGTACCTCAAATGCGTAGCGAGTGGATCTTCATTCGAGTCATCGAGGTTGCGACGGGGGCATTACGCTCGCGCGTCATGCTGCGCACGCCGTCTCCCATCGAATTCGTTCATGTTGCGATACGCAATCGTCGCATGTACATACTCAGCCGACTTGGCACATGGATCGCCATCGATTTGGATGATTGGGCGGTGCTTCAATGGAGCGTGAACATTCTTCGCTGGGGCGAAGCCAGTGCGATTCCCGAGTTCGTCGCCGAGCTCATGGAATTGGATTTTCCCAATGCACTCATCGACGATGCCGCGGTCTCCGCCGATGGCCGGTATTTATGGGCAAGCACTTTTTACGGTAGGCACAATTCGGACCGCACGCGGCGTATCGTGCACGTGTTCGAAATCGACAGCTTGCGGCATGTGCGTGACGTTCGGGAGCAATTCGGCGTTCGCGTTTATTGTCGAGCCGTTCTTGGGCTCGAGCAACCCTATATGGCGCTCGTGTTGACCGACGACGACAAGGCGGACGAAAAAACGATTTTCTATGACCCGCGCGGCCGGCCGGTGGCATATGCGGCAGCTCCGATGGGGATGACCCCACCGTCGCTCGTGGCGTGCCCCGACCGAAAATGCATATTCGGATTGACGTCCGACCCCGATTGGCCGAAGGACCCCGAGAACGTTCCGTGGGGCTACGTCGAAATGGCCGAGAACGGCTCGTCACCGCTTCACGTTTTGGATGGTGTGACGGCCGTTTACGAGGCGACGGCGGTCGTGAGCCATCGTGTTGGAATGTGCTTTGCCCTTTTCAGCATGCGATCCGGCTGCGAGCTCGTCGGATTCCGACAAGGATCCGCCGGGCTCGAAATCGTGTATCGACTGCCTATCCCGCATCGGTCGTCGCTTGCGGCCACGCCCGATGGCGAACATGCAGCGCTGCTCGCCATCCACAACGATCGTCACGAAATCATGATGCTCGGAGCGACGCCGCCGAAATTCGATAATGTGCGAGCGTCGGTGCCATTTCTTCTTCCGGTGCTTCCGCGCGGCTCCATCCACATGTCGCGGTTCAATTGTCACGAACTACAGGGGAAACACGCCGCGCCGGCCCGCGCCATTCAAGCCGAGTTGCGAAGGCTCGGAAAGTCCCGATACATGGAGCGAATTCGCCGAGCGCTCAAAAAGAATGATCCAGACGAATTGCTGGCACTGCAGCAGGCACTGGCATGGATCGACGAGCCGACGGTGGGGGGCGAGCTGGGGGCACGGATCATTGTCAGGTTCCCAGATCATCCACGCGTACGCCTGTTCGACACGCACACGCTTGCAGCCATTGGGCAGCATCAATCGGTGCTGCAGAAGCTCGATGGCGTCGATCCCGCACAGCTCGACGATGCCGAAGCGAAGCATCTTCACCACATGCGCGGCATTGCGAAATTCATGTTGGACGATCCCGAAGGGGCGCTGGTCGAATTCGATCGCTGCGTGAGTTACAAGGAGGGAACTTGCGACCCGGAAGAGCTGATGGCCATCTGCGCACCGTTATCGGATATTGAACGATCATGGGACCCTTCGGCGCTCGTCATACGGGATTGGCTCAGGCGAGTCGTCGCGGCGGATGCCGCATTGGCACAGGGTGATGCGACGGCCGCGCGGCTGGCAATCGACGTTGTCGCCTTGTGGGAGGCCCAGGAGCTTCAGAGTTTCGGGCGGCTCGCGGTGGCACACTTGCAGGAAGTCGAGCAGGGCGTGGAGGGTAATCCTTTTCGCAGAGCGCTTGCATTGGCGACGTATTGCGAGCTTTACGCCACTCGCATGACGATGACACGCCGCGAGGTGCCATTGCCGCGGGCGACGTGGAGCAGCGACAAGCTGGCGGACGTCGACCGCCGAGCCCGCCAGTGGCTCGACAATTTTTTCGGCAAACATGAGCATGCGGGGGGATGACGGCATTGGCGTGAGCTTTGAGCCGGAGAAGTGTCAGCGCATGTCGCTGGATCTCGACGCCGACGAAATGCCGAGGAAAAGCGTGCTCCAGAGCTGAGCGGCATTCGATTCGGCTTCGTGACCTTTCTTTTGGCCGAGAAGCAAAAACTCGGCTTGCCCATCACGAGGCTCCCATGTCCAAAGCTCCCATTCTTGATGCGCTTCGGTCATTCGAATCGCTTGCCAGACAGCGCGATCCGATTGTTCGAGCAGCGCACGTGTGCGGGCTGGCAGGTCGCTGCGCGCGAGTTGCCGCGAAAGGCCCGCCGCCAGCATCGCTTGCTGGAATGACCAGACCACTGTGCCGTGATAATCGAAACGCGTGAATGCCGCGGTGATCGATGGATCCTCCGCGAGCGCCGGATTCGCGATGACGAGCCCCACGTTCGTCAGTAGTCCCGCCGGAAACGGGCGTATCATGGTCTGCGCCGCAAGCTCGAGGACCTCCGGCGACGGATGCGTATACAGCAGCGAGAAGCTCGTATCGCTGTGCATGACGGGCAAGGGCGCTCCTGGCGCGTAGAGCGCGAGCGCGTGATAACGTACCGGACCATCGATGGACGCGAGCGCCGGCGCTGGATCGAGCCGTTCTGACATTGCATACGCCCGAATGCGCTCTTTCGCGATATCCTCGGGCACCGTCATCCGGAAATGGCGCTCCGTCTCGAGCCATGGCGGCACGAGCGTGTCCGTCGCCTTTGCAGCAGCCGGATCGGGGCCCATCAGGTCGCTTGCGAATAACCGCGACGCGGCATCGAGCGCGGCAGGTACGAGCGCGGTGTTTACATCGAACGGTAAACGTGCGCCATCGAGGCCCAGCAGAGAATCGCGCCATTGCCCCATGGTCGTATGTGCCCAAATGGACAGCAGATGTTCGGGTACGGGCTTCAATGCATACGGGGTCGCTCGAGCCACCACGAATGCCAGGTTTTGCCGCAACGCGTGCCGGTACGTCCAGCCCGACGAAGTGGTTCTCGACAGAAATGCCTCCGCTCGTGCACGTCCCTCCGGTGAGTCGAGCAGATACGCAGCAGCGACCGGAGCGAGCAGCAGATCGTCGTCGATCATTTTATAATCGAAAATGGGTTGTGACAGGTCCGCAGGCATGGGCGGGCCTTCACGCAAATGTTTTATTGCGGCAAACTCCCCGAGATCCTCCTCATGGGCGACATTTCCATCGGGCGCGAGCCGCTCGAGCACCGAGCCGAGCCCAGCTTCGATGGCGGGAGGCTCGAGCACGGGAAGCAGCAGCAGGACGGAGATCAGGGTATCGCGCCCGAAATAAGTCAAAAACCTCCACGAGCCGGCAAGGAGTTTTTCCTCGTAGGAGAGAAAGGTGAGCACATTGCGGAGCCGCTCGCTGCCGCCGACCCCCGGGCGCAAGACGCGTGCAGTGGGTAATGGCGTGAGGGGCTCGTAATCGGTGAGCGCGGTGGCATGGAATTCGACGACGCCGCTCTCCGATATGAACACCGGATCGTCCTCCTCGAACGTCAGCACGGTGTCGTTATCGGGGCTGAGGTGGAGCTCGATGTGCCGCCCGTCGAGCGTTTTGCGGCGGAGCACGAGCGGCTGGCCGCGGACGGTTTCGTGGGCGAGCGTGTCCAGAAGAGCGGGGGGAATGGCTTCGGCCTCCTCGCCGACGGTGAAATCGCGCACGATGCGCACGTTCGTGAGCAAGGCCCGATCGAGCCGGAATCGGCCCACATTGGCGCGGAGCCGCGCCGACACACCTCGCATTCCGCGTTCCTGGATGACCGGCTCGAGTCGAGTGTCCGGTACGAATTGGAATTCAATGGGTTTTTCCTGGGTCGAGAACCACACGCCCACCGCCGCATTCCCAGCGGGGAATGCCACCACGAGGCGTGGCGACGTGCCCGATTTCGTGACACAATGCGCGGCCACTGGTCCTTCGCGATAAAAATGATTACCAATGATGCCGCTGGTAATCGAGAACCGAAGTGGTTCGTCTTTGGCTATTTCCTCGCCGAGGGATTTGTGAGACGTGGAAAGCGGGGCGGCGGTCCTGGAATCACTCCCCGCGCATGAGCTGCAAAGAAGCAGCGACGCTGCGAGCAATCGTCGAAAATGCATATCGAACATGGGGACCTCGTGCGCGGCGAGCGGGCGAAAGGAGCCCTGCGCGGCGCACGAATATGCAAAAGCATATGTTGGCCCATTGCGAAGGTGTGTAATGCGGGGACTCGCGCGTCGTCCCGGACGGGAGGACATCAATCGGGCGGGGGCCGGCCCGTCTCGAATTCACCCATTTGCTCGAGCTCTTTACCTTTGGTTTCGGGGATCCATGCGACGACGAAAAACAAGGAGAGGAGCGCTGCGAATGCATAAAATCCGTAGGATGCACCGAGTCCGAAGACCGAGGCCATGGTGGGGAACGTGAGCGATACCAAAAAATTGGTGATCCATTGCGCCGCCGCGGCGACGGCGAGGGCTGCGCCACGGATTTGGTTGCTGAACATTTCGCCCAGCATGACCCATACGACGGGGCCCCAGGAAAACCCAAATGAAAATACGAATACATTGAGTGAAACGAGGGCCACGAGCCCCGCGGATTCCCCGAGCCTCGGTAGCCCTTCGGCGGACATCGGCGCGCTCCCGAGTACGTAGGCCATGACCGACAGGGAGACGAACATGCCCGCCGATCCTGCGATGAGCAATGCTTTCCGCCCGACGCGATCGACGAGTGCAATGGCGATGAAGGTCGTGGCCACGTTCGTCGCTCCGCCGATGACGGTGAGCAGCAGCGCGCGTTCTTCGCCAAACCCCACGAGTTGCCAGAGCAGGTTCGAATAATAAAACACCACATTGATGCCCACGAGCTGCTGGAACACGCTCAGGCCAATGCCGAGCCAAACGATGGGCAAGAGGCCACCGCTTTTCGCCAATAGATCGCTCATGCGTGGTTTGTGCCCGCGACGCAGGCTCTGGTGAATCTCCTCGACCTTGCCAGGCGCTTGTTCGGCGCCGAGAATTTTGCCGAGCACGACGAGCGCCTCGCCATCTCGATTTTGCGCCACCAGGTATCGTGGCGATTCCGGAATGCGTAGGGCGAGCACGCCCCAGACGAGGGCCGGGATGGCTTCCATCCAGAACATCCATTGCCATGCGGCCGGGCCGAACCACCATGGTTGCCCTGCACCTCCAGCGGCCCGGGCGAGCGCATAATTGCTCGTGAGTGCGATGAAAATGCCCGTCACGATGGCGAGCTGCTGGAGCGAGCCGAGCCGGCCACGCTTGTCCGCCGGCGAGACCTCGGCAATGTATGCTGGCGCTAGCACGCTTGCCGCACCGAATCCCAAGCCGCCGATGATTCGCCAAAGCGTGAAGTCCCAAATGGTAAAAGGCACCCCGGAGCCGAGCGCGCTGACGAAGAGCAGGGCTGCGGCAATCACCATGCTCTTTTTTCGTCCGATCGCATCGGCAATGGGCCCGGCGAAGAACGCGCCGAACGCAGCGCCGGCGAGCGCCATGGCGACGGAGAGCCCGATCCAGAAATCCGCCGCCGCACGGGTGGCAGGCAGCCCCAGGTTGAAGGGAATGCGGCCCGGCTCGCCGGCCGCCATGAACATTTTTTGAAGAACGGGCACGGCGCCATTGATGACTGCGGTGTCGAAGCCAAAAAGAAAGCCGCCGAGCGCGGCGGCCACGACAATTGCCAGGACATGTCCCAGTTTCCCGCCGGCCCGTTCTTTCATGAATGACCCTCGAGCTTGCCAGTGCCACACGAGCACGACGTGCGAGGCCGTTCGGCACCTTGTCGATGTTGAGCAAATAGCCGTCCATCGGTCGAGCGGCTGCTTGCGTTCCGCCCCCGATTCAACGGAGCTGATTGCCGCGGATCAGTCCCCCGCCACGGAAAAACCTTCCGCCTGAAGCTCGGCGATCCTCGATTCGAGATCCGCCCGCGGGTTTTTCGATTTCACCACGCGATTGAATTCGTCGCCTTCGGCGTCGCGAATACGCAGCTCGAGCGCGCCGTCGCCCATGCGTGCCATCCAGACCCGACCGTCGGGATGCGTGAGCCGAGCGTCGAATTCGGGCGTTTTCGGCGCAGCTTCTTCGGTGCTTGCATCTCCACCCGAATCGTCGCGCGGTTTTCGTGAGAGAACCTTTCCCCTCTCGCCTGGTGGAATCGGCGGCACCGTTGTTGCGCGTCGTTTTCGCCATTCGAATGGCTCGACGAAAATGCGCGTCATGGGCGACCCATTCCATTCGTGAGGAACGCCGAATCGATCGAGCGCTGCGCAAATCTCGCGTGCAATCGCCACTGTTTTTTCGTCCTCGCCCTCGTACGAGCCATACGCGAGCATCAACCCTTCACCTTCGACCCCCCGCTCGGTGTCTTGCTGATGATAAAAGACGTATCCGCGTGTTTTCCGCTCGGTCATGGCTTCGGCGGCCGCAGAATGCCCGCAACTGCTGCAACACCAGTAGTCTTGCGCGGCGAAGATGCCCGCCTGTTCGAGGAATTCGAATGCCTTGTCGATTCGGTCGTTCGTGCTGACGCCGCGCCAGGACTTTTCTTCGAACTCGGCCTGGTTCCACAGCTTCGCCGCATAACCACGCAGCTTGCCGGCAATGCTGGCGGTGTTCGGGTCCGCGGTCATCGTCTTGACCGCATCGAAGAGGTCCTTTTTCGAGCGCCCTGCTTGCACGATGCGCCGCACTTCATCAAACAAATGGCCGTGCTCCGACATGCGCTCGAGCCTACCAGCGAAAGCGAGCGGTTGTAAAGGGCCAATTCGTTTGCACTTTCTTGGCCGATCATCTACTCTACGCTTTGCACCAAGTGGGGAAGGGGTCAGCTTGTCATGAATCATCCGCTACCAATCTGCGGTTCCTATTACACCGATTTCGGCATTCTTCATCTCTCGCTCGTTGGCGACAGCGTCGAAGGGACGTACACGCATCACGACGGCCATGTCAAAGGAACGCTGCGCGATGGCAGTATTTCAGGCACGTGGGTACAGCGTGGAAACGCCGTCGAGGGAACATTCCAATTCGACTTCGACCACGGGGCCAATCATTTTCAAGGTCAATGGACTGCCACGGACGGACGCAGTGGCACGTGGAATGGCGTGCGACTTCGATTGCCGCAAGAAAATGAAGGCGGCTTTCCTGGCGGATGGGGCAGTCATTCGGCAGGCCCGCTGCTTGCCGGCCCGATGATTGGCGAAGTGGGTGAACGTGACGCGCGGATTTGGGTCCAAGCTCGAGGCACGTCGCCCTTGACGCTGGTGGTCGAATCGGCCGATGGGCAAACGCGTCGTATCGTGCGCTCGCCGGAATGGGGCGACTGGTCATGCATCGTCTTCCATGTCGATGATTTACGCCCCGACGCTACGCATTCGTATTGGCTGGAAAATGAACATGGCCAAACGCCGGTCTACCCGCTTCCTCTTGCCCCGTCCGCGAGTGCCCGGGCCGTGCGGATCGCCATTGGTTCGTGCTTCAAATGGTATTGGCGCCAAGACTTGCCCATTTTCGATTCCATCGCGAACGAGCGCCCCGAGTGCTTCGTCATGCTTGGTGACAACACCTATTATGGGGCTCCTGATTGGCAAACCGAGCATACGATGATGCTGGCGCAGCTACGTGCACGCAACAACCCATCGCTCGCGCGAATCATTGCGCAATTCCCAACGCTTGGCGTGTGGGACGACCATGATTTTGGCCCGAACGACGCGGACAGTCGTTTTCCCGGCAAGGACATGTCGATGCGCGCATTTCGTCGCTCGTGGGCCAATGCTCGGTGGGGCACGTCCGGTATCGCGGGCCTATTTTCGTCCGTGCGCGTGGGACCGGCGGAGCTCTTTCTCCTCGATAGTCGTTGGTACAGGAACGCGTCGGCCAAGACGCTGCTTGGCAAAGAGCAGCTCGAGTGGCTCATCGATGCGCTGACGCAGAGCGACGCTGCCATGAAAATCGTCGCGTCACCGACGCAGGTTTTGGCTGAAGCGGCGGTTCGCAAGCAATGGGAATGCTTTCGCCTCAACGCGCCTGGCGAGCTCGACTTTCTTTTACGCGAAATTGAAAATCGCAACATCCGTGGCGTCGTTTTCGTGAGCGGCGATCTGCACATGGCAAACCTTTTCCATTGCGAAGGGCGCAGGTTGCCGGGTGGATTCGGGCCGGACTTTTGGGAGCTGACGGCGAGCCCTCTTGCGAATGAGCCATGGATGGAATCGATTGACGACGAAGACCCGGGGCTCGTCTCCGAATGCATCGATAGTTGCAATTATGGCATCGTCGACATCGATCTCGACCGCGTGGGGGCCGAGGTGCGCTTGATATGCAAAAACGAACGCGGTGAAGTGTTATTCGAGCAGCCCGTGGCTCTCGACACGCTCGGCATACGTTGATGGAGGCGGTGCTCCGACGGGTGCGAAAGAGCCTGACGACATCGATCAGGAGGGTGACGATGCATGAGCATATGCGTACGATAGCAGCGATGGGTTTTTTGGGGGCTGTTACGATGGGGCTGACGCCGCTCGGCTGCACGAGTCGTCTTGGTCCGGTACGAGCTTCCCAAACAGAGGGAAGAGTCGATCACCCCAATGTTCCAGATATCACGCTCGCGCGAGCCAGCGACTGCGTGGCCGAATATGGTTCTCAGTTGGAGCCGGGGCGTCACAGATTCGACGCGAAGGTTTATGTGGATGAAGACGGCGACAAAGAGGACGTGACGATTGACGATATTCCCAACACTGCCTACGACTTGGGGGCGTGCATGCGGAATGCGTTGCGTGCCATGCCCATTGCCGAAGAACCCCTGCGTCAGGGCGTAGCGACCCTGAAATATCGACGCGAGCATCCGAACGCGGCAGAACGTTCGCTCACGAGCTCACCCATCGTGGTCGTCGTTGCGGGCGTGACGATCGTCGTCAGCGAATTGGTGCTCGAAGCAGGTGCATACACGATTGTCTTTGCAGTGACCGTGAAAGTGGTGGACAAGGCGGGGAAAGAAGTGGCAGACGTGCTGCGGAGGATTCCGAGAATAGATGATGACGAAGATGAAGGCCAAGACGAATGCCTCGACAGATACGTAAGGTGCATGGGTACGCACATCAGCCGAAAGGATGGTAATCACTGGAAGGAGTCCAGATGCGGAACGTGCCGATCTGTGTGCCAGCGACTAAAATCTTGGCCGACCGAGGTGGGAAACGGATCCTGCGAGTATTGGAATCGAGATTGGGGACGTTGAGGGGACCATGAGCATGAACCGAGATGTGGAGTTCGAAGCGGAGTTCGTCAAACGCAGCATGGCGATCATGGGGCGCAAGCAAGTGATGAGCTTCGAGCAAGTGGTTCGCCAGTATCGCCAAATCGAAGTGGAATTCGTCGAGCGCGCGGGGGATGACGAATCCCGGGTCATAGAAACGAAGCGGCACATATCGCAGTGGCTACTAATGGACGCGGAGAGAACCAAACAGCCCCACGAGGTTTGTCGGGACATCTGGGAAGAGTTGGTTCAGCGGGGGTTTTCAGTCGTAGACCTCAAGCATCTGATGGGCCGAGCTTACGCGCGGTGCTGCCAATGGAATGGCGAATTCGACGCAGGCCTCGCGGTGATCGAACCGCTCATTGCGGAGGTCGCACAGTACCCAAAGGACACGACGCTCACGCCGATAGACCCTGACGTCTTCGGGTTAAATCTCGAAATGCACAACGAAGTACGGAACGAGCTCAAAGCCGGTGTTCGTGAGCGCCTCATGCCCATGAGCCGACCATTCGATCCCGAAGAGCTGGCGTTGACCGCGCGCATCAATGCGGTCTACTTTCGCGAGCTCCAGGAGGAGCTGAGCTTCGAGGAAGCAGCGCGCGAATATCGCCAAATCGAAGCGGAGTTCGTCGAGCGCGCGGGGGATGACGAATTCCACGCCGTGGAAACGAAGCGGCGCATCACGGAGTCGCTCCTCAAGTCCGCACGCGAAACCCAGCAGCCCCACGATGTCTGCCGGGAGCTCTGGGAAGAGCTTTTGCTGCGAGGGTTTACGAATGAAGAGCGGCGGAACACGATGAGCAGACTCTACGCGAGGTGCTGCGCAGAAAATGGCGAGCTCGACGCAGGCCTTGCGGTGCTCGAACCGATCATCACGGAGCTCGAACAGCGGCTCGAAGATACGACGCTCACGCCCGACATGCGTCGCTCTTGCGAGAGTGCCCTCCAGGCCCACCACAAGCTACGGGACAAGCTGAAGGCCGGGGTCCAATAGTCGTCGAGCGCGGGGAAGATGCACGCCGACCCCCCGAACCCACGCTCCTCACAAAAACGTCTCACAAAATTTGTCCCCGCCCACATCGCGCGATTACCTTCCGCAAGCGCAATCCATACCCACCTCAGCCACCCAGAGGAGCTGTCATGCGCAAAATTGCTCTCAGCCGCAGCTTGATCTATTTCCTCGAAGAAATCGAATACTCAGAAGCCGGCCTATCCGCCGATCCCGATGCTTCATCATTGGCACCCGCGTTTCAAGACGCCCTGATGGATTGGGAAACCCTCTTCAAAAAGGAGCGATTGGGAAGACGCAACGTCGTCCGCGCCGAAGCCTTGGTCGCCGTTCGCAACGAACGCATCGATGCCACCACCGTGCAATTCGGAGCGCTCGCCCGCGCCGCCGCCCCCGAGCTGCTCGACCGGTGTTTCAACATTGCCCCGGGCAAATTCATTCGCCGTAACCTCCGCAAGCAATGCGAAACGACGAAAACCGTCATCGTGCCCGAAATCGCCAAGCTTGCGCCCGAGCACCCGTGCAAATCGTTCGGCGGACAGCTCGATGCATTGGCAGACGGCGCCGTGACCGCGCTCGACGATCGAGCCAAAGCCATGGGAAATCGCCATTCTTCAGCCAATGACGTGCTCGAATGGAAAGAAGGCGTCAACGCCCTGCGCACGACGACCTATGCGGAACTCTTGAAAATCGCCGTCGCAAAAGGCTTGCCCAAATCCTGGGTGGAATCCTTCTTCCGCCAATCGGATGGCGATACGGAATCGGACCCCGACACCGAATCGCCCCCCAGCACGCCGAATCCCTGAGATTGCCCGCCCAAAAATCGTGAACATGGGTCGAGCAGCATCGGCATGACCCATGTTCACGCCTCAACATGCTCCAAGATCGTTCGGTGCGACCCATGTCGAGCCCTTACCGCAGGTCGTACCGCATCGGCATGACCCATGTTCATGCCTCACCATGCTCCAAGGATCGTTCAGTACGACCCATGTTGCACCCTCAATATGAGTCGCGCCGCATCGGCATGACCCATGTTCACGCCTTGCCAACGGCCTTTCCGCATCGGTACGACCCATGGTGACGCCAAATTGCCGCGCACCTCTTGACGGTACCCGCGGCGCAAGGCGATCCTGGCGCCCATGGCGCATCGCTTCCTTCATCGCTCCTGCCTACCCCTTTCCGCACTTGCCTGCGCAGCCCTGCTCACCCTCGCACCCGCAGCACACGCCGATGTGAAAAGCCCCGACGGTTACTCGCTCGGCGACGGGTTCTACGCGCCTGCGGGGGCGCTCTTCGTCCACGCAGAAAAGAAACAGTGGCTCGCGCGCGTCGGCACGCAGCTCGATTGCGGAGGTCCCGACGTGCTCTCGGGGGGAAGCCTCAATGACCTCGGCTACGGATGGAACGGATTGCAGGGCACCGCCCGCATTGGCTCGGATTTCCTCTACGCATTCGCCTGGGGCTACGATGCCAACCCCGGCAGCTTGGGCGGCGAAAACCCCGATGGCTTCGCCGTGTACCGCGCCGTGTGCGGCGTGAGCTACGAGCAAGCGCTCGCATTGCAGCCAGGCGCCCCGGAGATGCCACCACCACTCGACAACGGCTTTCTGGGCGGGCTGCCGTCCGCGCCCGACGGCACCGTGTACCTGCCAACCCAGGACGGCTTCTACACCATGTCCCTCGACGCGCCCGCGCCCCCGACGCCGTTCGTGACGCGCGCGATGCTCCAGACGGCGTTCGCCGCTTTCCCGAATCCGTACCCGTGGACGAACACGCCCGTGGTCGAGCCGTTTTACCTGGCCAGCGCAACCATCGACGGCGCGGGACGCCTCATCGCACTCGTGGCGCAACGGATCGATGGCGAGGCGGCCACGGCTACATGGCTCGTGCGCATCGATCCGGACAAGACCATACACGTGATCGCCGAGCCGTCCGTGATGCGCGCGGCCGCGGTCCAGCCCGCGCCGATCGCTCATAGCGCGGCCCTCGGCACGACGCTGCTCGATTGCTGGCCGCGGTTCTGCCTCGTCGACTCCGACGGCCTTGCTCTACGGCAGCGATTCCCCCCAGGGCTCGTGCAGACGCCTTCATCGCTCGGCAACTTCGTGCCGAGCACGGCCGAACCCTTCCTCCAAACTCTCCTCGATAACGTGGCTCACCCCGTCACGTTCGATCCGAGCCGCCTCGACGCCGATCGCGACGGCCTGTCCCTCGCCGAAGAGCTTGCGCTGGGCCTGCCGGCACTCGACGGCGACGCCGACGACGACGGCGTGCTCGACGGCACCGAGGTGCGCTTCTTCCAAACCAACCCCAAAGACCCACAAAGCGGTCCTGCACGCACGGACGTCGCCCCCAAACTGGCGCCGTCGATGCGCATGGGCGACTGGTCGCTCTTCCGCGCTCGCATGGTCGAAGTCCACGGGCTGCACATCGAGGGGGCGTGGCCAGGCGCGGTATGTCACCGCGTGCTGGACATGAGCGGCTTTCGCTGCCTGAAAGGCGACGGCGCGCCGGTGCGGAGCGAGCTTTTCGATTACGGGACGTCGCCGAAATTCACGGCCGGGCTGACCCACGCACTGCTCGGCAACAGGGTTGTCGACGTCGCGACGGGCATGGAGACGACGACCGCGGGCAAGCCGGACACCGCCCACGATCCCGGGTTCGGCGCGACCACCTACCAGCGCGTCGACGATGACAAGCGCATCATGCGCTACCGCAATGGCGAGGCGTTCGCTGTCATCGACCTCGATCGCACGGCCTGCCCGATCCTGGGATCACCCGCGGAGGAGGCTACGCGTTGTCAGGACCCGGCCGAGGAGATCCTCGACGTCCACTACGTCGCCCCCGCCGGCTACCACGCGCCGACCCAGACGAACCTCTTCGCATTGCACACGCAGACGCGAGGCGCATGGCTCGTGGCCGTCAGCGACACGCGCGCCGAACGCGTCGCGCACTTGCAGGCGTTCGAGGACAAGCAGCCGAACTTCGCGCCGCTCGGGGACGGCGCCGTGGCGCTCGGCATGTTCGCCGAAAACAATGGCAAGGGCGGAGTCCTCTACAACGTCGATCAGGGCTTCCGCACGATTGGCGAGCCTTACGGGCGAAAGAGCATGCCGCCGAGCGGCGGCGTGTGGTTCCGCGACGGGCTTTTGCAGGGCACGTCGTACGCGTGGTACACGATGCCGCCCTCGACCAGCGATGAGACGGGCGGCTGCGTATCGGTCGGGGATATCACGCTGTGTGGCTTTGACAGCCCGGTGGTGATGCCAGACTACACGACGCAGATTTACGTTTACCAGGAATGGGTGCCCGTTCCGGAGAAGCTCGAGCCGGGCGAGGCGCTGTTTTTCGCGAACTTACGCAATGTGGGGGGCGGGGCGTTCGTGACGCTGAGCGAGCCGGATTGGGCGCTTTATCGGCTCACGCGAAAAGGCGGCACCCATCGATGGATCGACCGGCCGATGTTCGAATCGCTGCTCGACGCAGCCGGCAAGAGCGCGATCGAGGCCGAGGCGCTCGGGCCCATTGTGGCGCTCGGCGCGCGGGACGACGCAAAGCGGGTGTGCATCGTGGAGAAGCCGGCGAGCGAAAAAGCGCGCCTCTTCGAACTGGCGCTCGACGGGGCGGCGGACGCGCCGACGGGCATTACGTTGCAATCGCAAACGTCGGCGGCGGCATGCGTGTATGGGCAGGGTGGCATTGTGGTGCTTGCCGAGGCCGATGCCGACAGCGAACTACGGCTGCCTGATGGCACGACGCACGCGCTCCCGATTCCCGACCCATCGGGCGTCGTTGCCGTGGACGGCGGCTGGCTCGCGTGGGGTCGCGCGGGAAAGGCGGCGTGCGTCATTGGTGGCAACGTGCAGCCGACGCTCCCGTCCGTGGTCGCGGCCGATTTCCGCGACGGCCTCGTGTATTATGCCGACGCCGACGGCATGCCCTTCGTCGCAAACCTTGCCGCGGTGTGCGGAGGCGACGGCGCGCAGGTGGAGGCACTCACGGAGACCGTGTATTCCGAGTATCCCATGAGCCTATGGAGGTTCGCGTCGAAGGTCGGCTCGGTCGTACTCGAATCCAACGTGAAACGTGCGCACCTCACGGCCTTGCCGTCGGGACATGTCCTTTATGCGACCGAGGGTCTCGGGTACGATTCGGCGAGCGCATTTTATCATGATCGATTGTTGCGCCTGCGTCCGGCGTTCAGGCCGGCGCGGTGGGACAAGCGCATTGAAAAGCTCGATCCGCGGCGGCACGAGCAAGCTCTCCATGCATTCGACACGATTCAGGCCGAGAACCTCACGGCATTGACGGTTGTCCCGTGGACGACGTGGGAGCTTTCGGATTGGGAGTATTTGGGTATGACTCCGCCGCCTCCATGGGTTGGAGGTACCGATCCCGATCTCACGCCGATCCCCTGGCCCGATTCCAAGGACGACGACGCGTCGTGCGCGTGCCGCGCGGCGTCTTCGGATGACAACCCTTCCGTGCAGCTTGGGTGGCTCGTGGCTCTTGCGGTGGCGTGGGCACGCAAGCGGCGCGCAGGCCATTGTCCAGAAAGGTCCTTTCGATGAAGACGTCTTTTTCAATGTGGAGTTTCGCGGCGCTCGCCGCTCTATTCGCCAGCGGGTGTGGTGAGGAATCGCTCGACCGCGGTTCGCTGCGTTGCTCGAACGTGGAGGTCGACCAGGACTTTCATCCTGTGACGGGCAAGCTCGACGTGATGATGAAGGAGGGGCCTCCGCCGTCGGATCAATGGCTGCTCGCGACGCAGACGACGTACGGGGCCAAGGTGAATGGTTGCGCCTTGTTCGAGGACGTGGAGCGGTGGACGATATCGCTCGATTTTGCATTCCCGAGCGACATGAAGGACATCACGAGCGAGACGAAGGTGAATTCGGAGGGGCTCGAGGCGCCTTATTTCCTTGGCGCGGTATCGATTCGTGATGAGAAAGGCGCGCCGCTGGAGCTATTCACGTTTGGCGGGATCTCGACGCCTGGCGGCGAGGTTTTGGTGCAGGAGTACAGCCGCGAGGACCGGACGTTGCGCGCCACGGCCCGCGGGTATTTCGATTTCGACATCGACGTCACGTGGACCGAAGAAGCGCTCACGGGCGAGTGAAACCGTAGCACGACGACGCATTTCCTGGCCCACGCACCGAAGGTGGCCACGAGCTGCTCAGGATTTGGGAGAAGCCTCGAACCGCAGACGACCATCGAGCGAGTGCTCGGCGTAGGGTTGTCCTTCGGGGACATTGTTTACGTCGACGCGGAATTCCTTGTTTTGCTCCGACCAGAGCCGCGGCCAGATACGCAATCGCAACTTCCCCTCGGCATTGGCAATGACGGTGCCGACACTGTACCCATGACTTGCCGGTATTCCGGGCGGGAGCACATCGCCGTGAACGGCACCGGCAGCAATGCGCAGAATGCCTGCGCCGGATCCTGATCGAGCAAACTCGGAATCGGATTCGTGAACGTGGCCAAAAAGGTGCACGTGCGCGCGGCTTTGCACCCAGCTATCCGTGTCGCGTTGATCGGCGAGCCATCCACCGCGCAAGGGATGATGCGTGAGAACCAGGACGAGCTCGCGGTCTTTGTGCGCGTCGTTCAATGTGGACGCGAGCGGCTTTTTGCCCAAACGCAGCTTGCCGTGGTCGATGTCTCCGGCGGCGAGTAGTGCCGTGGGCAAACCAATGATGCGCACGGGAAGTCCATGGGTCGAGACGAATGCGTGGGCCCAAAAAAGTGGGTCGGGTGCTTGTACGGATGGATAGCCGGCGGCGAATGCGAGATATGCTGCCAAACGTGATGCGAGGAGCGCGCGATCGTCGGCGTTTTCGAGGATGTCGTCGACGAGGTCGTCTCCATCGCGCAGGCCTCGGATGAGGCGTGCCACATTGCGGTCCTTGCGGTCGACATTGCGATCGACGTCGTGATTACCGGGGACGACGAAGATGCGGTCGCGCGTGATGGCCAGCGTGGAGGCTACCTTGTCGAGCCAAACGGCGGCATCGGCATATTGCTCGGTGCTGCCGCTGAAAGCGATATCGCCGGTGAGGAGGATGCATTCCGGTGTGGGGATATCGCGTTCGTTCAATCGGGTGATATCGCGATGGAGCGAATCGAGCACGAGTTTTTGGTCCCATTGGTGGCTCGTGTTCCGATGGCCGAAATGCATGTCGGAGAGGTGAATCCACGAAAAGAGGACGTGCTCTTTGGGCGATTCTTTGGGGGCAGGGGATTCGGTCGTTACAGTGGGGCGAACCGTTTCCGATGCGGCATGGGTGGGCTTGATGAGATCTACGGCTTCGAGCAGCGGACGGAGCTCGGGGGCGGGATTGGCAAGCACGTGCTTGATGGCGTCCGCGTTTGTCTCGGGATTACGTGAAATGCACCGTTCATAGAGCAGATGCGAAAAGTGGACGAACGGATCCCTAATGTCCGGGGGGAACGGGAGCTTGTATTCGCAACCTGTAAACAGTGTCGCAAAGGCAGCATTCGCAATGACAAGCGCTGCCGTGAGACCGGACGGATTCGTCAACGTTTTGCAATGCCTTTCCCAGGCAGATGTTGCGCTTTCGACCAGTTTCAGCCGTGTCTGATTGAAACTGCTCGAATCGTTTGGCGCTACCCTAGGCGACTTCGTGAGAATCCGGTTCCAAAGCACTGCCGTGGCCGCTTCTGTCGCCGCCACTGATGGAGGATTCACCATCCAGCGCACGGTCACTCGATATATGAAAGCCCAATCCCGGATTCCCACCCCGCGCACAAGATCTATCTGTTTCGCATGTTTGGCGAGCAAGGGTTGAATTGAGGGTTCTTCGTCGAAGAAGAAAATGAGATCCACAAGCAGATCAGGCAGGTCCGAGCGCCTTTGCAACCATTCTACCGCGTCATTGGGAAAAGCATAAAGAAAAGATTCCAGGCGCAGCAGGTGAATCACTTCCCCTGGCTCTCGCGCCTGGATCCGCATTTCAGCAATCAGCTTACGCAGAATATCCCGTGTGCGTTCGCCAAACAGCCGCACTTCTTCCAGCGATTCAAACCACGTGCCGGGGAACGCTGGCGCCTGCAACCAGAATCCAATGGCCCGCCGCAAGATCTCTTTTCGGTCTCCCTCGCGAAATTCGAGATCGTCCCGAATGGCCCGCACCAGCGTCAACCATCCTTCGGGACTGCTCTTCCGCTCGAGCGCTCGCAAAATGGCTCCGACAATTTGATCGAACTCCGCTTCTCCGCCGCCGCCTCCGAGAAGCACGATATACAGCCGCAAGAGCAGTACTTCTTCCCATGCAGGATCGCCCAGGTGTTCGAGGAAAAACTCGGGCCCTTTGGGAAGATCGGTCCCGCAAAGAAATACCCATGCGGCAAGGTATTCTTGAAACGACAAGTGAATGAACGAGATCTGATCGTTGCCGCGATCCAAGAGCAATCCCGTTCCATCACAAACATAGTCAAGGAACGTTGACATTTCATCGCGAGCTTCGATATCGGTCAGCTCGGGGCGTTCGCGACGCGCTCGCACGAGATGTCGCCGTGCCAATGCATCGACCGCTTCGCGCCGAGAGACGAGACCGCGCGCTTCTTCATCTTCTCCGCCCTGATTTTTTTGCTGAATGAAAAAGGCCAAATGGGCGAGGTAGTCTTTTTGAGTCGACTCATTGAGGGCGAGTCCCTTGATACTCCTCGGGTTCTCCCCATCGCCGACTTTGGCTTCCTCCCAGGTCTTGAGGAGCATGTCGATGCATTTGTCGTACAGCTCGCCGCGGTCTTTAGGCAATCGGCGCAAACCCTGGTGAATGAAGGCCATCAGCGTGAGCAAGAGCGGATTACCGGCTAAACGTTTTACACCGGGCGTTCGACGTATCGCGGCCTGGAGTGACTTGGCTTGCGCGGCTGCTTCTTGCGGTTCACCGATTTGATGCTCGTACCAGCGCGTAACAAAATCGTTGATTTGCGTGTCGTCGAGGCGCGCGATGCGGTAATGGTCAAACGTCTCTGGGAGCCTGACGTTTTCGGTATATCCGTAAATGCGCGACGTGACCCAAAAGCGACTTTCGGGGTATTCGGCTTGGAAAGCGCGAATATATGCCGCAAGGGCGTGTCGAGCCGTTTCATTGCCCACTTCGTCGAGACCATCGAGCAGCACGACCGCTTCGCCCATGCGCAATGTCGCTTCGAAAAACGCGCGGTGCATGCTTGACAAACCGAATCGCTCGCGGGCATCGATTTCCAGGTAATCGAGGAACGAAAGGCCAGGCTGCTGCTTTTGGCGTCGCACGAAATCGCGCAGCGAGATGTGCATTGGGACCGTGCGCGGTGTAGGGGTAAAACCCGGGAAGGGGACCCCACCGGCGAAGACGAGCGCCAAATACGCCAGCAGCGTGGACTTGCCCATTCCGGGATCTGCAAGCACGACGCCATTCTTGCTTTCGCTTAGAGCACGTGCGAAGTTCAATGATTCTGCATTGTTCTTTTCCGGGACAAGACGGAGCGGAATGAAAAGCTCCGCGAGGGGAAGCTCGATACGGCTTTCACGTGGGCGGGCTTCAGGTGGAATTCCAAATGTTTTTAGCCGATCGTGAAAGCTTGTTAGTTTCCTTCGATAACGTGTCGCCAGTGTGCCAAAGTCGGTGCCGTCGTAGCCCGGCAGATAGGCACGAGCTTCTTCGGGGTAATAGCGGGCAAGGAGAGGGGGACATTTGCGAAGGAGCTGCTCAATCCAGGTATGGTCCCACGTGTAATTGCTGATCGTTGGGCTTCGCCAGGGCAAGGCGGGTAGTTCATCTTGAAATGTTGCGAGATCGTATGGAGTCACGACGACCCAGTGTGCGATTTTCTTGTCCTTCGCCGCGTCCTGGAATGTTTGACGTATTTCGTATGAGTCAATGTCTGGCCAATGAAACCAAAACGCAACGGTACCCGGCATGTCTGGAAGCCCGTCCGGCATGATGGCATTGCTACCTGCATCGAGCTTGTGAGTCGTAGATAAATGGAGGCGGCGCTGCCCCGCGTAGATCGGGAGGAGTTGGCGCAATAACCGCTCAAACTCCATGCCTCCGTCCGCATCCTGAGGTATTTTTTCCGTCAACGGTGGTAGCGTCGCACCGGTATGTCCAACTATAACAGCTCGCGCCTGCCGCACCCGTGGATCCATCGCAAATGCACGAAGTACTGGCGGGGCAGCGCGATACGCTGCCACCTGGACCGGATCGAGCGCCAATGCTTCCTCCGCCCGTTTCGCCAATGCTGCACCCGGATCCGCCGCGTTCCGAATCGCCGTCACAATATCTGCAACCGCCACTCCACGCGCCAACTCCTCGGCCGCCAATGTAATCGCTTCGGGCTCCAATTCGAGCATCGCCGCCAGTCGACCAGCCGCAGGCAACCCCGCCCGCTCCAATGCGCCAATCGCCTGGGAAACGTTCATCAACGCATCGAACACCGGCCACGCTTCGGGCGCTGTCCCTCGCGCATTCTCCAAAATGTTGCGCCCTCGACGATGCGCTCCATTCACGATCCGACGCACCCGCATGACGCCCCGCTCGTCAAATAGGTTCGTCCACGCAATCCACGCCGGCCCCGCTTCTTTTGCCGCTTTCTCCAGCACTTCGTCCGGCGCCGACGCACTCACACGAATCAGCTTTCGTTTCGGCAAGGCTGCCGCAAACACCTCGTCGAGTCCTCGACCACGGAAATCCACCGCCCACGCTCGAGCTCGCAATGCAGCTTGCAGCCCCTGAACCGCAAATTCAGGCGGACCCGCAGGACACTCGAAACGCCGCGAAATCCAATTGAAGAAATCCGGAGCTTTTTTGACGAGGTGCTCACTCACCGCTCGTTTGCACCACAGCACCACCTTGAAGGCTCGATCCGCCAAAATGGGGCGATTCAAATTCAACCATGTGGCATCTTCATGGCGTGCGACCAAGACAATGACCGCTCCCTGCGGCGCATCGTCCATCCGCGCGGCTTCGGTGATCACCCAAAGATCCGGGAAATCGAGCGACAAGCCACGCACCAACGGTCCGAGCTGCGCGTCGCTCGGGTCGTCGACGAGCACGATCGTGCCCAGCCGAATCAGCCGGAAATGATTCGCGATTCGCTCGATCCAGGGCGCTACTGAACGCGCACCAGACTCAACGTCAGGAGAGGATGCGGGTAAAACCATTCCGATTCGTTGGGGTAGGGTAAAAGGCGGCTGGAGGTGAGGAGCTCTCGTGCAATTTTTCCGTCGGGCAAACGATGATCAGGATCTTTTACGATGGCATGAAGCAAATCGATGTCGCCACGATGCATCCCGATTTCAACGAGCTGTCGCGCTTCCTTGATCACATCATCGACATGCGCAGCCGTGACGACACTCGCGTTGTCGTCGACTCCGCGCTCCGCGAGCATCCCAATGCTCTTGACGAAATCGCGCAAGAGTCCGCCAGAATAATAGGCGAGCTTATCGAGCAAGGGTAAAGGAACAAAGCTCTCCGCGCCCAAATCGCGCACGCGGCGGCGAAAGACTTCCCCCAAGAACGCCACGCCAGGGCCATGTTTTCGCGGATCCGCATGATCCATGACCGGCACGTTGTGCAGCGTCCGCAAGCGGAATACGCGCGCTTCCGTGACGGCTTTCTCATTGCGCAAGACGAATGGAGCACAAACCACGAGCGCACAATCCAGGCGCGCAATCATTTGCGAATGAAGAAACAGCGCCTTGGCATGCTCGATGTCCGTGACGCGATCCAGGCCGTCAATGATCATCAAAACGCGCCGATTGTAGCCTTGAAACGCGCCCAGCAAGAGATTGACCTTGTCCACGAGCGTCGTCATCAGCTCGTCTTGGTCATCGAGACGTTTTGTCCCTTTTCGGCCAATGGGCAGCGTCCATTTGCCAGCACCAGCGATTTCAGAGAGTACCTTGAGCCCTCCAGCGGCAAGCGCGCCCGCAGTTGCCGGTGCACCAAGCGCTGCTGCGACGGGAACCGCCGCACCCGAGACCGTGAGGCTGAGCGATTTGATTACAGCAAGAATGTCGATGCTCGGAGGCGCCGAGCCTTGTACCTGCGATGCTCGCGCGAGCCCTGTCCACGCTTCTGCAAGTTGTGACTGGAGATCAGGCGGGAAGTCATAACCAAGTTGATCCTTCGCTGCGCGAATCAACGCCAAACCCGCCAAAAAGCAAACCTCCCACGAGCTGACGTGCTGGAGGGCTTGAACGTCACCCACCACGGTTTGAAAGTGCCGAACCAGATCGAATACGATGACGAATTCGTCGCCTTTTTGCGCCCGGGCTTCGGCGATTCGGTAGAGCTCGGTGCTCTTGCCGCTGCCGACAGTCCCCAGGAGAAGAACTTTTTCGGGTGAAGCTGTTTGGCGATTGAGCGCATGCACGATCTTCGTTGCAGGGCTCTCGTCGCGTTCCGCGCGCCACTCGCGCGGCGGGACCCGCTCCGGATCGAAGCGGTTCATGATTTCGGCCCAAATCTCGCGCGGCGTGCCCGGCATGGCGCGACCCTACCACAGATTCCCCGGTCGGGGCCAAGAAGCCGGGTTTTTGGGGTCACGGATCGCACCGTCGTCCCGCGGGTGCAGACATCGTGCTTCTGACAACTCTTCCACGGACGACTGCGCGCGAGCGGTCGAACACGTCCGCAACCTGTCGCCGAGAGCACTTCTCGAAGCATCTGGCGGCATCACGCTCGAGCGGGAGTCACCTTGGAGCGCTGCGCGGAAGGCAGATCCGAGCTCGGGAGTCACCTTGGAGCGTTGCGCGGCAGTCCGATCCGAGCTCGGGAGTCACCTTGGAGCGTTGCGCTTGGAGCGTTGCGCGGAAGGCAGATCCGAGCTCGGTAGTCACCTTGGAGCGTTGCGCGGAAGGCAGATCCGAGCTCGGGAGTCACCTTGGAGCGTTGCGCGGAAGGCAGATCCGAGCTCGGGAGTCACCTTGAGCGTTGCGCGGCAGTCCGATCCGAGCTCGGGAGTATTATGCCGAACGCTTCGGCGTCACGAGGCTGAACGTCGAACGCGCCGTACGATCCGACGCAAGCGCGACGAGCGCCGACGAGCCGGGCGCAAAGCCGCTCGCAAGTCCAATGGTCGCATGAATGGCAAGAATCGCCCCGCTCGCCGCTCCCACATCACCAAGCTTTTCGGCAAGCGTACCCTGAACAGTCGATTCGGGATCGAAATGGTCTCGCAATCGATGAAGCACCATTTGCCAAGCCTTGTTGCGATGCCGCTCCATCGTTTGATCCACGAGAATCCACGGCGCACCCGCCGCTTCGCCCCTCGATTCCAGCGCTCCCGTCGCGGCACGCACCGCTTTGCGCGATAGCTGCGTCCATACTTCGGCAAGCACGTCGTCTTCAGAAGGCTCGCTGCCCACGTTCACGAAAGCGAGCTGCGACAGCGCGGTCAAACCATTGACGCGCCCGCCAAGCGCCACGAATGCACTCGCTTCTCCAGGAATGAACCCATTGGGCGCACGTTCGGAAAGAATGCGGTAATCGTCATCGAGCGCGCGATACGTCCGCAGATCGTGATAAGAATCGACCGCGCCGACGAGCACGATGGCGTCGCGATTCGCATCGAGATACTCCTTTGCAGCAACGAGCGCCGTCGCAAAAGCCTCCCGATCGCCGACCACCTTGGTGAACAATCGCTGATCGCCATCCAGTTCCGCATCGGCCAATTCGTCGATGACACGCGTATGATCGTCTGCGGAATGCCCTGCGCGAACTTCGGGAAGCGCCAAAAAAATACGGCCAACGCGCCCTCGACCACCCAGCGGCCCGAGCACTTCGCGCAATGCCGGAAGTGCAAGCGAAACGAGTCGTTCCCAGCCTTCGATTTCCTCGTGAATGGCAGGGACGAGCACTGCACCGAGCTGCTCGCCGCGTTTGTCTGCGTGACCAATCGTTCGCGGGCAAAACATACCCGCGCGAAGGCCAAATGCCGTCTGTTCGGCGGAAAGTCCCACGGCCGTACACGCGCCGACCGAATAAATCGAAGGCATCATTGCGGCGACCCCTCGTCCTGTGCATCGAGCCCGAGTCGCTCGAGATCGGCGGCGTGCGCCAATGCCGCCTCTTCGCGATACGTGGGCAAGAGCCGCTCGAATTCCGCAGCGAGGTCAGCGTCCTCGTCGAGCGTTTCGGCCATCGTTTCTTCGAGCGCGACGAATTCGCCGACGGAGAGCTTGGCTTCGGCGAGCACGCGTGCAGGATCCCGCACTTCGAGGTGCGCAGAAAGTTTGGCATAATCGGCAATATCGATTTTCTTGGCGGAAGCACGTATACGCGCCGGTTTCACTTCGATGTCCGATCCACCGTCGTCGTCTCCGAGGTCATCCGGCAGCTCGGCGCTTTCATTCGCGACGCGTTCACCTTGCGCCCATTCTTCACGCGACCAGGCAATTTCATCGAATCCATGCGACGCGAGCACCTTGTCCCGCTTCCCCGACGACAATTCCGACGATATCTGCGCGAATTCGTCAGCGCTGAGCACGCACGCGCCGGGGCCGTTTTCCCAACTCGAAAGGCGAGCCATGGTCATTTCCTCGTCCCGCAATGGCGGCGGCGCTACCTGCTTTTCGATGTCTTCGTTCGACGCAGCGAATGCAAAAACCGCGTGCGGAAGGCCGTCCTCGAGCAGCTCGATATGCGCGTCTTCGTCGAGGCCAGCGGGCAAGACGCCAATGAGAATGCGCTCGACGCCCGCACCCCACTGCGTATCGACGTAGATGCCTCGCCAAACCAGTTCCAATTCGTGACGATCCACGTCGGCGTACACGGAGTCGCAAAGCATTTCGACGAGGGTAGGGGCGTGGTCCTTGAAATGCACGAGCGCGCCTAGGGTGAACGCGAGCGACCCCGTGGGCCCTTGGAATCCGTCGACGTCCCAGCCGATGGTCGCATTTTCTCCGAGCAGACCGGCTCTTCGTCGCGGCGGGGCCAATTGAAAGGCTTCGAGGCCACGCTCGCTTTTCAACGAAATGCGATCGCGGAAAAAGGGCGGCCCTTTCCAGCCTGGATCCGGCGCCAAAGCGTCTTCGATATGTTTCGAATCGATTCGTAGCAAAAGAGCTCGTCCTCGCAAACCGGGCGAATGCTCGACGAATACGTCGGCGTCGTCCTTGACGGGCATTCCGTCGTCGAGCGTCGGGACGCGGCTCATTGCACTCGGCGCAAGCTCGGACGGCTCTCCGGGCAGCCAGGTATCGTGATCCAGGCTCACGCGTGTGCGCACCGCGAGCGACGACGCGAGCCTGCGATCGATGCGCCAATGGGTCACGCACGCGCCGGTCACGCCGGACCAGAACGTACCGCGAATGGGCACCCAGGCGACGAGATTGCGGGTCATGTGCCTCCCCCGAAGACGACCATATCGCCTTCCGGTATTTCGAACGGCCAGCGATGAATCTCGAATTCCTTGCTGACCTCCCAACCGCAAATATCGACGGCAGCCATCACGTTCACGACAATGTTGAACGTACTCTCCTTGCGGTGAATGACGGTTTGTTCTTTGTCATTTTTCATCAATTCGAACTTGGGCTGCCAAACGCCTGCGACGGATAGCTCGATCCTTCCAAATTCGCCAAACTTCCCGACCAGCGACAATTTGAGGATGCTGCTCAGTTGCCCATTGGCGCTGAAGGTCCATTCGTTGTATTCATCGACGCCGACCGTGCCCGAAACGCCAATCGCGAGATTGATGTCGACGACGAAGAAGATACCGGCGTTGATGCCGAGAACTCGGAGGATATCGAGGAAGACGGCGGCTGCGGGGGCGCACAGGTTGAGGTCGATTTCGAACGTAATCGTGAGTCCGAGGAGCCGCTCGAGGCCCACTTCGAGCTCCCAAGCCCTGTGGATCTGCCAAGCCTTGCGAGGTTTGTCGCCGCCCGTATCACGCTCGAGCTCTCGCCAGCCCATCATGAGATTCAAAACCGGTTCGCAGTCTTTGAGGTCTTTTCGCCCGCGAAAGAAGTAAATGGTGCCGCCGACGTCCCCTTTTTTGCCTGTGCTGCCGGGTTCGCCCATGAGGACGAATCCGTCGATCTTTTTGAAAAAATCCGCAATGAGGCTCACCAGATGCTTGATCTGGGCCACCGTGTTCATGAACGGAAAGTCTTTGAGCGCGGTGAGATCCACCTCGAATTCATCGACGGGGTACGCCTTCACGAGGGCATTTGCGCCCGGCGAGCAGCCATGCGCCTCGATTTGGATCTGCAATGGCTGGAAGGCGAACACCATCATGACCATTTTGTATGAATCGAGCGCGAGCCCTGCTTTGCTGAAGACCGCGTCAGCGGTGTCGGCGTTCTTTTTTCTCGCCTCTTGCTGGGCGTCGAAGTCGTCGAGCCGCCCTTGGGCACGCCCCTCGAGTCCCCTTTCTTGCCTGACGATTCTGCTTTTGTTTTTCCGCCCGCGGTCCGCCTTTGCATTGGCGACACGTCTTTTGGCGCGTTTGACCTTTTTCTTGAGCGCGTCGCGCTTGGCATCAGTGACCAAATCCTCACGCTCGGCACCAGCGTCGACTTCTTCTTCCTCCTCCACTTCGAGGAGCCAATCTTCCGCGAGCTCGAGCGTGGTGATATGGACCGGTTTGTCCGACCCTTCGACGGCTTCGGTGCCATTTTCTCCGACGAGCGTTTTGTTCTTTATTTCGGTCCAAGATGGCCCGGGCCAAGCGATCTCCCGACCATTGCGTGTGAGGACGAATGCTGCGTGTTTCGTCTCCTCTGCCGGCGGGTTCTTCTTCTTCTTGAACGTTTCGATATGACAATGGATGTCTTTTCGTTTTTCGGGATCCGTCTCGCTCGCGTTGACGCGATAAGCCGTGACGGTCACGACGTCGCCGATGTAGACGTGCAGCTCGCCATCCAAGGTCGATCGGCCGTGCGAGCATTCGAGTTTGATTTTTTCGACGGCGCATTGCTGAAAAAGCAGCTCGTCTTCGTCGATGATTTCCGTCGCATTGGGCGCCGGCGAAAATTGGCCCGGTCCATTGCGGCCATCTTGCACGGTCTTGTCGAACGTGCGGACGATCCATTTGCCCTCGACCTTCGTGTCGGGCGATTTTTCCGTGGGTTCGGCAAAAAATTTGAATGCGGGAGGCGTATTCTTGGCGAAACTGTGCGGCTTGTCGTACGTCGAAGGGCCGCCGCCGAAAGGAATCCCAATCTTGGATTCATGGTGCAGGACGTTGTGGCCCTCGATGAACGTGCGCTTGGCCGATTGTGCGACCGAGCATTTCGACGTTTCGATGTGGTTGTCATCCATCACGAGGCCCGTGAGCAGCACCTCGAAGTACGGCAGCGACACGCCGCTACTCTCCGCGATATGGCCCGAGCCTCGGGTCACGATTCCTTTTTTCTGATTCGTCGCCTTGGTCATGGTCACGCTCGCAAAAAGTAAGCTGCATCAAAAAAGGATACGGTACCCGTCGCCCATCAGAATCAAGAATGGGTTGATCTTGTATGCCGGTGCCTTCGCGGTCGCTGGATATCCGTAAATCACGGGGTTGCCGTCGCGTCTCGTGACCCGATGAAGTCTGCCGTCGGCGCAAGGCTCGAAGAACAATTGGTCCCGATCGAGCGGCTGCATCCAATAAGGTTCTTTGACCCGCTCCGCGACGAGCCGCCGGACGGTCTCCGGTGCGCTTGCTTGGACGCCATGAAATCGATGGTGCTCTTCGGTCTTCAATCGAATGGCTTCATACACACCATCCGGATCCGCTGATCGAAATGCTCGCACCATGGCTTCGAGCTGTGCGTAGGCCATTTCGTTGCCTTCGGGAGGAATGATGGTGCGCGGCGCGTCCATGAATACGGGCCGCTCGTGCGTCGAATCGACATCGAAGGACGCGACGCGCGTACCGAGCGGCGCCGGATCCGTCGGCGTCGCGAAGTCTGCTGGCCACTGAATGCTAGCAAGCTTCGTATTCGTCCGCATGTCTCGCATGAACACCGCAATGGCCGTCGTGGGCCCCACCTCGCCGCGTTTCATCGTGAGGGACATGGTGTTTTGCCCTGGAACGAGCCATTGATCAGGGGCGCTCGTGGTGCTGATCGTCTCGTTTCCTACGGCGCGATCATACACCGGAATACCATTGAGACAAACCATCATCGCCGTGTGGTGCGTGTGGTCGACTTGAAGACAATATACCGTTTTCATTTCGAGCCTCCGCGGCCCCGATCATTCTGCCCGGTTTGGCCCGCCGAAAAATCGTTTTTCCCGTCCGCCTTGGCCGTGATGTGGCTCGGACTGTCGATCACCGATCGCTCGCCCTCGAGGATCAGCGTCGTATCCTGCACCTTGAGCGTCAGCTTTTCTTTCGCGGACAGCACGAGCTCGCCCACGGTCATTTGGAGCGATTCGAGTCCCGAGACGAGGATGTCGGTCGCCGCATTCGCGATGTAATTGCCGCCAATCGTGGTCGTGCGGTTTTTTGAGGCTCGCTGGCCAATACGTTCCTTCGCTTGCTCGAAAAGCAATGCGCCGACGATCTCCACGCGGGCTTTCTCGACCGTCTGCGCGATCCCTTGTTTCGCCATTTCGATCATCGCACCTCCAACGAGCCTCGCTTCGGCGATTCGCGTCGAGCTTTCGTTGTTTTCCGGGCACATTTCGAGATCGAGCGCGCCAATCTTTTCGGTCGCGTTTTTCTGGACCCGCAGCTCGTCCATCGTATCGAATCGACGCATGTGCTTGGTCCCAATGGTGAGCTTCCGATTCTCCGTGACGGTCTCCGTGTGCGCACCTTTTACTTTCACCGTTCGATTGCGACCAATCGTCACCACCTGATCACCACCGACGCTCGAATTCCGCGTCTTCGCCACTGAAATTTTCCTCGTCCGACCCACTTTGATCGCTTCGTTTCCATCGACGATCCGCGAATCCGTCGAAAGCGTCGTTTCGGTCTTGTCGTTCTCCGTTTGCACTTCTTGATCACGCTGGGCATGAAAATAGATGTGCTCGAGCCCCGCGTTGTCGTTGATTTGGATCAAGTTGTCACCTGTGGAGCCATCGGGAGACCGCGGCGAAGTCAACGATCGAAGGGTCGTCCACATTCGGTTGGCTGGCAGCTTGGAATAAAATGTATCGGCTGTGTTGTACGTGCGGCCCAAAATGACGGGGCGATCGACGTCGCCTTCCAGGTGCTGCACGATGACTTCCCACCCCACACGTGGAATGCCCATCGAGCTGCCCGTATTGTCTTGCAGCGTGGGAATCCAATCCGAACAATTGTCGTCTTTGGGTTGAATGCGATCCCAAGGGAAATGCACCTTCGTTCGGCCCCATTCGTCGCAATGAATGTCCGCGCCTGCAGGCCCCGTGATTTTTCCGAGCATTCCACCGACAAGCGATGGGCGCGGCGTACGCGGCATCGGTCGGAAGGTGCGGTTCGCTTCGAGCGCTTCGAATGAAATCGCGAATTGCGTGCGATAAAGCTCCCATTCATGTTCCGCCTGGACGACAGCGAATTCACCGTCTTCGAATCCCGCCGGAAGCCCGTCGGCTCGAATGACCATATTGGGCGCAAGGGAGAGCTCGGTTGCCCGGCCTGCGAATCGATTCTGCGCAGCCGCAAAGGCTTCGGCCGTTTTTTGAGCTTTTTGCGCCGCACCACCGGGATCCGTCCTACCCGCGGGATATTCGTACCATTCGCCACCACCTGCAGCCGCACGAGCAGGAACTTCGGCCGTACCGACGACATCGAGCTTCGGCTTTTTAAAGTCGAAGTCGCGCATCGTCACTTTCGACGGCGCAGCAGAACCCGCATATCCAACATCGGTCAATGCCGACTCGGTCGTGAAAAACCCCGACGTCGGGACGAATCCAAGCTTCGTCCCCGAATGATCGTACGATGAAGGGGCATCGCCGAGCACGAGCGTGTCGCCCGTGCCCCGGTCCGTATAAAAAATGCCCTCGTCCTCGAGCAACCGGCTCACGAATGCAAAATCCGACTCGTTGTATTGAACCGTATAAGGCCGTACTTGATATGAGCTCGAAAGATGCTTCTTTACGCCAATGCCAAACGTCGCCAGCACCTTCGTGACGATATCGGGCACGTCCATGTCGCGAAAAACCCTCGAATCGACGCGATATTCCGCCAATGCGAGGCGGCTCGTGACATCGAGCTCCAGCACGGTTTGCACGACGCCAGGTGCCATTGCAGCCGCCGCTCGTTCGGCCCGCATGACGACGAATGCAATCGTCCGCACGTCCACGCCATGACGCTCGATGTGCAATTGCACGTCACCGCCGGCAAGGTCGTCCGGATCGATATCGTCTTCAATCGGTAGATTCACGGTCAAGCGAAAGCGACTCGGCTCCGACAACGCTTCGCGCCCTCGAACCGTTCGCGCTTCGAGCCTTCGACCTTGCAACGTGACGATGTATCGAATTTCGTGATGCTGCGCCACGGGATACCTCAATTGTGCTCGATGACCGCGGTGATGAGCTCCAGCTCTTTGCCTTCGAGCTCAATTTGTGGAGATGAAAACGTGAGGCCATCCGGCTCGACGGTGAGGACACTTTTACCGCAGCGAATTTCGATTTTATCGTGCGCCTCGATCAAGCCTTCTTTCGCGTCACCGCTGAGCTTTCCGACGACCGTCCAGGTGCCCTTTTTGCTGGAATCCTCGTTGATGGTCGTCCCTGCTTCGAGCATGACTGAACCCCCAATCATTTCGGTGGTGTTTTTCGCGGAGCTGTCGGTGATGCTGTAACCCGATTTCACGTATTTCATGCCGCCGACCGTTTCGAGCCAGACAGGGCCTACCCGGCGGCTGACGGATTGCCCGGCAATTCGCAACAAGACACCCCCGACGAGCGTCAATGCGTTTTTCGCCTCGCGGCTGATCTGCCCGAGCGATATGTCGATGAGCGCCGCCCCCACTTTTAGCTTGCGATCTTTCCCGACGGTCGTGGAATGCCCCATTTTCCCACGGATGGTTCGTCCACCGCCAATGGTGATCGTTTCATTTTCATGGACCGATTTGCTCATGTCACCATCGACTTCGATGATTTCGTCACGGCCGATCACCGTGGTCTGGGTCAGCTTGACATTGCTGTTTTTCCCCTGATTCACGGTGATGGTTTGCTGACCGTCGACGAAATGCCGAGCATCGTTGTGGATGATCTCGCTCTTCGAATATCGCGTGAGGATCTCGGTGTCTTTCGAGGCGTGGATGAACATGACTTCGGCGCCCTTTTTGTCCTCGAAATGAATTTCGTTGAACGAACCGCCGCCGGGCACCGTGGCGGTTTTGTAGACGACACGCGTCTTGGTTTCTGGCAATCCATACGGCGGCACATGCTCGCCGTCGAAAATTCGGCCAAGCCCGATGGGCATATCCGCCGAGCCGCGTTGACCGATGGTCGCGAGCACCCAGCCAGTTCGCGGAATCATCATGCTGGCGGGCGCGAGACGCTGGGTGGCGCGTAACCACGTGCCCGACGATGCATTGAAGGCACCACCGCGATCCCAATGCAATTGCGCGCGGACCTGAGCTGATTCGTCAGGAAAAACCTCGTCACCGGCGCCGGCCGTGACGATGGCATGCGACAAACCATTGTGGGATCGGCGCGCTTTCGGAGGCTCCGGCTGCGGCGCGCTCGAACCGCTCGCAGCCGCAAAGCCAAAGGTGAACGAATTGAAGCGCGACCCGGCGTCGTCGGAACGTTCGGCGCTGACCGAAACGGATTGGATGACGTATTTGCCCGCAATGTCGCCGCCATCGTCGATGGGTAATGAAATGCCAGGCGCAAATCGAACCGATCGAACGACGCCGGTGATTCTTTGCGCATCCGCTCGTCCTTGCGCCTGCTTCATGAGGCTACCGCCGACGCTTTTCAATCCCGGCACTTCGAGGACGTATTCGTACGACTCGTATCCGCCTTGCCCTGCCTTTTCGGAGACGTCGAGCGCTGGTTTTCCCCAGCGAAACCCCTTGGCCGCGTGCGCCGTGAAACCAGCCGCATTGCCCGACCCGAGCTCCACGATTCCTTCGTCGACCCCGCCGATGAACGACTCGGTCAGCACCGGAATGGCGTCTCCTTCGAGCGGATCGGCCGCGGAAAACCCATCCGCAATGACGAGCGAGCCTCCGCGCGCATGATCGAACCAATACATGAGCCCCGCATCGGCAAGCGTACGTGCAATGAAGTCCCAATCGCTCTCGTCTCGCTGCACACGATAGGCGATCGTCCCGCCGTTTGGAAAAGCAAACCGCGTCGAGCCTGCGTGCCGGCCGAGAACGGTCTGCAAGATGTCGAGAATCGTCGACGATTGAAATGTCCGCGACGCTTTGCCCAACGTGAGATCGAAAATCACCGGTCGAAGCACGATGCGAATTTCGCCTTGCTCATTGTCGTAGGCTTTTGCACGCGCCCGCTCGATGAACCCTCGAATGCTGCGCGAACGCCCGTCGACGTCCACCAGCACGAGCGTCCCTTCCGCACCGATGACCGAAGACGCGCTCGGCAATGGCAATGTCGCCGAACAGCCGATTTCGTACGTGAACAGCGTCGATACGCCTTCCGATCCTTCGACCGCGAATACCTCCAAGCTCGATCCCGATACCTCGAAGGTTGCATGACTTGCTGCATTTCGCATGACGTCCCTCCTCCTAGTCTCGGGTCACGTTGTCCGGAGCGCCTTTGATCCGGATACGATCTTTCGAGGTCAGCTTGAGAGATCCCTCGATGTTGATTTTGCTCGGCGTCAATTCGATCGAAAGGTCGCCCTTTTTCAGGTGCGCTCGCTTTTTTGCTTCGATGGTAATGGTTTGCCCGCGCACTTCGAGCTTCTCTGCCGCCGTCATCTCCGCATTACCTGCGATTGTAACGTTGGATTCTTCGGCTGAATGAGCCACGTCTTTGCCTGCTTTTTTCAGGACCATTCCGCCAATCAAGCGCGTGAAGCTCCCCGCGCTCGTATTCGCCACGTCACCGTTCTTTCCGATGAGGACGCGAAGACCCCCGATGACCTCGGCCAACATTTTTTGCACGTTTTCGGAGACGCCTTCGCCTGCGAGGGTGATCATGGCTCCCCCCACCGTTTTTTTCAGGGTTCCGCTGACCGCACGCGTGATTTGCCCCGAAAGAAGGCTCTTGAGTGAAGGTGGTTGGACCGCCTTTTTCAATGATGACGTCGCGGATTCTTTCAAGGAAGCCGGCGTGGGTATGGATTGTTTCAGACTCGATCCGAGCGATTCTTTTGCCCCTGCCGGGTTTTGCAAGGCTTGTTGCCCGAGCTCTTTCAGATCGGGCTTTTTCGGCGCGGAAGGAAGCGCGCTTTTCAACGCATCGAGTGGATTGGGCGGCTTCGGAGGCGTAATGCCTCCCGCGATCGTCATGCGCAATGCGCCCACGATTTCCTGTTCGTTTTTGGTCACGTCGAGCCCGATCGCGCCACCGACGGTCACCGTTTCATTGCCGCCAATCGTCTCGGTGCGGTTCGATTCGACCGTGAGCCCTTCATCTACGCCAATGCGAACCTTGTGATCATCCCCCACATGCATCGTCTGGTGCTTGTCCACGCGCCGCGACGTATTGTCCTCGATCGTGTACGTTTCATCGTGACCAACCCATTCTCGCTTATCGTGCTCGACGACGATGAGATGTTGGTGCTGGGCCCTCATGTAAATTTTCTGCGCGCCACTCGTATCGTCGATCTTGATTTCGTTGTACCCGTTTTTCCCCGGATAACTTTCGGTGCGGATGACCATCACGTTCTGATGCGCAGGTTGCCCGTAAATGGGAATCATTTGCCCATTGATCATCCGGGCAATCACGATGGGACGATCGGGATCCGAATGCAGATACTGGATCGCGACCTCCCAGCCGATACGCGCCAGCGTCATCGAGCTCGATGTCTCTTGCAAAACGCGTAGCCACCGCGAATCCTCGTCGGTCCCTTTGGCTTCGCGATCCCAATGAAATTGCACTTTGCAGCGCCCGTAGACGTCGGTATGAATTTCTTCGCCAATCGGCCCACGAACCATGGCCGTGTCATACCCGCCGACTTCGGGCCTTGGCGTGCGAATTTCGGGGCGAAATGGAATGGAAAGCGGAGTGGCCTCGAATCGATTCTTCAGCGTCGTTACATCGTCGCTGGCATGACGAAATTCGTGCGTCACCGACACGAGAAAATAGTCGCCCGCGAACGAAATACCATCGGCGTGCGCGATCGAAATCGATCGATTCGTGCGGAGCATGATGAACGACGTCTCTCCGGAAACGTACCGCTTGCGCGCTTCGAACGATTCGACGCGGAGACGCGCCAGGGTTTTGCCTTGATCGGGCAGGCGATAACCCGTGGGATAATCGTAGTTTTCGAGCGCCGTGTCCCGAGCCCCGGCGACCGATTGAATCAAATCGAGGTCCGGTGTTTTCCAATGATAATCGTTGACCGTCGCACGCCCGGTGCCCACGCGCGTGCCTCGACCCAATGCAAAAAGCGCCTCTTCGCCGTGCGTCAGGGCATCTTGCGCCGTAATCAGCGCGAGCGACCCGTGAGGACCGAAAGGATCGGCCGCCGACGATTGATCGGCGAAGACGACCGTGCCGTCGTCTTCGATGGCATAATAAATACCTTCCTTTTCGAGCAACCGAGAAACGAAGTCGAAATCGATCTCTTCATATTGCACGACATACGGTAACGACCACGGCTCCCGGACGATTTCGAATCGGAAAGGCACTCGGCCGCCAATCACCTGCGAAACGATCTCCCGTGTCGATTGATCGCGAAACTTGCGCGTATTCTTGGAGAGCCTTAGAAACCACATCGCCGCGCGCAAATCGAGCTCGAACGCGAGAAGCCCTTCGCGGTGCCCGAGAAACTTCGACGAACGCACCCGCAATGACACGTCGCGAACCGCTCTGCCGCCGACCGTGAAGACCAATCGAGCATCGCTATCGACCATCGAGCCGAACCCAGGATCCGATGCAACGCGTAATTCGACCGTCGCCCACGTCGGGGTGCTCAATTCTTCGCGGATGATCGCATGGCGTACAGGGAATGCTCCCGCGCCCGTTTCGAGCCGCATTGCCCTCATGTCGAGATTGCTCATGATCCTCCCTCCAATAAGCTAGACGGCCCTTCGTGAAACTTGATTTCGTCCGGCAACGAGCTCGGCGTCGTGACGCGAATGGCCGTGAGCGCCTCCCATTTACGCGGGAGTTTCCGGCGAGCGACATACAATAGCTCGACGATACGCGCATCGGCATCGACGAAAACCCGCACGAGGCTCGCTTCGGACATCACCGGATCCTGACGCTCGACGTGGGTCGTCACGACGACCCTGTATTCGGGCACTTGCAAACGTACGGCCTCTTCACCGTACAAGCCGGCCATTTCAATGACGAACGGCGTCATCAGCGGTCGCGGCGAACGCTGCTCGGGCAATGCGTCGGAGTGAAACAGCGGATCGCGATCCCGTGGCGGAATGGGCGATCGATTGTCGCGCCAATCCTTGTCGTACGTTCCAACGAGCGATCGTCGCGGCTCCCAACCGCAATCGATGGGGGCAAAGCACCCGCTGGTCAGCGCGAACGTCGTTAAATCAGCGGGCTCCAGACGATACGCCTCCTTGCCCACCAATGCTTCCGGGTGTTTGGAAAATCCACAGCCGATCGGATTTCTCGCTTCGTATTCGTCACCGTCTCGACCGCCGAAGACATGATCGAATCGCAGCGGCGTCGCAACGATTGCGGCCGCGGGGCCCGGCTTTACACCGAGCGGCGATTTCATGTAAACACGCGGGCCGTACACTCGAATCGACTTTTTCATCGGGCCCACCGAAAACGACACGATCCGCGTCGTCGCAGGCACGCGTCCGGGCAAACACGTCCCCACGAGGAGCACGTCGGTGCCCGGCCGATCGAGCGGAAAGTCATGCGGAAAACGCACGCCGCCGACGCCATCGCCCACGTCGTAATGCCGAAGAGGTCGCGCCGTCAAACGAAGCGCGCCTGCCATATCGAATCGAAGCGATAGTTTGGATGCGACGATGAGCACGTCATGGCCATCGTCCGCCATTCGATCCACGGCGTCGACCACCGTCGATGTGGAACTTTTTACGAGGTGGGAAAAACTCATGACCGCCTCGTCGGTGCGGGCCAACCGGCTCGTTTTGCAAGCTCGAGCCACTCGCGCTGCGGAGCGAGCCAGCCTTCGAGGTCGATCGGTATCGCACGTGCACCGAGAATGCGCGCCTCGAACACCAGGTTTTCCCGTGTGCGCATCAGCGTTTCGGGGTGTTGCAACTCGTCGACGATGGCCGACGGTTGAAATGGTTGGCCCTGACGAACCCGGCTCGCACCTTTCGGAACGTCGAACGCGTGCACGCCTTTCAACCATTCTTCACGCGCACGCACGCGGCCTTCCGGCGTCGGTTCGTCTTGTTCACGAATGCCCGTGATGCGCTCGATCGGCGCGACGCACGCGTCCGCTCGCCATGGCGACGAGCTGCGCCGCGTGTATTCCTCGCGCAGAAAGGCGAGCGCTTCCGGCGTTCCCAACGTCGCGAGCGCTGCCAATGCGCCGTCCGTCACGGCCGCCAGCGCGATGAGCTGCTGCGTGTCGCGCGTTTGTCCCAGCGCTGCAAGCGCCTCGGCTGCGCGGGCTGCGCGCTCCGTGTCGACCTCGGACGCGCCATCCTTCGTGCCCCGCCGAACCACTTCACGCAGGTGCGGCGCTCCGACTTCGGGCGCTAAGGTTGTCAAGACGCACGCCACGTGCGCTGAGATCGCGTCTTCCGCGAGCAGCGGCTGAAGCACACGGACGACGCTCGGCGCATCCGAAAGGACGGACGCAGCCGTCACTGCGCGCGTGGCCACGTCCGCATGGGGATGCTCGACGAGCTCCAGAAAACGCCCCTCGATGGGTTTTCCGAGGCGAACCAAGATATCGAGCGCGGTACAAAGAAGCTCGGGACGGTCGTCCTCGTCGAGCAGCGACAGCGCGATGGCCGCTCGATCGGGATTCGAGCCAAGACAAACCGCATCGACCAATCCTTCACGCATTCCATCCGGCGCCTCGATGAGCACCTCGCGCATCGCGTCCATCGCGCGTTCGCCCTCGGTACACGCGAGCAGGAACGCCGGGACAAACCATCGCCAAGGTTCCGCCACCGGTGATTCCTCGGCGCGCGCGCGTGCTGCGCGCACGATGTCCAAGCGAATCGGTCCGCGACTCAACGTAACGGCGGCGTCGAGCAGTTGAAGCAGCCGATCCTCGAAGCCGGCGCCGATGGTCCAAGGTTCGTCCGGTGCAGGCGCACGCAACAGCGCGAGCGACGCGAGCTCGTCGAGCACGTCGCGTGAAAGCGCACGCAGATGCGTCTGCGCGCCCGGCTCGACGAAGTTCGCCGTCCAGGTTTCCGACGTGTTTGGCACGACGAACCCCGGTATCCGATGCAGCGCGGGGACGCCACCCATCGACGCACGCAGAAACGGATGCGCTGGCGCCGCCGCTGTTTCACGTGCGGTCGGACCTCGCCTCGTCTGCGCAAGCCGCACGACATGTGGCTCGATTTCGGTGATGTACTCAACGATTTTGGCAAGCTCGGCGCGATGATTTGTGCTTGTGGATACAGTTGATGTGGTTTCGCGTGCCGCGGCGATCAGGGTATCGAATGCGCGCGTCCACCCTTCGGTTCGGGCGTCATCGACGAACGACGCGAGCGCTGAGCGCAGGGGTGCGGTCGCATCGGCCGCGAGGGAGCGTCGAGCACGCTGGGCTTGCAGCAGATCTCGCACGACACCGAGGCGTTCGCGCACCACGCGTTCGTCGTGGCTCATTCGATCGGCGAGGTCATGCGCGTGACCGTCACCACTCGCCGCCAGATCGCTCATACGCTGCTCTTTCGAGCGGAGGCTCGTTTAGCGGCGCGCCATTCGAGCTCGGTGAGCCCGTGTTCGGCGAGGATTTGCTGAATGGGCCGCTCACCTTTCCAGATGGCTCGCTGAATGAGGCGCAAGCGAGCTTCCGTGGAGTCGGGTTCGGGCGAGCGCTTGGTTTCTTGGATGGCTTGCGGCGTGGTTGCTGGCGGCGCCACGACGGGCGGCGCCACTGCTGGCGGCGCCATGACGGGCGGTGCCATGACTGGCGGGCTTGGTGCTGGCGGGGCTGACGGCAATGGCACGGCCCGTGTGCTTGGCGTGGGGCTGTCGGCGCCGAGTTGCATCCATGCGGCGAGGCCCGTGGGGGCGGGCGTATCCGTGGGGGGCTTGAACGGAGGCGGTTCGGCGCGTGTCAGCGCTTGTTCGCGCGGTCCACCTGCGAATGGCAACACGGGGGCATTCTGGACGTTGAGCCCCGGGATCAGCGTATGGGTGCCATCCCCGACGGCCACCCTGTCGTTCATTTCTCTCCTCGAGCTGATCGAAGATGCCGGCGGAAAGGCAGATGGGGACGCGGATTTCGAGAACGGCAGTGCCGTTGGAGCACGCCCCGTAATGCCTGGGATCATCGTGGTCGTCGAATCGAAGTCGTCACTCATCCAAGCGGGCGTGGACGGCTCCGACAATTCCGGGCACGTGACGACGACGCGCCCAGGGCGATCGGGACGGTCCATCACCACGAGACCTCGCCACACGAGCATGGCGAGCCCCCGATTCGTGTCGATGACGAGCGTATCGCACCGCAGCTTGAGCGGCTCGGGGCCGGCGCCTTGATCGACGGTTGCGGAAGGCGTCACGGCGGCGAGACGCGTGGACAATCGCGCGAGATCCGGGTGCAGATTTTCGAGATACAGGACCTCGTCGGCAAAGGCCGCCGATCGCTGCTGATCGGCTGGTGCTGCATTCATGTACGCAAGGTCGATGTCGCTTGGCAGCGGACGCTCGTGCCAACGCTGCGGATCCCAGCCGGCCGCGTGCTGTTGCAAGCATCCGAAACGCGATGGCCATAGCGGCGAAATGGGCGCATACCCCACGGGAGCGATCGATGCGCCGGGGCGCGGCAATTCGAACCCTGGCGGATACAGGTTGGGTGCAAGGGCCCATTCCGACGACGTCGTGCGAGCTGCCCCGCCGAACGGTTTGCCCACGGGATTGTCCTGCCCTCCCACGGCACGTTCCCAAACGAGCGGCATTCGCACGAACGTAGCCGGTTCGCCCACTCGCCCATCGGCGGTCACGTACCGATCTCCCACCACCAGGATCGACTTGTCGATGTCCCCCACGACGAGCCGCGTGACGACGGACGTCACCGGCCGACCCTCGGGCGCATACGCGTCGCCCACGAGAAGAACCTCGGGGCGTTTTTTGAAAGGCACGAGATCGGTCGAGCGCAAGAGGCTTCCCGTCTCGGTCCATTCGTCTGCCTCGATGACGGGTTCTTGCTGCTGGGCAAGAGGCGACACGCTTGGCTGGAGGTCGAAAGTCGCTTTGCAAACGACGGTAAAAGCAAACCCGCCATGCCCCGGTCGCCAAATGACCTTTGCAACGGGGATTGTCCCTTGCGCTATGAGATCCATGTCAAGCTTTCTCGGTACATTCGCCCGCACGCGGCCCTGCTCGGCAACGAACGGCGCCGACCGATGTTATGCTATGTCCACGTTTGCGTACAAGGAGGTTTTTGGTGAATTATTTTACATTGTGATTGCAAATCGAGGTTCTTGGGCGTGGCCAAGAATGCGTTCGGCATGATTGGCACGACAAACCTCATGGAGCCTTTGGACATTTCAATCTGTCCGCGCGACGGGCATCAGCGTCGCTCCGCAGTACACTTTCCGCTTCGGCATCGCGCAACGAATGCGCTCGCAGGCTCTACTTTGGGGCAAATTTCTTCGGTTTGACAGGGGCACGCTCCTTGAACCGCGCACCTGGCTTTGCGCGCATCATATTGCTCCTTGTTGATGCCGACGGGTTCGCCAAGGCACCTACAATTGGCACAACAACCACCTCCGGGGTCGTTCGTGACAGTGCATTCTGCATCGACACTGCAATCGGCGTCGTAGGGGGCGGTGCCAGCACCGGGACCTGTGGTTCGTTCGCAACCTGCATGAGCGAAAAACAGGACCAGTACGGCGGCTGCGAGCTTCGTTGGCAAGGGTGCAGTGCGCATTTTCGAGCTCGTCGCTTACGTCAGCGCCGCGTGTGCGTCAACGACGACCTCCACGCACGAGCGAAGCGGGGCTGCCCATTTCGCAATCGTGCTGAGTTAAATACTTGCGATCGCGCTTCGACAGGGCGATCATGCTTCTCGCAGCTTCGGTACCTAGGAAAGGGTAGACGACGATGACGACGCGGATCGAGGACTACATGAATCGGTTGTTCGACGGTCCCATATCGTCGCATGCCGGTTTCCTTGGCGCCTACAACATGGGCGTGTGGGGTGTGTCGGTCTCGGGAAAGCCGCCGCTCGAGCAGGGGCTGTTGGCATCTGGCAACGTCCTCGAAAACGTGCCGCGGTGGACGAAAGCGAGCAAAGACAATCCGCGGGCCGAAAACTACGTGAAGTTTTATGACACGCCAAGCTTGTGGGGCTTCGGTGACGAGCGGTTTGGGATGGGTGCGGGAATCTACAACGCAATCGCGCACGCATGCGGCGTGCTCGGGATTTCCTTGGATGGGGGCCTGAGCGAAAAGGAGACCGAGCGCGTCCAGGCGTACTTGAAGCACCACTCCGGTATGAATTGGAACGGTGTCCTTGGCGGGAACGAGGACCCGTGGAGCGAGGTTGCGACGACACATGCCGTGCAAACGAAGATGGACCAAGTAGGTGCATGGTCGGGCCTCGTGAATCGATGGAAGGCCGTCATCGCGCAATCGCGCTATTTGGTCGACATCACGTCGCTGAGCCCCCCCGTTACGGGCAGTGAAGCGCAACTCGGCATATGCGCGGGTATATCCAAATGTTTGGAGAAATGGGTCGCCGCCGCGAGCAAAAGCCCGGAAACGGCGCCCGCGCTGATGATTCGGATTCTCTTCGGCATGACCGCCGCCAACATGTACGGCACCGGAGCGAATACCTATTGGAACGAATTCTATTACCAGCTCCAAAACACGCTCAAGCCGTTCAGCGACAGCATCTCCCAAAGTGGCGCCGCATCGAAGCCCATCGTGCTCTACGGTTCGGACATGGGCCGGATGATTTCCACCTTCAACCATTCCAAGATCGTCGCAGGGGATGGACAATACGCGGTCGTGGGTGGGCACAACATGTGCGAAGAAGTGAGCTCCAACAAGGCGCCGGTCATCCATGACATCACCGCGGAAGTGACCGGACCTGGCGCCAAATCCGCGAACGCCTTTGCGGGCAGCCTTTGGCTCAAGGCGGCAGAAAGCGGCCGCCTCTGGATCTATCGATTCAACTGGCAGAAAAAAAGTTTCGACGACCTCTCGACCGCGGCCACCAAGCTATGGGCTCCAAAGAATTGGTGGGCGTACGAGCTTGGTACGCAAAAAGAAGTCCCGAACGTCCTCAAGAATCAATATTGGTATTACCCCATGGAAACCTTGCCGGCGAAGGCGAAATGCGCGCCGCCCGAGGGGTCCGTGCCAGCGACCGCGATCATGGGTGTTGGGCGATGGGGTGATACCAAAGTTTTCGGCATCGACTGCACCGCGGGGCTGAAAATCCATTCGGTCACGACGGGGCTCTCGGAGGAGCAGGCGTGCCAGTACGCGGCTGACGTTGTCAAGCGCCTCATGATCGTCGACCGAAAGAACACGGTGATTCGAATGTCCCAGCAGGACCTGATCAATGCGGGTTTCTTCGGCGGACGGCAGCCCAGCGAACATACCATTTGCGAGATGCTTGGTCGGAGATTGAGGGCCACGCCCAAGGGCACTGCCATTCAAATCATCGTCTCGGCACGGTTTACGCAAAACTCCGAAGGTTTGGCCTACAGCTACGGCGACGGCCCGCGCGAGGCAGCGGAACGCATTTCCGACGCCGCCGTGCGAGCCCGCCAAGCGTCTTCATCCACGTCGAACTTGCCGGCACGCCTCGAGGTCCTCGACCTCTCCAAGTCCATCGGGTCCGCCCAGGTCCACGGCATCGAATCCCCAGAGGATCCGAGCTTTTGCACGATAGCACCGCTTGCATTCTGCGAAGCGCGCGGCACGACGCGTGATCGCGGCAGTTACGTGTGGCCTGACGCCAAGTATAAGATGGAAAGGATTTACACGAGCGGTCGATTCTGGAACAAGAAGGACAAAGCGGAGCTCAAGTTCGGGCCCGGCAACCACTCCAAGGTGCTCTTCGTGTCCGAAGGTGACGACGATGCAACCGGCCTCGTGCTCATCGGATCGGACAACATGTACCCGTCACCGCTGTCGGAATTCAGCTTCGTCATCGAAGGGGCGGAGGCCATCAAAGCATTTCGCGAGCAATACTGGGACAAACTTTGGGCATACAGCGCGCGGCTCGGGTTCACCGTGAAGAGCGACGGAACCGTGACGTGAACCGAACGGCGATCGTGCACACCGTTGACAGCGTTTGGCCGCTCGCATAACCTCCGCCCCTTGGACCGTATCCTGGTTCGACCGCTTTTCCGGCAACCATCGGGAGGGCACACTGCACCTTCGGCGTTGCCTCGGTTCGTGGAGGTACCTCATGCAAAGCTCTCGCTGGTTCCGAATCGTTCCCTTCGTGTCCGTCGTTACGACCCTCGCCCTTGCGAGCATTACCGGTTGCGGAAGCGAGCCCAGCACCTCGCCCAGCTCGACAGGCGCTGCTGGAGGTGACACGTCGGGCACCGGCGGCGGCGGCATGGGTGGCGGCGGTGCTGGCGGAATGGGTGGCGGCGGTGCTGGCGGATTGGGTGGCGGTGGTGCTGGCGGCACTGGCGGCATGGGTGGCGGTGGTGCTGGCGGAATGGGTGGCGGCGGTGCTGGCGGAATGGGTGGCGGCATGAGTGGCGGGGAATTCCGCTTCGAATTGCCCGAGCGCTGGCCAGGGTTGCCAGGGAATTTGAGGCTGCTGAGTGACCTCAACGGCGATGGACGCGTGGATGCTTACCTGAGCAGTCCGCACATCATGCAGAACCACGTCGTCTTTCGGTTCGCCATTGCGCAAATGGATGGCACGTTCAACCAAACGCATGAAGTGGCGTTTTCGGGCACGTCGTCCGCGTCGATCAGTCACGTGGGCGACTTCAATGGCGATGGCCATGTCGATTTGTTCATTGCCGCGGGAATTCCCCGTTACCTGCTGCTCGGTCACGGCGATGGCGTCTTCGATGCCCCCGTGCCGGTCGACATACGTTGGGGCGCCTTTGGCGACATGAACGGCGATCAACGCGACGACGTCGTCGAGGTCGATACGTACAACAACGAGGTGCGTGTGCACCTTGCGCAGCCCGATGGCTCGTTCGTGCTGCATTCCAAACAAGTGCGCGATTTGGACCTGGCCGTGCTCGCGGATATCGATGGTGACGGAGACCGCGACGTCGTTGGCGTGAACTGGACCGGGGGCATTTATGTTCTCCCGAATGATGGTACCGGCCAAATTGCTGCGTCCATCGAAATCGACGACGGATCGCAATGGACCTCCGTGACGACGATGGCCATCGCGGATTTCAACGCAGACGGTCGCGACGACGTGGTTTTCGGCGTCAAGGATTTTTTGGGCGGCCTCGTCCTGGTCATGCTCGGTGAAGCCTCCGGGCAGCTCGTCCACGGCTCGCAATACCCCACGCGCTTGCCACAGGACCTCGACGTCGCCGACATGGATGGCGACGGCTACGACGACGTGGTGCTCGTGAGTCAGCCCATGGCAGTTACCTCCAATGATCTCGTTGAAATATTTTATGGCGATGGCCTCGGCGGCCTCGGGGATCGTCGCGGTTTCTGGAACACCCAGGGCTCGACCGTTTCGCATCTGAGGGACGTGGACGGTGACGGGTTGACCGATGTCGTCCTTGCCGCGACGCATGTTGCGCTCAACAAAGGCAATCGCGAGCTGAAGGCGCCGCCGCTATCCGTCGTGTACGACGGGGAAGACGGGGGCGACACGTTGAATTGGGTCGACTTCGATGGCGACGCGAAGCCCGAGTTCGTCATCGCGCAGAACAACGGTCCGCTCGAGAAATACGCATTCGACGCGGGTTTGCGTCTCGGTGCGCCCGAGCTGTGCACGGGCGCCGGTACGGCGGCGGATCGCGTCGTGCGTGACGTGACCGGTGACGGCCATCCCGATGCGTACGTCGTTGCCAACGGCACGCTTCGGTTATGGCTTGGGGCTGGTGGTTGCACGTTCGGCAGTGAGCTCATGCCATTGCAAAACGCGTGGAACATGCAATGGGTCGACCTCGATGGCGATGCATTGCTCGACGCGGTGTATGCGCCGAGCAAGCAAATCGAGGTTGCGCTGGCGACGGCGCCGGGCTCGTTCGGTCCGCCTGTCAACACGGCGAACACGACTCGGTGTTACGTTGCCCCTGCTGCGGACTTCAATGGCGATGCGACCGTCGATCTCGCGTGCTTCGACAACCTCACGCAGTCGCTCACCTTTTGGATGGCCGACGCCGGTCACCATTACAGTCAGGGTCAGCAATTCACTTGGAGCGTGAACGAAGAGTTGCGCAACCCGAAGGCGCTCGACGTCGATGGCGATGGCGACCAGGACGTCCTCGGAGCGGTGGTGACCAACAGCGTGCGGCTCGAGGTCTTCCTCAACGACGGCACGGGCAACTTTACGCGCTCGACGTTGCTCGACAACATCGATGCGGTTGGCCACTACAGCGTTGGCGACTTCGACGCGGACGGGGCCATCGAGCTCGTGGTGCCGAACAACCAGAAGAAGACCGGCGTACACCGTTTCACCAGCGAGGGGACGGTCACGCATCTTTTCGATTACGAGGCGCCGCGCGGAATGGATCCGTACGACGTCGATCACGACGGCGACCTCGACCTCACGTACACGTATTCGTATAGCAATCGCATGGTCGTGGCGGTCGTGCGCAACCTGCGATTTTAGTGTCGAGCGTTGCGTGGGGTAGGGCGGCGGCAAGTGGAGAAGCGTCCAGCCGCCGTCTGCCGGGGGCGTGAGAGGGGACGAGCCAACTCTACGAAGAACTTGCCCTTGCGTTGCCCTTCGGGTAGCGTGCCCGTGCCGCGGCGCGATTGTTGCCAGACGGTCCGGATCCACGCATGTTGTTTCGAGTTCAAAATCTCGGCCCTCTTCGCGAAGCGGAAGTCGACTTGTCCAAGGACATCATCGTCTTGGCGGGGCCGAACAATTCAGGAAAAACGTATTTGGCGTGGAGCGTGTACGGACTGCACCGCATGCGTCCGCAGCCGCAAGTGGACTTGACCCGCTGGGTGAAGCAGCTTATCGAGTCACCGGACCATTCGATTGACATTGCGGAGTTTTTCGCCGCCGAAAATGACAAGATCATCGCGAGCATCACGAAGCAGTATCAAGGGAAGTTGCACCTTTGTTTTGCCGCAGATGAAAGTCGGTTCGCTGGCGCGAGCATCGGCATTTACGGGGTAACGTCGGAGGAAATTCTCCGCATCGCGGCGACCGGGATGCTCGCGGATGGTCGCAGTCTCACCCTGGATGTGCACGACCGGCGGCTATACTGGGTTCTCGAACCGAGCTATCGTGAAATCGATGCCAAGGCAATCCTGCAGAAAGGATTTCGCACGCCTGAAGCGCAGGCCGTCACGACCACGATGGTTGCGGCTATGTCCGTGAAAGAGCGGGCGATAGCCGCGAAGCAAAATTTCATTCATCTAGCTGGCCCTAGGCCCTAAACCTTTTCTGAGAGTGCACCCTCTTCCCCGCCGAACGCATTGCCGTCAACATCTTCGCCAAAGAACTCGCTCTGGAACGCACCAAGCTCGTCGACGAAATGGTCGACGCGGACATCGATGGACGCATCAAGGATCCGCTCGAGTTGATACGGCGCAAAGCCGGCAGATACCCATGGCCCATTCGCGACAGTCTCCGAACTGCCAATGACCTCGCCAATTTGAAAAGGCAAAAGAGCCCGTTCGCTGATCTCGCTGACGAACTCGAATCGAGCGTCCTTCACGGAACCATCAGCGTTGCCGATACGGGTGAATTGCGGTTTGCCCCAAATGACAACAAGGACGCGCAGCTCGAAATGCACCTGACCGCCTCGGTCGTGAAATCCTTGTCGAGCGTCGTCTTTTACTTCCGCCACCTCGCCAATCCGCGCGACTTCATCATCATCGACGAGCCCGAGCTGAATCTGCACCCGGACAACCAGCGCATCATCACTCGCATTCTCGCCAAAGCCGCGCGGCGCGGAATCAAAATCATGATGAGCACCCACAGCGACTACGTCCTGCGCGAGCTCAATCACCTCATCATGCTCAGCAAATTGCCCGAAGACGAAGCCAAAGACATGGGCTATGATCCCATGTGGGCCATTGCGCCGGATCGCATCGGCGTCTACCTCTTCGACGAGCACACCGCCAAACCCGTTCCCATCGAAGAAACCGGCTTCTCCATCAAAACCATCGATGACGTCGTCGACCGGCTCAATGCCGACGAACAGCGCCTTTACGCTCGGCTCTTGGGGTAATCAGGTTCGGCGCACATGATGACGCTTCTGCAAGCCATCAGTGACATCTTACGCCCGAACCTCATCGAGCGTGGTCCGCTGTTGCTCGAAGAAACCGACGCGAAAAGCACATGCAAGGCGATTACCTTGCACAAGAGCGGGCAAGCCTTCATGGTCCGACCGGATCGATCTGCCGGCGGCATCTGCCCTCGCGTCGATTGCAGTCGCTCGCTTTCCGCACCTGATCGGCTCTTTCCGCTCTTTCGCGTCGACTTGCCCGACATCGGCGCCATGTGCGACTACATCGTTTTCTGTCACGACCTCACCCGAGATGAAAACCGGCTGTTCATCCTGCACTGCGAGATGAAGTCGACCAGTCCCCAGGGGTCACGAAAGCAGATCGAGAATGGTAAATTGCTCGCCGACTACATCGTGACCATGGCGAAACATCACCGGCCGATGCATGCACTCTCGACCGTCGAGCACCGTGGTTTGGTCTTCTGCAACAAACCGGGCTTGTATGTGCCCAAAGGCAACCTTCAAGAGAAACGCTGTCGATACACGCCGCCCTTCGCCGGCGGGTTGTCCGATCTGAAGTTTGCCTATTATCCCGCAGGTAAAGAATACCCCCTGAGCCACTTTTGCGTGTAGCTGCAGGGCCCGCTAAAGCCCCACCACCATCACCGGCACGTTCTGCGTCATCGCCATCCCATTGCCAAGCTGACCCGATGTGCCATTGCCCCAGCAATACACCTGTCCATCGTTGCTCACCGCGCACGTGTGGTGCGTCCCCGCGCCTAGCGCCGCGATGCTACCAAGACCCGATACCGCTCCAGGCGCGCTCTTATCATTGAGCGTGCCGTCTCCCAATTGCGCATTCGCGTTCTGCCCCCAGCAACGCACGCTCCCGTCCATGCGCACCGCGCAATTGTGCCGCACCCCCGCAACGAGCTGCTTCACATTGTCCAGCCCAATCACGTCGACCGGCGTCGAGCTGTCCACATTCGTCGCATTGCCGAGCTGTCCGTGATCATTGCGACCCCAACAAACGACGTTGCCATTGCCCAGCAATGCACACGAATGCTGAAGCCCCACCGCCACAGCCTTGGCATTCACGATGCCGCTCACCGACGTGGGCGCCGTCCTTTGTGTCTTCGTGCCGTCTCCAACCTCGCCATATTGATTGCGCCCCCAACACTTCGCCGTTCCATCCAGCATCGCCGCGCACGTATGAACCCCGCCCGTCGATATCGACGTCGCGCCAATCAAACCCATCACCGCAACAGCCGCGCTCTTGTCCACCGTCGTGCCATCCCCGAGCTGACCATACGCATTCGAACCCCAACAGCGAACCGTCCCGTCGCTGCGCAATGCACACGAATGGCTCGAACCTCCATCGATCGCAATGGCCATGTCGAGGCCAATCACGTCTTTCGCCACATTCGAATTGCTCTTGCTACCATCCCCGAGCTGCCCGTCCGTGTTCCTGCCCCAGCACTTTGCTCCGCCATCAACGATGACACAAGAATGGAAATAGCCCCCTGCAGCCGCTTGCGCATTGGCGATTGACGTCACGTCGACCGGAGCAAGCGAATTGGTATTGTTCCCATTGCCGAGCTGACCGTCGTCATTCGCGCCCCAGCACCGCACATTGCCATTCGGCACCATCGCCACGCAGCTATGATCCCACCCGAGCGCTAGCGACGACGACGCCATCGAACCCCCGCCACCCGCGCCGCCTCCTCCCATGCCACCACTCCCGCCAGCGCCGCCACTTCCGCCAGCGCCGCCACCTCCGCCAGCGCCGCCACTTCCGCCAGCGCCGCCACTTCCGCCAGCGCCGCCGCCGCCCATGCCAGCCACGCCGCCAGCGCCTCCGCCAGCTTCGCCACCGGCACCACCGCCGCTCGAGCTGCTCGTCGAACTGCTCGTTGCAGGCTTCGGGTCATCGCTGCACGCGACGCTCGACAAAGCGGCTTGCGCAACGAACGTCAAGATGGCTGCGCGGCAAATCGAATACCTCATGGACACGGCTCCTTTTTGCCCAGGATACCAAAGGAAGTCGACGCTCGATGCAAGCACAAAGCGTACGCTCAAAGCGCGAGCTGGAGCAGCCACCACGGACGCGGATGCAGATGCAGCGGCCGCTGGAGACACGAGCCGTCGCACCACGCTTTCGCCTTCACTGTGCGGCTTTGACGTCCACTTCGGCCCAGAGAGCCCCGCGCAAATCACCCAATGAATACCCCGTCGCCTGATCGCCTGGATATTTTTCAGCGAGAATCGCCTTTACATCGGTCTGGATGGACGCCGGATCTCCGTGGCACCCCAAGCAGGGCGCTTCGATTTCGATCGGCTTGATGAATCGCGCCACGCGCCCCTGGGGCGTATCGACGACCTGGCTCATGACGGCGACACCTTGGGCTTTACGTTCGCCTTGGGTTTTCAGCCAATCGGCGACCCAAGACGGAGGCGCGTTTTTCGAATTGCGTAATCGATTCGATGACCGTCCCACGCGCGCGCCCGTCTCTTCTCGCACCTTGCGCGCAATGTCTTGGGCCTCGACCGAGCAAACCTCGACACCTTCCTTGAAACCGCCCCGAGTCATCGTCTCCATCAACCGCGTCCGTGTCGCTCCACCGAGCTTGCTCGCGGCCGCCTTCGCATTGTCGAGCGCGGCCTGATCCGCAGGCGCGTTCACGACAGGCGCGCTCGCAGCAGGAGCGCTTTCGCTGCTCTTTTCGGACTTCGCGCACGCTATCGCGAAGGTGCACGGCAACATGACGAAAAACAACAAGATACGCATGCATGCCGAACATGCCCCAATCGGTCCACGAGAGCCAGCAACATCTTTGGCGCCGCAAACACGGACCCCGATGGAGCCCCCCGCCTTCAGATGGAGGCCCCAACCTCCATCATGCCGAGGCACTCGACGCCGCGGCCAGACGCGGAAATCCGCGTGTTTCCGCGCAAAACCACGCAATGCCGCCGCGGGCAGGGCCGCTCGCGATAGCGGCACGGCCGTTGCACTCCACGCTGCCCGTCAGCCTGGCGCCGCAGGCCGGCACTTGCTCGACAGGAAACCTCGTCGAGCGACCCCTCAACAATCCAGATCCAGGGAGCACGACCGATGAGAACCCGATCCCAATCCCCGCTCGCCCTTCGCCTCCTCCAAAGCCTCGCCAGCATCACCATCGCGGCGTCGATGGCCGCCTGCGCCGCGGAACCACAGGATCAACTCCTCGACGACAGCCAGAACAATATCGCCTCCACCAGCCAAGCCGTGCAGTCCCTGGCCGAAGCTCTGAGCTGTGTCGAGAGCTACGCCATGTCCAATACTTGCGACTGGAGCCATTGGACCGAGATGTACCTCACCTGCAGCACCCACGCCTTCGGCGCAATGGATGACGACGACTACCTGCTCGACATCGTCCATTCCGGCGAATGCACCGCGGCCAATTGGCCCGCGTATTCGGCCATCATCGAATACCGCGATTCAGCGCCGCAAACCGTGACCGAGTCTCTGGATTGCGTGTCCCAATTCGTATCGCTCAATGACTGCGATTGGAGCCACTGGACCGAGATGTATCTCACCTGCGACACCTCCGCTTTCAGCGCGATGCACGACGACGACTACCTGCTCGATATCGTCCATTCCGGCGAATGCACCGCGGCCAACTGGCCCCAGATCTCGGCCCTCATCGACTACCGCGACGCGCCGCCTCTCTTCGTCGACGGAATGGTCTCCAATGTGAACGAGAACGTCACCACCGTGAATTTCTCGAGCAGCTTTGCCGCGACGCCCGCCGTATTCGCCGCAATGCAGACCTTCAACGGGTCCGATCCTGCCGACACGAGGCTCGGTCCCGTCGGCACATCGAGCTTTGGCGTGTTCGTTCAAGAGGAACAATCCCGAGACGCCGAGGTCGCGCACGCTGCTGAAGCCATCGGTTTCATGGCGCTCGAGCCCGGAGCCATCATTGACGAAAATGGATACACCATCGGCGAAGTCGGCACGTTGAGCCTTACCCAGGACGACGCGGGTGCATGGTTTACGCTGAACGGCTACCTGGGCAACTACACGTCCCCGGTCGTCATCATGATGACCAACAGCGTAAACGGCAGCCATGCCGGCCACATCCGTCTGAAGAACGTCACCAGCAGTTCCTTCTCGTACCAGCTCGAAGAGTGGGACTACCTGGACGGCACCCATGGGACAGAAATGGTCGCGTACATGATCGTGGAAGCCGGATCCCACCGTCTCCCGAATGGTGCATTGCTTCAGGCCACGACGCGAACGATCGACCATGTCATGCAATCGGTCTCGTTTCCGGCGAGCCATAGCGCGACACCGGTGGTGTTGAGCCAGACGCAGACGGTCAATGGCCCGGCGTCGGTGGTGACGCGCCAGCAGAGCGTCTCGACGAGCAGCGTCAACGTGCGCGTGCAGGAGCAAGAGGCGGACGACGGCACGCACTACGGGGAGACCGTCGCGGTGGTCAGCTACGGCAACTGACGACGAGGGCGAACGCAGGAGATTGAAACACGTCGTCCACAGCCATCCCCGCATGCTGCGCTCGTCGCCGAACATCCTCCCAAGGCATCCCCGCATGCAGAGGTCGTCGCCGACGACCCTTCGCGCTCGTTCCCGCATGCAGAGGTCGTCGCCGACGACCCGTCGCGCTCATCCCCGCATGCAGAGGTCGTCGCCGACGACCCTTCGCGCTCATCCCCGCATGCAGAGGTCGTCGCCGACGACCCTTCGCGCTCATCCCCGCATGCAGGGAACGTCGCCGACGACCCTTCGCGCACGTCCCCGCATGCGGGGAAGCTTTTCAACGACCGTTTGCACACGTCCCTGCGTGCAGGGATCCGCTGGCAACGCGCCTCGATGCACGTCCCTGATCACCCGGCGGACGAATGTTGAGCCGATTCTGGCGAGCTCGAGGTCTCCATCCGCATGAGGACGATGACGAAGAACTCGGGTGGCAACGTTTGGGCGTATTTCTGCTTGGTCGCGGTGGCCTTTGTGGGAGCGGGCGCGTGCGATCCGATCGTGGGCGACCCGTTCGGCAGAGGCAATGCCGAGCTGAGGGCCAACGGTAGCTGCGCTGGCGGGGCGGGTGGCGCTGGCGGGACGGGTGGCGCTGGCGGCGCGAACCCAAGCGGTCCACCGATGATGAGCCCAGAAGAGGCACTCGCATGGTGCCAGTGGTACGTCCTGACGGCGTACCCGAACGCGGATGTCAATGGCGAACCTCCGTCCGCCCCCGTGATAGACGGCTACGCGGCAGGGTGGTACGGCGCCATGTACTGCTATGCGAGCCCGTGGCCTGCAGGCGCATGTCTGGTGCACCCCACGATCGATCATTGCGTGCAGAACATCCTCAATACGTGGTGCGAGGCGACCGTGGAAGAGCTGACCGGCTGTGTGCTCAATATGATCGAGGGCAACGCAGCGGGTACAGGGTGTCCGACGGCGGGCGCCTGCGATGCGTTCCTTGCGGCGCCAGGCTGCGACGAGACGATCGTGCTGCCGATGCGTAAACCGTCGTATCAAGGCGAAGGGGGATCCAGCGAGCTTGGGTGCAGCTTGCGCGTCGAGTGATCCTCCTCCGATGGCGCAGCCCTGCAAACCTCACAGCGACGTTGGCGCGGGAGACGCGCACGGCGAACGTGTCACGCAAACCTCGCGCGCCGCTGTGGTCGTTGGTGGTTGTCGTGTCGGTTTGGTACGGCGAGCTGGTCGAGCCGTGGAAGAACAAACCGTTCGGTGTTGCGTGATTCGATTACTTGCCGTCGCGCATCCAGGACGGCGTAAAGTCAGGCATGTCGGGGTTGTGGTACTCGACGCGATCCGTATAGAATGCCCGCCCAACCTTGTAGGGAATGTAGGCGCAATCGAGTAAATCCCCGAGCCCGGTCCAGCCGGGGGGAATCATCGAGTCATAGACGGCTTTCGCTCCTGAAAGGGCATCGAGCATCGATTCAATGAAGTCGGCACCGACTCCGTATCGTATTGAACCCCCATCCATCCATCGGATCGAATGAAAATGCGCACTTCCACAATCCCGGCTGCGTTGAAAATGGCGAATAAAGCATCAGACTGATCTCGCGGATGCTGCCATTTCCACTTGGAATACCAAATCGACGCGTTGTCAACACCGGAAGGGATTCACCCCTTGCTTCCAACGGGGGAGGCCTTGGCGTGTCATGGCGTGGCGTCTCAGCCGTCTCCGGCAATCCCAGATGGCTCATTCCCTGCCAATGCCCGGTCTTCGACCATTGGGATTCGAAGTACAAGCGGGCATAGGCCAAACTGTGAACAAACGCGTCAATCCAGTCCATCCCTCGACCTGCCACGTTTCGTGGCTTGATGGGTGGATCGAAATCGAAAACGCAGCGCCAATCGTCCGCCTCATGCTGCTCCGGCTCAAAGATCGTCAAGACGACCTCGGCGTCACCCCCGTCCTCTTGTCGGCGGTGCAAGGTTCGGGTCGTCAGGATCATCATCACCAATCGTCCTTCTTGGGTGGGTTGCTCTCGATCTTCTTCATGCATTCCGTATTTTATCAGAACAATCTTGTTGGCACCTGCCACGAGCCGCCGGGTTTTTGGGGTTGCTCTTTTTGCACCAATCAAAACAGTGCTCGTACATGCGGGCACGTCGGCGAGCCTGTTGTCCTTGTCGCGATCCCCCGTAAACTCCGTGCGGGGCAAGTATCTGGGATACACAGATGACCGATCCGACGAAGCCGGGTGTGCTTCCGGCATAGTGAGGCGTCGGTTCCGAGCGTTCGTAGAAGAGGACTCGGTAGGTCAAATGGGCTTTCCGGATGGTCTGGCGCGGCGATCGGCGTGTCCAAAGCATCGTCGGCCTGCATCGAGCACACGTTCGGTGAGGTGAGAACAATCGTCGGAACGTTCGGAGAGAAGTTTTGGATGCCGACGAAGCATCGGGCGAACGGTCGGGCGACGCGTTTCAGTGGTCGAACGTGTTGTCGGGGCGGTTCGAGGATCGATTCGATGGGGTAGGTGGCATAGCTTGGAAGATTCGCGGGCGGATCTCATGCCATTCACGCTGAAACGAGTCCGCTCCTTCGCAAAACCTCGGCGCAAGAAGAAGACGTAGGCGTAGGCAATTTCATTCATTCGCGATTGGCCACACGTCGAGCAACGCCAACCCGCGTGACGAAGTATTCGGCTCGACCTTTCGAGTCGAGCACAAACGTCCCCGTCAAGCCCCGCGGCAGCGGATCATCCCCCACAGCGCGAACGATCAAATGGTCATTCTTCGCGACAATCACGAACTTGCCGAGCGCCCCTGCCGTGTCTTCCCACAAGCCGGCATATCCACCGAACGTGCCGGGAGACGGACGTTCGCGTAGTGGCTTTTCAGGGCGAACACCCAAGAAAGAACTCATTGCAGCATCGGCCACCGCGGTGGGGATTGGCGCAGCCGCGTTCACGAATGCAATGACCGCAAAACCGCGCTCGGGGACCAGTCGAACGAGCGTCGCAAAGCCCGCCGCGAAACCTCCATGCTCGAGCACGCGCATACCCGCACGCTCGAATTCGACGATGCCAAAGCCATACGTGCGCCGTGGCGGTTCATCAATCAATACTCGACCTCGAAGCATCGCATCGACGGAAGTTTTTGTTAATAGCTTGCCCCCACCCCCAAGGAGCACCTCGGCGAAGTGCGCGAAGTCGACCGCGCTGGCGACGACGCCCCCTGCAGCCTGAGATGCCTCGCAATCGGCAGGCGCTTCCCAGATCACTCGGCCTGCGACATGCCCCGCGGCCACATCGCCATCGCGCTCGTTCACGACGTAGCTGGCGGTCGTCATGCCCGCAGGGATGAATATGCGACGCCCAATGACGTCGCGAAAATCCTCGTGCTCGACGCGCTCGATGGCCGTTGCCAAAAGCGTGTAGCCAAAGTTCGAATAATTGTGGAACTTGCCCGGAGGTCCCCAGAATGGCCACGACGCCCAATTGCGGACGCTTTTGTCGAGCGGTTCGGTAGGGTCCAGACACGCAAGGTCCGGGATGGCCGCCGTGTGCGTCATGAGCGAGGCAATGGTCACGGCCCCGATGTCCGCTTCGGAACGCGGGGGAGCCGAAAAGTCAGGCACGATCGCCCGAAGAGGACCATCGAGCTCGAAGCGCCCGCTCTCCGCAAGCGAGAGGACCGTCGCCGCAACGACCATTTTGCTCACGGAGGCCACTCGGAAGCGTGTCGTAGCCGTCACCGGTGCATTCTGATCCACGCGACGCACCCCCACACCAGCCGAGAAGCGAAGTTTTCCGTCGAGCACGACGGCGATCGCTCCACCAGGGACCCCGCGTGCTCGAAGTCGATCGTGCCAGCGTGATGTGAGGATGCGGAAGCGCTGCTCGTCGTTCTGCGCATCGAGCGGCCCGTAGGTAGGTTCGTCGGGTGGGGTATGAAGTGCCGAGAACGTATGTCCGGTGATTGGACGCAGCTCGAGCTCGCGTGGCGCGCAACCGGTCAGGAATGCGGCCATGACGGTGCAGAGCAAGAAGAACAAAGCGCGGCGGATGTTATTCACGGGCTTCCGGTGGCCGATGATTGGCCCGCTCGATCCCGCGTCATTTCCACCATCGTCCGACGAAATCCGATCGATTCGAAGAATCGGTGCGCGCCCTCGTTTTTCCACGCACTGGTCAATACGATCTGCGGCGCCCCGTGCGCTTCGAGCCATTGCAAGGTTTCCTCGACGAGCCGCTTGCCAATGCCTGATCGCCGCATCGAAAGCTCCACGAACACTTCGTGCAGGCGCCCGCATTCGTCACGAAGCTCCATCCAATCGCGAGGTTCGAGGCGTCCCCATGCATATCCTACGATGCTTTTGTCGTCGTCGATGACGCGCTCTGCAACGAAAACGATCGATTCTTTGCGCTCGATTTCCTTGCCGAGAAACCATTGGTATCCGTCTTCGATGGGCTCGACGAGGAAAAACCGTGCAGGATCCAGCGCATGATGGAGCCTCACGAGCTGCGCGGCGAGGCGGGCGACTTGCGGCAAGTCTCCCTTCGACGCAGGGCGGACGCAAATGGGCTCGTTGTCGAGATTTTGCATTGTGGGGGACTCGTAGCACACTTTTGCGTGCCGCGAGAAGAATGCGTAGGCGCGCGCGTGAGGGCAGGGGAGGGGCTTTAGCCGACGGCGCGACGCAGTTTGCGACGTGCCAGCGACATCAATGCGGCTGCCCCGAACAACCACATGGATGCGCCGAAGCGGTTGTTCGCCGATGCCACAGTACAAGCGCAGCCGCCATCGGTCGCCGGGTCATCCGGCGGCGGTGGCTGCGTCGTGCAGCCTTCGTCCACGGTGCCGTCGCAATCGTTGTCGCTGCCGTCGTCGCAGACTTCGTCGACGGGCATTCCCGGTACGGCATCGCAGGTCGTGCCGCCGGTGGCGCTGCAGACCATGACGCCGCTCGCTTGGCAGGTGCCGACACCCGCGGCGCACGGCTTTCCAATGTCAAAACCGTTGTCGACGGTGCCGTCGCAATCGTTGTCCGCGCCGTCGCAGATTTCGTCGACGGGCGTTCCCGGTACGGCATTGCAGGACGCGCCGCCATTGCCGTCACAAATGACGACGCCGTTCGTTTCGCAAGCGCCGACGCCCGCGGAGCATGCCGTTCCAATATCAAAACCGTTGTCGACGGTGCCGTCGCAATCGTTGTCGATGCCGTCGCAGCTTTCGGCGACGGGCATGCCCGTGACGGCATTGCAAGCGGCAGCGCCATTGCCGTCGCATACGATGATGCCGTTCGCTTGGCACGCGCCAACGCCCGCGGAGCATGCCGTTCCGATGTCAAAACCGTTGTCGACCGTGCTGTCGCAGTCGTTGTCGATGCCATCGCAGGTTTCGGCGACGGGCGTGCCGGGCACGGCATTGCAAGCGGTACCGCCATTGCCGTCGCATACGATCATGCCGCTCGCTTGGCATGCACCGACGCCCGTGGAGCACGCTGCACCAATGCTAAAACTGTTGTCGACGGTGCTGTCGCAATCGTTGTCGATGCCGTCGCAGGTTTCGGCGACGGGGGTGCCGGGCACGGCGTTGCAAGCGGCACCGCCATTGCCATCGCAAACGATGGTGCCGGTTGCTTGGCATGCGCCGATGCCCGCGGAGCATGCCGTTCCAACGCTAAAGCCGTCGTCGACCGTGCCGTCGCAATCGTTGTCGATGCCATCGCAGGTTTCGGCGACGGGCGTTCCGGGCACGGCATTGCAAGCGGCACCGCCATTGCCGTCGCAAACGATGGTGCCGCTGGCCTGGCAAGCGCCGACGCCCGCGGAGCAGGCCGTTCCAACGCTAAAACCGTTGTCGATTTGCCCGTTGCAATCGTTGTCGATACCGTCACAGGTTTCGGCGACGGGGGTTCCCGGCACGGCATTGCACGCGGTGCCCCCATTGCCGTCGCACGCAATGGTGCCGCTTGCTTGGCACGCGCCGACGCCGGCGGAGCACGCTGCACCAAGGTTGAGGCCGTCGTCGACAGTGCCGTCGCAGTCGTTGTCGATGGCGTCGCACGTTTCGGCGACGGGGGTGCCCGGCATGGCATTGCAAACAGCGGTGCCATTGCCGTCGCAAACGATGGTGCCGCTCGCCTGGCATGCTCCGATGCCGGCGGAGCACGCTGCACCAAGGTTGAGGCCGTTGTCGATTTGGCCATTGCAATCGTTGTCGATGCCGTCGCAGCTTTCGGCGACGGGGGTGCCCAGCACGGCATTGCAAGCGGTGCCGCCATTGCCGTCGCAAACGATGGTGCCGCTCGCCTGGCAAGCGCCGACGCCCGCGGAGCACGCCGCTCCAATGCCAAAACCTTCGTCGCTCGTGCCGTCGCAGTCGTTGTCGATGCCGTCGCACGTTTCGGTGACAGGCGTACCCGGCACGGCATTGCAAGCGGAAGTGTCATTGCCAGTGCAAACGATGGTGCCGCTCGATTGGCACGCGCCGATACCCGCGGAGCAGGCTGCGCCAACATTAAAACCGTCGTCGAGCTGCCCATTGCAGTCGTTGTCGATGCCGTCGCAGGTTTCGGCGCCCGACGGCATGCAAACGCATGTATTGGTGATCGGTTCGCAGGTCGGCAAGAGGGGCGAACAGTGCGCATTGAAGAGGCACTCCACGCATTCGTTCGATGCTGCGCAATACGGGGCCGGCGTCGTGCATTGCGCATTCGTCGCGCATTCGACGACCGTGATGACCGTCGGCGGTCTGCCCGGTGCGGGGCCATTGCCGTCCGTCAGGGTATCCATGGGTGCAAACCCGGATTGTCCCGCTGCATTGATCGTCGCCTGATTTTGAATCGGGCCCAATGCAACCGGATCCACGGTCACGTGAAAAACCACCGTCGTCGTGTCGCTTGGGGCCATGTTTCCGCCCATGCTCGCGGTCGCACCGGCACCGAGCCTCACGGTGAGCGTTTTCGACATGAAGTCGTATTCGCCCTGATCGTCGAAGGGCGCGTCCGACAAGAGGCCTGCATTGGCGCCTTGCGTGATGACGAGCGAATTCGGCACGTACGAGAGGCCTGCCGGAATGACATCGGTCAGCATGACATTCGTCCCGGTATCCTCCCCCATATTCGTCACCGTGATCGTGTATTCAACGGTGTCGCCGGGCAGGACGACGCTCCCATTCACGTCCACGGCTGTCTTCGTCGACGTGCTGAAATCGGGCGCGAGGGTCGAGACCGACGTCACGAAGCCTCCCCATTGAATGACATCACCGGTTGTGACGAGCTGGGCCTGCGCCGATGTCTGGCCCGGAGCGAGGTAGGGGGCGATGTCGACCACGTCGAGGTCCAAGCCGGCCAGGCTGTTTGGGGTGCCCGGCATTTCGGGGAGATCGCCCGCCAAATGCGTCGCAATCCCGAGCGTCGAGCGCGTGCTATTGAAGAAATTCATTGCCGGATTTTGCGCATCCGAGATGGCGAAGCCGTTGAGGAAGAATTGATCACCCGTGATAGCGGCATCGCCCTCGTAGGCAATCACGCCGAGCTTTGCGTCGAATTGCGCACTGGGGACGAGGAAACCCGACAGAAGCGCACTCAGGGGCAATCCGACACCGACGTCTTCCAGGCCTTCGTAAAGAGAGAGGCTTCGCATCCGCTCGGTCGAGTTCTCGTAGAAGACCGCCATCCACCAGCCTGCATAAGAAACGTTGTTGTTCACGTTCGCGAGAGTAGGCCCATCGATGCCACCCACGCGGTACGCACCGGGACCATGCGTTTGAAGAATGGAGGTCACATCGGCGACGGATTGATATTGATTCGTACCGGGATACATCATCATCGCCGAGACGTTCGTGCTGAATACGCCATTACGCTCCAAGGTGACTGCGGTGTCCGGTCCTGTTAGGAGACTGCCGGCACCCCAATACAAGTACGCATGCGTAATCGTGGCGCCCGCCGGCAGAGCGAGCATGGCGGTGCTTCGGGCATTGGCACGTGTAACGCTTAGATCGGCCTGAGCTTGTCCCATGCCAGGCGCATCGGCACGCCAGTAAATGTCGGGCGCCGAATCGGTCGTGTTCGTGCCGCACGTGCCGACGGTGCCCACGATCGGCAGCGCTCCGCCTGGAGCGCACTCGTACCCGAGCGTATTGCCGAAGAGCACGAAGTCGCCTCTTTGTACGACTTGCAAACGCAGCATGGGGGCGGCGATGGCGTCGCTGGCCAATCCCGTTAGCAGAACCAGACTCCCAATGGCTGCAAGGCCAGGCCGCTTTCTCATCGCTTCACGATTCCTCATGGTTGGCTGTAGACGAGGCTAGTGTGTGGCGCCTGTACACGAGGCTTCTGTAAATGTAAACAGGCAACGAGCACGGGGAGGGAGATCAGCGACGCATGAAGATACGGACTGTTCCGAAGCGAGCTTTTTCTTCATAACGTTCGCTGAACCATGCATGGCTATCCGGGCAATACCAGGCAAAATCCTCGAGCGCATCGACGAAGCTCAACAAGGGAGCTTTATCCATGAATACGAATGCAGCAGGTGGCACCTTTTCGAGTCGCTCCAATAAATCACGCTCATGCGCATTGCGGATGTCGAGGATCTTTTGCTTTTGGGCTTCGTTCGGACGAGCGCCTTCGCCTCCTGCGAGCGGCGCGCCTGGGCTCAGGTCGTACGCATAAATGTACGGGGTCGCGGACAGTCGCTTTGCGAGAAAAAGCAGATATGGATCCATTCCATAGGTCTGCACGCGATCATCGGGCGTCGTATGTTCCTCGATCCACTGCGCCGCGCGCCGCAGATCCCAGGGGAAGAAATCCCATTCCGGAAATGCCGCAAAGTATTCTTGCGTCTCGCGCGTTTTTGCCTGCGCCACGTGATTCGGCAGCCACAATCGGTGTCGGTGTGGCGATGTGTAGAGCTCGTGCGCTGCCACGACCGACGTGAATATGGCGAGCGCAAAAGGCAGCATACGCGCCAGGGGTCGCCTCGCCAGCGTGGCTCGAGCCCATTCCACGGCGCAAACGAGGAGCAAGAGCAATTGCAATCGAACCGCCGCCGACAAGGGATGATAATGGTATTCGAACCCTTTTCGCTGCGCAATGATGTTGGCTATCCCCGCGAGCGGCAGGAGCGCAATGGCAAGCGCTCGACGAGGAAGCTTGCCGGCAAAAATGAGCACCGAGAGCACGATCGCACCGGCGAGGCCAAAGAATACTTCGCCGCTGCCGCTTTGGAACTTCGGAAAGACGAGATCCTTCACGGACCTCGGCCAAATGAACCGATACATGGCCGGTACGTCCTGAAACGTGACCCGCAAATAAGCCCCGACGTCGCCATGAATGAGCATGAAACCAAGCGGTATCATGGCCCCGGCAGCAGTTCCCGCCAAAAACCAGAGCACCCTCGTGCGGACGCCAATGGCCATTTCTTTGTCCAAAAGCAGCGCTGCCATTTGGAGAAATGTAAAGGCGGCATAGGTGGGTTTGCCGAGCCAGGGCATGGCTCCAAGCGCGCCCGCGACGAAGAGCAGATTCCGGTGACGCAGCATCGCGCGCTTTTCGGAATCGCCTTCGAATCGAGCTTGCGCCGAGAATTGCAGGGCGACCGACGAGAGCATGAACCAATCGAAGAAGCTTTCGCGTTGCGCCGAATGCCAATAAACGTACGACAAATACTGAGCACCGAGCACCACGAGACCGACGAGCCCGAAGGCTGCTCGTTCCCACAGCGATGGGCGCTTTGGGTGATTCCAAAGACCGGGAAGACACGCACCGACGAAGGCGAATACGGCGCCGTTCACCAGCAAATCGAGCACTCGAAAGCGGTGCTCGTCGGTGCCCCCGAGGAGCATGAATACGAGGTGCACCATGGCCGTGAGCGGGCCATTGACGTCGCGCACGTCGTGATACAGCGTTTCACCGCGAAGAATGGCCCACGCTACATAATGAAAAATACCTTGATCACGGCCGAATGGCGACAGCGCGGCAACGTGCACGGCTTGCAAGAACCACGGCACGCAAGGGAGGACGATAAGTAGAGGAAGGAATCGGAGGAGGCGGTGCAGCCACGAGGGGGCCGCCTTCGACGAGGTTTCGATTGCAGGGGTCATTGGACGTCGAATCAGGGTTCTCGAGGACGCGCGACGAAAACGACGTGGGGATAGGGCAGAATGTCGGGGACGCGGACGACACGCACGGACAAATCGAGCGAGCGCAGCTCTTCCACCCATTCCCGATGATGCCGATATGCAAGGGGCGCCCATGGGCCGACCATCACGCGATCGAGCACTTCGGTGAACCGAAGTTGGAAGGGCGAGTCGGTGGTGACGTCTTTGATGATGAGCACGCCGCGCGGCGATAAGAGCCCTCGAAGCTGCTCGAGCAATTTGCGCTGCTCGGCCGGGTGGACGTGGTGCAAGACGTCGAGCATGAAGATGCCATCGAATGGGCCTGTTGGGTTGGCGGTTTCGACGGTACCGACGAGGTATTCGTTGTTGACGAGTCCGAGCTTTTCTTTGACGTTGTGTGCGATGCGCACTCGCTTTTCCGAAAGATCCACGCCGACGATGGATCGATTGGGGGACACGAGCGAGAAGTAGGCGCTGAAGAGGCCGAAGCCGCAGCCGACGTCGAGAATGCGGCCCGATTCGGGCAGTAGCAGGTTGAGGATGGCGAGCAGCTTTTGGCGCAGGATGGTAAACCGCACCATGGCGTAGGCCCGTTCGATGGGTGGCAGGGCCATGGCGATGCGCGTAACGGCGCTGCGCGATTCATGCTCTTCGACGACGATCGGGGGAGCGTCGGTGGGCCGGTTGTCGGGTGCTTTCATCGTACGTTTTACCTGGACCCGCCCGCTCTACCACCTCCTCGTGAAGAGATCTACCGCATCTGCCTAACCGAATCGATGGAGCACGTGCTCTCTGGCTGCTTGGTAGTCCGCGATGTCGCGTGTCACAGCCTCCACGAATGCTTTGCCAAACCATTTTACGCGCGCATCGTGGTCGCGAATTTCGAAGTCCGCCGGGAGCGCGAATGGCTGGAACGAGACTTTCCGGACGCCGCGCTGCACGATGACCACGGGTGCGGGCACTTGGCGCATGCGGCCCAATTTTTCGAGCAAACCCGGGCGTCGCTGCGTATCGCGGCCCAGGTGATATGAAAAAATACTTTGTTCCCGAGCAAATTGCGTGAGCGTGAGCTGCGCGAGCGCTCGAAACCGTTTTTCTGGGTCCGCTTCACCGAGCCCCGCGACGAGAGATCGGCACACGGTGCGGCATTCTTCGTCGAAAATGACCGGCAAAGGCCCCGAAAGCAAGGTTTCGGCGAGCTCCTCTTGGCCTCGTTGGCGAATCGTATGGCAACGCAGGGCGTAGAGGACGGTGGGAATCGAGTCTGCGAAGATGGCTCGATTGGTGCGCAACAAAGTATCGTCGAGATTGCTCGCAAGCTCGTCGAAAGCGGAGATTCCTACGCGACGTGCCGCTTCGCCGACCAGCCCGTACACGCGCGACTTCGTCATGGCATCGAGCACTTGGCAAAGGCCCAGAATGGCCACGACTGGCCAGGGATACTCGAATTGCAACATTTGCCCAAGTCGGAGGTATCCGCGGATTCTTTTGCGCAAGCTTTTGTTGTGGCGGCGCAAGAATTGATGAGCTTCTGCGAGCGCAGCGGCTTGCTCTTGCTCGAAGGCCGTGCGCAACCTTTCTGGCACCGAGGCCGAAAGCGCTGCCTCGTAGACCATTGCGGCCTCACGTAATTGCGCTCCGGAGAGCAGCGCCAGGTCTTCGCCCATGAGCTGGAAGGAACGAGCGGTGGCGTCGCCGAGGCATTTTCGTAAAGGATGAACGAGCATATAGGGAAAACCTCAGGCTTCGGATTTGGGCGTATCGAGGTTTTTGAACGAGGCAGGCAGGTATTTCCAGCGGATACGTTCAGCCGAGCGGCATCTCGAGCGAGAACTCCTCGAGCGCCACGCCCAAGAATCGACGCGGACGAATGGCCAAGGTCGCGTACGTCCCGTCATCCGCCGAACGAGCTGCCACGGCAATCTCCAAACTTCCCGGCTTCGCGTCTTCGAAGAGCGTCCAGATCGCTCGCTCGATGACCGACTTGGCTTCCGACGGCGCCGCGTTCGACGGGAGTCGCGAACACAGCACGCGCAAGAACTGAACGAGGCGCGCGACGAACAGTTGGTCCACCAACGATACGCGCTCGTAGCGTTCTTCCGGCTCGGTCGACGCGCTGTCGTAGGTGCGCTTCGGTGGAGGCACGTACGCCGTGGGGGCCGACATCAAGTAGATCGCATCGCTGTTCGGTGCGGATGCCAAGAGCAACAAACCTGCTTTCGACATCTCTCGCTGCGAGTCTGTCGAGACAAACGCTTGCGTTGGAATCGCAACGGCTTCGGCGTCGTCTACGTGTCCGCGAACTTCGTGCACCGTCAGGTTTCCGAGCGTGCCGCCGACCTTGCCTCCGACGATGCGACACGGCCACGCCGTTTCCTTGAAGCTCTGCGTGATGAGCGCTGCCACGGCATACGCGGGCGGAATCCACACCGTCGCTCCCTCGTCAGCGGGTTCTTCCTTCACGACGACCTCACGCATGCGCGACGTCGCCTTGTCGTATGCCATGCGGCCGAGCAGCCCGTTCATCGCCATCGTCACCCAACGCATCGCAGGACGCTTCGCCGCCGACTGCCAGCGAAGCTGCTCGGGGGCCGAGAACAACCCCATCTTGTGATCGATGCGCTCGAGGTCCGACAAGCTGTCGAGACCGAGCAGCGATGCCGATGCGTTCATGATGATCGGGACCGTTTGAGCTTCTGCTAGCCGGGCGAGCTCGTCCAGTTGCGACAAACTCGGCGTCGATCCCGTCACCGTGATGTCGACGATCGCGCACGACACGGGCGCGTCTGCACCTGCGCTTTGGCGAATGACGCGCTCGAGCGTCATCGCACTGAATTCACTTCGGCAACAAACGACATCCAGCTTGAGCGCTTTGATGCCCTTCGATCGATCGACGAGCAGTTGCAACCCGCGCCATGTTTGTTCGAGACGACGAACTTCGGGATGTTGCAAGATGGCGCCGATCTGAGCGCCAAGTGCTTTCTCCACGCGCTGAATGGCTTCTTGCGGACTGAACCTTCCGCCAGGCTTTCCACTCATCGCGACGGCCGCGATGAACGCGCCGAACCGACCCGACGAGGATGCTGGCTGCGGAGGCGGTGCGACGGGAAGCTCGCCGCCGCCCGTTCCTTCCGTGTCGACCATGTCGAGGATCGACGCGATGGATGCATCCGTCGCGGCTTTCGTTGGAGGTGCAAGGGGTTGCACCGCGCTGCTCGCGTCGGGCACGAGGCGCAACACTTCGAAGACGAACGGCGAGGACTTCCAGATGCGATCGAGCTCTTCACGCGCCTTGTCGCGATCGATCGAGCCGTCGCGCAATCGTTCGAGCAGCAACTTTCCATCGATGAGCGATCGCAAAAGAGGAATCGCTTCGCAGAGGCCGTCCGGCCGGAAGCTCTTCATGCTCGTGAGCGGCAGATCGATGCGCGTAGGGCGCCCTTCGGCGAGCACACTGGGCACATCGAGTGCGATGCGTGGACGCAGGCGCGTGAAGAGATCATCGAAAGCGAGAGGATCGACGCGGATCGCCAAATCCGGTGCGTTCGCCCCCGCGTTGAACTCGTCCCGCGGCAAGAGGTCGGTAACGATCAGCATGCGCAGCGGCAAAACCGGTCCTTCGGTTTGTGCAGCCGGCACGTCGTCACCCACGTTGAAGCTCATCCCACCCTTGATAAAACCCTTCATTTCGCCCGACATGCGCCGAGGATAGGAGCGCTTGGGCCACGGGTGAAGTGTCAACCGTTGCCTGTTTTTCGGAGCACGCCCTGCTAAGCTCCGCGACCCTATGGAAACCGCTCAATCCGTGCTCGATCCCGAAGCGCCGCTCGGCGTCTTCGACTCGGGGCTCGGTGGTTTATCCGTCGTGCGCGCGCTTCGTCTTCGATGTCCGCACGAAGACATCGTATATCTCGGCGACACGGCGCGCGTTCCGTACGGCACGCGCTCGCCCGAAACGGTGCTTCGTTACGCGCTCGGGTGTGCGAAAGTGCTCTTGCGACGCGGCGTCAAAGCGATCGTCGTGGCGTGCAACACGGTGAGTGCCGTGGCGCTCGACATGTTGCGTGTCGAGCTCGATCGGCCGGTGCTCGGCGTCATCGTGCCAGGAGCGCGTGCGGCGGTGGCTGCGGCGAATGGTGGCGCCGTGGGCGTGCTCGGCACGATGGGCACGATTGCATCGGGCGCGTATCCGCGTGCCGTTGCATCGATATCGACACGCAACGAAGTGCTCGGGCAAGCCGCGCCGCTGCTCGTTCCGCTCGTCGAGGAAGGGTGGCTCGATGGTGAAGTCCCCAGACTCGCGGTGCGTCGTTACGTCGAGCCGCTCGTGAAGGCCGGCGTTCAATGCATCGTGCTGGGATGCACGCACTATCCGCTGCTGCGCCAGCACATCGAAGCCGAATCGATGGCACTTGCTGGACGACCGATTCCGATTGTGGACAGCGGCGTCGCCACCGCCGAAGATGTCGCGGTTTTTCTTGAAGAACGCGATCAATTGTCCCGACGAACGCGGCGTGGAAGCTTGGAGATGTTCGTGACGGACCTACCGAAAAGTTTTTCGATGGTGGCCGAGCGGTTCTTGGGCGAGTCCGTAGGCGACGTGCACCAGATCGATTTGTAACCGCAGGCGTCGAGTCAGCGCTGCCGCTTCAGCATGATGCGCAAGCGGTCGATCTCGCGGAGTGCAGCAGCGTAGGCTACTTCGGCCTCGCGTTGCTTCTGCTCGGCGAGCATCCGCGCGTGCTCGGCATCCGCTCGCGCATGCCGCTCGTCCGCGAGCTGCTGCGCCAATTCCAGCGCTTTCTCGCTCGGCGTCGCGAGCAATTCCTTGCCGGCGCGATCGCGCGAAAGGCGCAACTGCTTGCCGAATTCCGCAGACAGCTCGATGGTCCAGTGCAGCTCGAGCGTCCGGCACTCGGATGCGTGAAGCGCGGTGACGGCGCGCTTCACCAAAGCGTTACCGACGCGATCCCAAACCGTGATCGATTGCTTGGCGCGGGCATCGAAGCGCACGAGCTCGCGGATGCCGAGAGCCTCGTAGCGCTCGAACTTTTCTTCCCACGTGAGCTTCAATCGGTCCCAATCGCTCACGACTTCGACGGCAAGTTGCGGCGTGCCAAGCTCCCACGTTTTCCACGAATCGAAGTCGGCCACGTGCGTGTCTGTCTTGACGAACAGGTCAGGCGCGAGACACCGTTTCGGATCGTCCTTGTCGAAGTACACGAATTGGTCGCAGCCGACCGACATGTTTGGAAATGCTTCTTCCACGACAAGGAACAACAAAGTGCGCGCCATCAGGTGGCGTTTGGTCTCGGCCACATGCTCATCCAGGGGAAGTTCCGAGGGAAATTCTTGCTGTAGGCGCACGTCCCGGCGTTCGCGGAGCTTCGGCGGGGGATGTTTGGATGCGTGCGCGTGCGACATGTCGTTAGGATAGCATGTGGATGGGGTGAGAGAAGGGGAATGTGTGGAATTGGAACTATTTTGGTTTGTCGGAGTGACGAACCTGCGCGATGGACGTCGTCTGGAAGGGGGCGTAGCCATTGGGAACGATTGCAAAGACGCGTCTAGAACTGGCGCGCTTCGGTCGAATCTTGCAGCGCGAGCGTCGACGAGAAACCCGACGACAAGACGCTGGCGACTTGGTCGAAGTATCCGGTGCCCACTTCACGCTGGTGCCTGGTCGCCGTATAGCCGTTTTTTTCCGCTGCAAATTCGGCCTGCTGCAAATCCGAATAGGCGCTCATGCCGCGAGCACGGTAGTCGCGGGCAAGGTTGTACATTGCATAGTTGAGCGCGTGGAAGCCTGCGAGGGTAACGAATTGGAATTTGTACCCCATGGCGCCGAGCTCGCGCTGAAACTTCGCAATCGTGCCATCGTCCAAGTTTTTCTTCCAATTGAATGATGGCGAGCAGTTGTAGGCGAGCAGTTTGTCCGGAAATTGTTGGAATACTCCTTCGGCAAACCGCTTGGCTTCCTTCAAGTCGGGCTTGCTCGTCTCGCACCACAAGAGGTCGGCATACGGTGCGTATGCTCGTGCCCTTGCAATGGCCGATTCGACGCCGCCTTTCCAATAATAAAATCCCTCGGGCGAACGTTCCCCGGTGAGGAACAGCCTGTCGCGCGGATCGATGTCGCTCGTCAAAAGTTTCCCACTATCGGCATCGGTGCGAGCCACGACGAGCGTGGGGACGTTCATGATATCGGCTGCAAGACGGGCCGCAACGAGCGTCCGGACAAACTGGCTCGCAGGCACCAATACTTTGCCTCCCATGTGTCCGCACTTCTTTTCCGACGCGAGTTGATCTTCGAAGTGAACACCCGCCGCGCCTGCTTCAATCATCGCTTTCATCAGTTCGAAGGCATTGAGCGGACCTCCGAAACCAGCTTCCGCGTCGGCGATGATGGGCGCGAGCCAATATCGTTCGGACTTTCCTTCCGCATGGTCGATTTGATCCGCTCGGAGCAACGCGTGATTGATGCGGCGCACGACGGTAGGAACGCTGTTTTGCGGATAAAGGCTCTGATCAGGATACATTTCGCCAGCGAGATTCGCATCGGCGGCGACTTGCCAGCCACTTACGTAAATCGCAGAAAGCCCAGCGCGCACTTGCTGCATGGCTTGATTGCCCGTCAAAGCCCCAAGTGCCGGGACATAATCCTCGGTGTGCAAAAGATTCCACAAGCGCTCGGCACCGAGTCTGGCAATCGTGTATTCGATTGGAAACGACCCGCGCAAACGCGCCACATCCTCGGCGCTATAGGGACGAACAATCCCGTGAAAGCGATTCGTGACAACACCATTTTCCGATAGTGTCGACTTTTGGATGGGCTGAATTGGTAAGACACGCGCGACGGCCATGTGATGACTCCTCTCGAAATTCCGTACTCTTGCGTGATGACGCATTGGCTGCGTTTCACGCCGCGTTTGCCGGTGCTTCCTCCGCAGGTTGTGCCAACAGTCGATCGTATGCAGCAGTCGTGAGAAATGGCTCGAAGTCTCGAGAAAAAACGAGCTTGTCGAAGATTTCCCGCGCGTCCGCGAGACGGTGAGCCATATCGTGACGCTCGGCGCAGAGCAGGTTGAAGCGCTGATCGATGAATTGCTTCAGCCGTGGCGGATCCAAGAGTTTGTCGTCGACGCTTACGCCGTGACGAACCCATTGCCACACTTGGGCTCGGCAGATTTCCGCGGTAGCCGTATCCTCCATCAAATCGTACAAGGGCACACACCCAATCCCGCGAAGCCACGCCTCGATATATTGCAGGCCGACATCGATGTCGTGCAAAAGGCCTGCCTCCGTTCGTGGACCTTCGGGTACGCGCAGCAAGTCCGTCGAAGTCACCTCGACGTCCTCACGTTTGACGTGAATTTGGTTTGGCCCGGACATCCACCGATCGAACACTTCACGAGCAATCGGCACGAGTCCCGGGTGCGCGACCCAGGTCCCATCATGCCCGGCGCGGACCTCACGCTCCTTGTCTTTGCGAACTTTTTCCAGAGCGACGCGATTTCGTTCTTCATCGCCTTTGATGGGAATCTGCGCCGCCATGCCCCCCATCGCAAATGTACCACGCCGGTGACACGTCTTGACGAGCAAACTCGCGTACGCCTGCATGAAGGGCTGATCCATCGTAATCAGCGCACGATCCGGCATGATGGCGCGGGGGTGCGTCCGCAGCGTCTTGATGAAACTGAATATGTAATCCCAGCGCCCGCAATTGAGCCCGACGGAATGGTCCTTCAGCTCGTACAGGATCTCGTCCATCTCGAATGCCGCGGGCAACGTCTCGATGAGTACGGTGGCTCGAATGGTCCCTTTCGGAATTTTGCGATTTCGCTCGGAAAATGCGAAAATATCGTTCCAAAGCCGAGCTTCGAGGTCCCGTTCGAGTTTCGGAATGTAGAAGTAGGGGCGTTTGCCGCGCCCGATCAGCGCGTGAACATTGTGGTAAAAATAAAGCCCAAAGTCGAAAAGACAACCAGGAACGGGCTTTCCATCCACGAGAATGTGTTTTTCCACGAGGTGAATGCCTCGCGGGCGTACGAAAAGAATCGCGGGATTCGGTCCAAGCGCATACGATTTGCCCGAGACGGGATCAACGTGATCGATGGTGCCTCGCACGGCATCCATGAGATTTTTCTGGCCAGTCACGAGGTTTGCCCACGTCGGACTCGTCGCATCCTCGAAGTCCGCCATGAATACGTTCGCGCCGGAATTGAGCGCATTGATGATCATTTTGCGCTCGACGGGGCCGGTGATTTCCACGCGCCGGTCGTGTAAATCGTCAGGAATGGACGCGACCGTCCAATCCGCTGCGCGCAATTCGGCCGTATGAGGCATGAAAGCCGGCGTTCCGCCGCTGTCGAAAGACGTTTGACGCTCTCTTCGCCTCCCGAGAAGATCCTCGATTCGATCGCGGAAAAGACGCGTCAACTCCGCGACGAACGTGAGCGCTTCGAGCGTGAGGACTTCATCTTTGGCGGGAACTTCTGGACCGAGAATCGTTATGGCTGAACCGAGATTTTGCATGCCGACACTCCACGTCCGCAAGAGCGAGTGTTCGGCTTGGACCCTGAATCGTCAATGGGAGCAAAGTTTTTCCTGTAGAACCAGGACGAGATCGACCGTTCGTCCTTTTATTACACCCCCACGATGGCGCCAAACGCTTTCTTCAATTCCTCGAGCAGCGCATTGGCTCGCGCGTCCGCTGCCTGCACGGTCTCGCCTGCCGACATGGGCTCGCGAACGTCAAAATAAAATTTGATTTTGGGCTCTGTTCCGCTCGGACGCGCGATGATGCGACTGCCACCCTCGAGGTCGAGCGCAATCATGTTCGTTGCAGGGAGCGTCAATGCTTCCGCTCGCCCATCGGAATGCGTGCGAAGCCGCGTTTGGAAGTCCGATTGGGAAAGCACGCCGAGCGGGCCGACGCGAGCCGGACGCGCCGCACGTAACCGATCCATCACGGCCTTCATCTGAACCATTCCATCGGCACCCGGCAGCGTGACCGATCGCTGTCCACTTGCATAATGGCCATACCGCCGCGACAAACTCTCGAGCTCATCCAGAATGGTGCGACCTTCCGCCGCGAGCGCGGATGCAAGCTCGGAAAAAACGACCGCCGCACTGATTCCGTCTTTGTCGCGCACGAGGCTGCCTACGGTGTAGCCAAGCGCTTCTTCGTAACCAAAAACGAAGGTCGAGCCTTCGGTCCGTTCAAGCTCCATTGCACGATTGGCAATCCACTTGAAGCCCGTCAGCGTTTCTTCGTAACGCACGCCGAGCGCTCGGGCGATTGCGCCGAGCATCGGGGACGAAACGATCGACGCGATGACGAGTTTCTTGGCGGCATTTTCGACCGGCGTTGCCTCGGACAAACTCGCAGGCGAACCCGTGAGCAGGTAGTGTCCGAGCAGCGTTCCGACTTGATTGCCCGTGAGCTGCACATAGCCGCCGCTTGGGCGGGGCACCGCAACGGCAAGGCGATCGACGTCGGGATCGTTGGCCAAGACGAGCTCGGCACGTTGCCTTTCGGCGAGTGCGAAGGCGAGATCCATTGCACCTTTTTCTTCGGGATTCGGAAATGCAACGGTGGGAAAATCGCCGTCTGGTTCGGCCTGTTCGGCGACCGTGGTGTAACCACCGAAGCCGGCTCGCGTCATTGCAATGCGCACGTAGCGCTCGCCGACGCCATGCATGGGCGTGTATACGATGCGGATCGGACGAGTTTGGCGGGGTCGAAGTAGCAATGCGTCGACTTTGTCGAAGTAGATGTCGACGAGGTCGGCCGGGAAAAACTTGACGAGGCCGGCGTCGCGTGCCGCGCCAAGTTCCATGCGCGGCACGTCCTTGGCTGCCGGTGATGCATCGATGGCTGCGGCAATGCCCTTGTCATGCGGCGGAATGATTTGCGCGCCGTTGCTCCAATAGGCCTTGTATCCGTTGTATTCCGGCGGGTTGTGACTTGCCGTGATCATGACGCCTGCGGCGGCTCCGAGATGCGATACGGCGAACGCGGCAATGGGCGTGGGGCATGCGTGTGGCGAAAGAAACGAAGGGATGCCGGCGGCGGCGAGCACGCAAGCCGTGTCCTGCGCAAACTCGAAGCTATGGTGTCTTCCGTCGTAACCGATGACGACGCCACGTTTTGGTGCGTCGTTGTCTGGGTTTGTCAGTAAGTACCGCGCGAGGCCGGCGGTCGTTCGCAGCACGACGGCGCGATTCATTCGCGTCTCGCCGGCGCCCATGATGCCGCGGAGGCCGGCCGTGCCGAATTCGAGCGGCCCGGCGAAGCGTTCGCCGAGGTCGTGCAGGGCCTTTGCATGTCGGGCTGGGTCAGCGTTGCTCGATGCGTCGCTCACGAGCTGGGCGAGCTCGTCGCGGGTGTTCGGGTCGGGATCGGCAGCGATCCATGCTCTGGCGCGGTCGAGTAGGTCGGTCATGTCGTGCCCCTTGTATCACCGGTCGTGCCACATTCGATACTCTAGCGATCTTCCAGAATCCGTCGGCAGTTCAAGTCAAAGCCCGAGAGATGCCCTTTTTTCCGCCACTCGCGGTCCCCCTGAACTCGCCCGCTACGCGGGCTCAAACAGCAGGAACCACCACGAGCGGCGGAAAAATAGGGCATCTCTCTTCTCCGACAAGTTGCGCGGCCGTTTCGAGGGCTCGAACAGCGGCCCCCTCGCGAGCGGCGAAAAATCATGGGCATCTCCCTCCTACAAGATGTGATCTGATTTGCAATTAAGAAAAGGTGCCAACCACTTTTGGCCCGGCGTACTAAATGTAGCGGGTCATGGACTTCTCCTTCGATGAATCCGCTACCGAGCTTCGAGCTCGGGCCGTCGCGTTCGCTCGTGAGCACCTCACCCAGGACGTGACGTCGCGCGACGAGAACCAAAGTTTTTCGCGGGCATTGTGGACGAGCTGCGCCGATTTTGGCCTGCTCGGATTGCCATTTCCTACGGAATACGGCGGCAGCGGAGCGGACATTCTGTCGACCATGCTCGTCATGGAGGGGCTTGGTTACGGTGGACGCGACAATGGGCTCCTGTTTGCCGTGAACGCTCAAATGTGGGCCGTTCAGCACCCCATTGCGACATTCGGTACGACGGCGCAAAAAGAACGCTGGCTCGGGCGCCTCATCCAAGGCGAAATCATCGGCGCGCACGGAATGACCGAAGCCGATTCGGGATCGGACGCTTTTCGCATGCGTACGCGCGCCACTCGTCAGGACAACGGATATGTGCTCGACGGAGTCAAGACGTTCGTCACGAACGCGCCGGTGGCGGACCTCGCCGTGGTGTTTGCCGTGACGGACCCTGCACGCGGTAGCTTCGGCATATCAGCGTTCGTCGTGGAAAAAGGAATGCCCGGTTTTTCCACGGGGAAATCGATATCGAAAATGGGCCTGCGCACGTCACCCATGGGCGAGCTCGCCCTTGAAAATTGCTTCGTGCCCGAAGAAAATCGGCTTGGCCGCGAAGGGCAAGGATCCATCATGTTCAGCTCGTCCATGGAATGGGAACGAGCATGCATTCTCGGAATCGCTGTGGGCGCCATGGAGCGACAACTCGAAACATGCGTCGAATACGCACGCACGCGCCATCAATTCGACAAACCCATCGGCCAATTCCAAGCCGTATCGCATCGATTGGCCGACATGAAAGTACGGCTCGAAACGGCGCGGCTGTTGCTCTACAAAGTTGCCTGGCTCAAAAAGATGGGCAAACCCGCACACTTGGAAGCCGCCATGGCGAAACTTCACCTGAGCGAAGTGTTCGTGCAATCGAGCCTCGATGCGATTCGCATCCACGGGGGATACGGCTACGCAACGGAATTCGAGGTGGAGCGGGATTTGCGCGACGCCGTGGGCGGGACGATTTATTCGGGGACGTCCGACATGCAGCGCAACATCATTGCAAGGTTCTTGGGCGTCGGTACGTGATGACGACGCATCACTTCTGTTTTGCGAGCGCCTCGGCGAAGTTCGTGTCGTAGTTGCCCGTAGCAAACGCTTCCGTCGCGAGGACTCGGCGCAAAAATTGTAAGTTCGTTGCCGCAGGACCCACCGCGCCCACGAGCTCGAGCGTGGTTTGTCCCAGTGCCGCATCCAGGCGAGCGATCGCGTCGGCTCGGGTTTTCCCGTGCGCCACGACCTTGGCAATCATCGGATCGTAGAACGGCGTGACCTCCGAACCCTGCTCCACGCCCGTTTCGATGCGCAGATCGTCCGCTGCGTCGGGCCAAACGAGTTTGGCGATTTTGCCCGGTTGAGGCGCGAAGCGCTTGGCAGGATCTTCCGCATACACGCGCGCTTCGATCGAATGCCCCGACCGCGTCGGCGACAGGATTTCGGGCGACAGCACCTCGCCCGCAGCAACTCGAATTTGCTGCTCCACGAGATCGATGCCCGTGACCATTTCCGTCACGCAGTGTTCGACTTGCAGACGGGCATTGACTTCGAGGAAGAAAAGTTCGCCCTCGCCCGATGCGACAAACTCGACCGTACCCGCGCCGACGTACCCCACGTGGCGCACGACGCGAAGGGCTTCCTCGAAGAGCTCGCGTCGCTTGGCCTCACCCGCTTCACCTTGAAAAAATGCTGCAGGAGACGGGGTTTCTTCGATGATCTTCTGGTGCCTTCGCTGCACGCTGCACTCGCGTTCGCCAAGCGCGACGGCATTGCCGTGCGTGTCACACAGCACCTGCACTTCGATGTGCCGCGGTCCGCGCAAGTAACGCTCGAGGTACACGCGAGCATCGCCAAAGGCGCTCTTTCCACGATCGGAGCAAGCCTGCAACGCACGCGCAAGCTTGCTGATGTCCTCGACGATTTGCATGCCGATGCCACCACCACCACCGGCAGCTTTGACGAGCAGCGGTACACCGATCCTTTCAGCTTCACGCGTTGCAGCTTCGACGTCATCGGCTGCAAGCGGACCATCGGTGCCCGGAGGAGGCTTCACGCCAACGGCCTTGGCAACTTCGCGCGCTTTGATCTTGTCGCCGAATGCATCGAGCGCATGCGGCGGGGGACCGATGAACACGATCCCCGCGTCCATCACGGCACGGCAGAACGCTTCTTTTTCACTGACGAGGCCGTAGCCAGGGTGGATCGCTTGGGCGCCCGTCGATCGTGCAGCATCGATGATGGCGCTCATCGAAAGGTAGCTGTCTTTGACAGGCGGAGGCCCAATGCGCACAGCTTCGTCTGCCATGCGGACATGAGGCGAACCGGCATCGGCGTCGGAGTAGACGGCGACGGTGCGGATGCCGAGGCGTTTGCAAGTACGAGCGATACGGCAAGCAATCTCGCCGCGATTGGCAATGAGGATCTTGTCGAACACGTCTCGGGATGTGGTCGTTCGACGCGCCGCCGTCAAGAGGTGGATTTGGCGGCATCGGTGGGGCGAAACCCTTTCACTTTGGGTTTACGCCCGAGGAGCGCGAGTTGGCCGCACGCCGCCGACACGTCGTCGCCGCGCCTTCGGCGAATGAAGCACGAGTAGCCCGCGTCGACGAGCACCTGCTGGAACGCGAGCACGCGGGACATGTCGGGCGGGCCGAGCGTCGAAGCTTCGATGGGGTTCATCGGGATCAAGTTGATCTTGACGGGCAGTCCACGAAGGAGTTTGGAAAGACGCACCGCTTCTTGAGCAGTGTCGTTTTTCCCGACACCAGGGTGTATTCGATCGTGATGCGCCGTCGCGGGGGGAGGGGATAGCTGCGCAACGCGCCGAGCAGCTCGGCAAGCGGATACTTGCGGTTGATGGGCATGAGCGCCGAGCGGCTCTCGTCGCTCGTTGCATGAAGCGAAATCGCGAGGGCCACTTGGCCTTGAAAGTCTTTGCCGAGGCGCTCGATTTCCGGCACGAGACCCGACGTCGACACGGTCACGCGGCGCGTGGACAAACCGATGCCCTCGACGTGCGTGAGCAGGCGCAGCGCGCGCGCGGTGCTCTCGTAGTTGTGCAGCGGTTCGCCCATGCCCATGAACACGACGTTGCGGAGCTGCTCGCCTTCGTCGCAAAGCGCTCGGCCAATCAAAACTTGAGCGACGATTTCTTCTGGCCCGAGATGCCGTTGCAAACCAGCCACGCCGCTTGCGCAAAACACGCAACCCATCGCGCAGCCGACTTGCGTGGAAATACACTGCGTGACGCGGATGCGTGGCGCGTTGGTCGGGCCTTCGCTTTCCTCATCCTCGCCGTCATCATCGGCTGCAGCAGCATCGGCATCGACCTCGAGCTGAGCATTCGGCCCGCTGACGCCGGGGAGAAGAACGGTTTCGATGGTCGCGCCATCGCTCAAACGAAGCACGATCTTGCGAGTTCCATCGGCCGAGCGATGCACGTGTGCGACTTCGGCGACGGGACCGAGTCCCTCCTTCGCGAGTTTGTCCCGTAGAACCGTCGACAAGTTGGTCATCGCGGAAGGATCGAAGATGCCGCGTTTGTGGATCCACGAGAACACTTGTCGAGCGACGAAGGCCCGCTCTCCCTGTGCAGTGAGCACGCTTTGCCACTCTTCGGGCAAACGAGCGATGGGGTGAAGGGGGCGGGGTTTCACGGGCAGAGTCCCTAACGCGCGCTTGACGGTGTGGCAAGGCGCGGTCGCATCGGCCGAGTCGGGCAGGCCCTGCAACTGGAACTTTACGCGCTGCTCGAAGTGTCGTAGGTTTGGTCGAAATCCCGAATCGAACCGGGTACCTAGGGAGTGCACATGGGTGTGAGTTTTTCCCAGGCGGCGCGCCGTGTCGCGTCGAAGTACGTGGATTCAGCGTCGCTCGACGCAGCGCTCGAGGTGCTGGGTCCGCGTGCGGAAAAACATGTCGATGCCCTGGACGCCGAGGGCAAGGCCGGCCTCATCAGCTTCCTCGTTCGTAATCTTCGCGAGCTCAGCGTCGAGGAAGCAACGGATCTCGAGCGCAAGTTGCTTCGTGAAATGGGCGCCGTTCCACGGCCCACCAAAACAATCACGGTCAAGGACGAAATTTCGGTCATCACGCTCCGCAACTACGTTCGATACCTGTGCGTTTACCTCGGGATGGAATGGAACCGAGGCATGCTATTGCAGTCGGCAGTATCGGACTTGGCGCGGTTTGCATTGGCGCGAGGAGCGGGGACGTTCGAGATCGCGGCCGCGCGCGAAAAGGTGAGCTTTCGCGTACACATCGACGGCCAGGTGGCGCTCGGCGGCGCATGGCTCTCGTCCTCGAATGAACCGCTGCTCGCGGGCGTCCGAAACCTCGCGCGGGGCCTTCGCAGCACTTCCGGAGCGCAAGGCTCGCAGCTCGAATTCGACGTCGAGTGGGGCATCGCTGCGTGAGGGCTGACTGAAAAACGTTCCTGTTCCAGGCAAAACCATCCTTTACACCGCGAGCGCGTGAGGGTATCGCGTTCGAGGTTGAGATCCGAGCGGCGCACGTGCGCAGCATGAAAAGGGGAGATCATCGTCATGGGTATCGTGCTCGATTTGTATGCGCTTCCGCGGGCGCAAAGATCCCGCACCCGTAAGCTTCGAGACGCGTTTTTTGCGTCGTACCTCGACAACAATCCGGGAATGCAGCGCATCGAGGTCGACCTCGCAAAAGATGCGGAGAAGCTGCCCGCATGGGACGAATGGGACGTGCAGACCAAGTTCGAGATGCTTTATGGCGAAGGCAATCTCGACGAAGAAATGGCTGCGCGCTGGAACGCCCTTTCGCGCTGGACCGATCATCTCCATCAGGCCAACCTCGTCGTCGTGTCGACGCCGATGTGGAACTTTTCGATTCCCTGGCAATTGAAGCGTTGGATCGACGCCGTCGTGCAGGCGCGGTTGACGTTCGATTACGACCGCAAGAAGGGCGAATTCAAGGGATTGCTTGGCGGGCGCCCCGTCGTGCTGCTCGTCACGCGTGATGGTGCATATCCACCGGGCTCGCCTTATGCGGCAATGGACTTCCAGGTTCCCTATTTGAAGACGGTTTTTGGGATGCTGGGTCTCGGACCTTTCCACGAAGTCATTGCCGAGCCGATGGCAATGGCCGGGCCGCAAGTCGCCAAAGACGCGCTGGCCGCTGCCATTGCAAAGGCCGAAGAGCTCGGCAAAACGATCGAAATCGTCGATCCTGCCGATACCGTCGCGTAAAACTCAATCTCCCATTGACGAACAACCGCCCCAAGGAACCGAATCATTACGGTTCGTAGTGCGAAGGATTGCAGCGCATTCGGCCGATCATGCACGTGCATTGGGCCGATCCACCAAGTACGCCTGGCCGATGAATCACGTGCGTGTGGCCCTTCATTCACGTAGCGGTGGCTGATTATCGACCAAACTTGGTGGATACATCACCAAGTTCAGCGATTGCAAACGATCGAGCTTGGGGACGAGCCGCAGGCGAGCAGCGACAGCAGCGTTGCATTGAGGATCGACATCGCGATGCGTGCTACACGCGTGCGTCATGCCGAAACCTTTCGCTCCTGTCGTCGTTCCGCCGCTTGCCGAACAAAACGGACAAACGTTCCCACGCCTCGTCGAGCTCATGCAACGCCTGCTCGCGCCGGACGGATGCCCTTGGGACCGAAAGCAGTCGTTCACCACGCTTCGCAAGTACGTGCTCGAAGAAGCGTGCGAAGTGATCGATGCGATCGATTCGGGCGATCGGGCCGAGCTTCGTAGCGAGCTTGGCGACCTCATGCTCCAGATCGTTTTTCAAGCCGAGCTCGGTCGTGTCGAGCAAGCGTTTGGCCCGGACGATGTCGTGGCAGCCATTTGCGACAAACTCGTTCGGCGGCATCCGCACGTCTTCGGCGATGTCTCCGTGGAAGACGCCGATGAAGTGCTCCGCAATTGGGAAGCGATCAAAGCGCAGGAGCGGGCCGAATCGGACAAAGCTGAAAAGGGAATGCTGTCCGGCGTTCCTCGAAGTTTGCCTGCGCTCGTTCGCGCGCAACGAATTGGTGAAAAGGTGTCACGCGTCGGGTTCGACTGGCCAAACCCCGAGGGGTCGCGCGCAAAGGTGACCGAGGAGCTCGGAGAGCTGGACGAAGCGATTGCAAAAGGCGATGCGGATGCAATTGAAGCCGAGTTGGGTGATGTGCTTTTTGCGCTCGTCAACTTGGCGCGTCACGTGCACGTCGACGCCGAGGGCGCCCTGCGACGCACAATCGATAAGTTCTCTGCGCGTTTCGCGCACGTGGAAGCGCGGGTGCGCGACGAGCACGGTGGCTTTCCCGACAAGAATCAGGGAGGTCCGCTGCCGCTCGAAGTGCTCGACGGGTATTGGGAGCAGGCCAAGCAATCTGATAAGTAGCAGTGATGTCCGAACAGGAACTTTTGGAAGAACGCCATGGCGCGGTCGCGGTCGTGACAATGAACCGCCCCAAGGCGAAGAACGCGCTGAGCCCTGAGCTGCTCACGGCATTGCTCGAGACGTTGCCCAAGCTTGCCGATGACGCGTCCGTGCGCACGGTCGTGCTTACGGGCGCTGGGGGTGCGTTTTGCTCGGGGGCCGACTTGAAGGCCGCCATGGCGAATCCCGAAGCTTTTCAGAACATCGATGCGACGATGACGCGCTACCACGGCGTGATTCGCGCCATCGTGAATGCGCCGAAACCTTTCATTGCGATGATCGAAGGTCCGGCCGTCGGATTCGGATGCGATATGGCGCTCGCGTGCGACATCCGCATGGTGGCGACCGACGCGTACTTCGAGGAGCGGTTTGTCAAATAGGACTCATGCCGGACGGAGGCGGCACGTTTTGGTTGCCGCGTCTCGTGGGACTTGGACGCGCCATGGAGCTGATGCTCACGGGCGATCGCATCTCGGCCGAAGACGCCCTGTCGCTCGGTTTGGCGAACCATGTGATCGCCGGCGAGAAGCTGCGCGAAGAAACGATGAAGCTCGCGGACAAACTGTCGAAAGGCCCGCCGCTTGCGTATGCCGAGATCAAGCGAGCCGTGCGAGCGAGCTTGGCGAGCACCATCGACGAGGCGCTCGATCGCGAACGCGTGGGACAGACGAAGTTGCTTCAATCGGCGGACTGCATGGAGGGCGTGATGGCCTGGATGCAGAAGCGCGACGCATCGTTTGTGGGCAAATGATTCAGCCGACGTAACGTTCGCCGGCGTCACACAAGATGGTGACGACGCGTCCGTGAACGCGCCGCGCGACTTCGACTGCAGCGTGAACGTTCGCCCCCGAGCTCGGCCCGACGAGGAGCCCTTCTTGGCGCGCGAGCTTGCGCGTCATGCGTTCGGCAGCGGCATCGGTGACGGTGACGATGTCGTCGATGAGGCTCCGATCGACGATGGGCGGGACAAACCCAGCACCGATGCCCTGAATGCCGTGCATGCCTGGCGGTTTGCCCGATAAAACGGCGCTCGACGCAGGCTCGACCGCGACGATGCGCACGCGATCGCCAAGGGTCTTGCGGAGCGTTCGACCAGCTCCCGTCAGGGTTCCTCCCGTGCCGATGCCAGCAACGAATGCAGCAATGTCACCGCTTGTTTGTTCGAGCAGCTCGAGCGCCGTGGTCTCGGCGTGCGCGTCGGGGTTGGCAGGGTTCTCGAACTGACGGCTCATCCACGCGCCCTTCGTTTTGCCTGCAAGCTCGAGCGCCTTTTCGACGGCACCCGTCATGCCAAGGCCCGCTTTGGTCAGCACGATCTCCGCCCCGTACGCCCGCAGGATGTGCCTTCGCTCGATGCTCATGTCCTCGGGCATGACGACAATGCAGCGGTATCCCCGCATCGCAGCGATCATCGCGAGGCTGATGCCCGTGTTGCCGCTCGTTGCTTCGACGATGGTCGAGCCTTGGGTGAGCGCGCCGTCGCGTTCGCCTTGGAGTACCATGCCGAGCGCGGCGCGATCCTTTACGCTTCCCGTGGGATTTTGCGATTCGAGCTTGCCCCACACGGTGCCCCCGCCTTCGGGGGAGATTCGACCGAGGCGGCAGAGTGGGGTGCGACCGACGAGATCGAGAGCGTTTTCGGCGACGACGCCACCGAAGCGATGGGCATCGGGCATGGCGGCGAGTCTATGTCATCTGGCTCGTGCGCGGGACGGAGGAATTTCAGCGCGTGGACGAGCGCGACTTCGTTGTGGCAGACGGGCGCGCGATATCATGATACGAGCGCACAGTCACGACTGGAGGAAAGCTGTGTCCACACGCGTCATCGGTCTGGGAGCGGTCGTTTTCGTTGCGCTCGGCTGTCTGCTTGGATGCTCGAACAAGCTCGAGCCCAAAGAGTGCGACACCATTCGAGGCCAAGGGTTCGATCTCATCAACGCGGCTCAGCATTGCGGCACCGACGCGGACTGCTCGCAGAGCACTTGGCCGGGATGCGCGCGGGCGGTGAACGAAAAAACGAACGCGTCGATAAAGCCGCTCGCGGACAAATTCAAGCAGGGTCAATGCGAGGAGCCCAAGATGCAATGCAAGGAGCCACCCGAGGCGTATTGCAAGCAGGGGTTGTGTGTTCACCGCGAAAAGGGCGCACCTGAAGGGGGCAGGAGACGCAGCGGGCGACATCATCATCAAGTGATCCGGTCGTCGCTGGATTGAAATGGCCCGCGGATCGGTTCGTCCGGTCGAACCGGGATTTGCCATACTTACACCACGTAAAACGATTGATCTTGGTCGAATCGACCGACGTAATGGGGCAAGCTTTTGGCAAAGCATCCCAATGTCGAATTGACCTTCTGGTTGGCAACCATCGCCATTCGTTCGAGTAGCCGGTTTCGTGCCGCGCGGCTTTCGGTGCGCGGGTACGCATGAGAGTATCCTTTTCGGCCGGACCCGGATATAGGAAGCGCTCCTTCGAGGTGGATGATGAAGAAATATCGGTGCATCGTGTGTGGTCATGTGTACGATCCGGCCATCGGGGACCCTGAAGGTGGAATTGCCCCGGGTACGTCTTTCGAGAGCATACCGGATGGCTGGGTTTGTCCCGACTGCGGTGCGACGAAAGCGGATTTCGAGCTCATCGACGATTGAACGGATCTCTCGAAGGGACGGCAGTGTTCGGAGTTTCTTCGCTTGGCTTTTACAGAGCGTGGGCGGAAGAGCGTAAGGGTTTGACTTAGCGCCCGAAGGCGCCCGTCGTGGTAGCTTAGGGCCTGATGGGAAAAAGGGAGGTTCGTGTGAACAGGTCGAGCTGGGTAACGAGCATTCCGCTTGGGCTTTCCGCGCTCATCTTGGGCATGGCTTACGTGGGTTGTGACGATTCGTATCGAACCGACACGACCACGAGCTCGTCCGGGAATGGCGCCAGTGGCAATAGCAGTGGAATGGGTGGTTCTGGTGGCGAAGTGGTGTTCGATCCCGACGGCAGCGTTTGCGAGCACGTTTGCTCGAACGATCTTCGGTCGGTCGTCGATAGCTGCAATGACATGGTGATTACCGCATGTACGGCGGATCAGGGCTGCCTGAACGGTGCGTGCATTGACAATCCTTGCAAAGCGGCTGAGGAAGCCAAGAGCTCCGCCGGTTGCGACTACTGGGCGCTCAAGACCGCGCTTCGGTCTACGACGTCGGGTGCATGTTTTGCCGCGTTCGTCGCCAACACATGGGAAAAGTCGGTGCACATCAACGTCGCTTATGACGGCAGTGCCCTCGATCCCGCCGCGTTTGCTTACATTCCGACGATCGGCGCCGGCGGCGTCGTCAACTACGCACCGTACGATCCCGTGGCTGGTTTGCCCCCAGGCGCGGTGGCTATCCTCTTCCTTTCCAGGTACTCGATGGGCGGCAGCGTGATCGATTGCCCGAAGCCCGCCGCCCTGGGCCTCGAGACCGGTTTTTCCGGTACAGGCATTGGCAAAGCCTTTCACATCACGACGGACTACCCCGTTACGGCCTATCAGATGGTGCCCTTCAACGGCGGGACCGCCGCCGTCACGTCCGCCACGTTGCTTCTCCCCACGAGTGCTTGGGGAACCAACTACATCGCCGTCAACGCATACAAGGCCGTGCCCGATCCGCCTCTGCCGCAAGATCCCTTTGGCGGCTACCCATCGCTCGCCGTCCTGGCCAAGGAAAACAATACGAAGGTGACGCTTTTGCCGAAGGCTGCGATCAAAGGTGGTCCCGGAGTTGCCGCCGCCGGCAGGCATGCCCGTCACGTACTCCTTGAACGCCGGCCAATTCCTCCAGATCACGCAAATTGACGAGCTCACCGGCAGTCCTCTCGAATCGGACAAACCCGTGGGAGTCTTTGGTGCATCGACGTGCATGCAAGTTCCGACGACGCAAACGGATTGCGATTCGGCGCAGCAACAGTTGCCGCCGGTGGGCGCGCTTGGCAACGAATACGTGGCCGTGCGTCACAAGAGCCGCGCCGTCGGGATGGAGGAGCCTGCGCGCTGGCGTATGGTCGGCGTCGTCGATGGCACGACGCTGACGTGGGCTCCGTCGAAACCGCCGAATGCGCCGACGAGCATCGGCCTTGGTGAAGTGGTCGAGTTCGAGGATCCCGGGCCGTTCGTCGTACGGGCCCAAGACCGGGCACGACGCAGCAGACGCTCCGTGTGTCCTACGCGTATCCTGCGGGCGCTGGGTTCAAGCCGCTCAACGAGATCAAAGTTCCGCCTACGCCGAAGTGACGCGGAATCAGGGTGCGCGCTGTGGGCATTCCCGCAGCGCGCACGCTTCACGCTTGGCTCTCGCTTGCTACGTCGCTTTGATGCTACAGGGTGCACAACGTGATGCTTCGACGAACTTCGTTTCTGCCACCTCGCATGAAGCGCACTGCAAGCCGCTCTTGGCGAGTCTCGGGTTGGGTTTGTCTCTGCTCGTGCCGAACATCGTGCATGCGCAGGACAAGACCTTTTCCCTCGATCGCCTCATGATTGCCGGTGGTCCCATCGACGGTGTGGCGATTTGGCGTCCCGACGTGGGCGTCTCGCGCGTCTACGGGCAGGTTGGCTTCGGCTACTCCAACAACGCCTTCCGCGCGGACAATCACGTCGATGACTTGACGAAGGCCGAAACGCTCGACGGGCCGCCCGTTGCGCATCACTTCTCGACGTACTTCACGGTCGGTGCCGACATCCTCGAGCGCGCGAGCATCCAGCTCACGTTCCCGCTCGTCGCGTACCAGTCTGGTTTTTCCACGGGCAACAACGACGTGCAGCTCTTTCAGTACGTCGACATGCAGCCCATTGCTCCCGGAGACCTGCGTCTCGATGGGCGCGTCGTCCTCTTTCTGAACCGAATCGAAATCCTTCAAAGTTGCCGCTCGCGGAGCGGTTTTTCTTCCGACGGAAACGAGTTTTCGTTTGCCGGAGATGGAGTGCCGGAGGCAATGTTTCGGTCGCCGCCGAGTACGCGCACAGCAAGTTTTTCCTGACCGCCAACGTGGTTTTACCTTCCGCCCTCGCGCTCAACTGCACGAGTTCATCACGGGCCGCGAGCTCACGTACGGCATCGGCGGGTACGTGCCGCTTCTCGAGGACCGCTTGCGCATCGGAGCCGAAATTTTCGGCTCCGCAGGCATGCTCCCCGAAACGATCGGGGACCTCGACGCCTTGCCGCTCGAGTGGTCGCTCGGAGCTCGCTACGCGCTCGACAAACGCAAGCGCATGTTCGCCGGTTTGTCCGGAGGATCGCGCATGACGGGCGGTTATGCGCCCGATTTCCGCATCGTTGCCGTGTTCGGCGGGGCCATCCCGTTCAAGGACACCGATGCGAATTCAGGCGAAGCCAAGTACGTGCTCAGGGAAGATGTCGACACCGACAAGGACGGCTTCCCCGACTACATCGACATGTGCGTGCTCGACCCCGAGGACAAGCAGCCGCCGAATCCCGACGACGGGTGTCCGAACATGCCCGACACGGACAACGACGGCATTCCGGACGGCGGCGACAAGTGCGTGAACGTGGCCGAAGACAAGGACGGCATCGACGATCGCGATGGTTGTCCCGAGGATGATGCCGACAAGGACGGCATCCCGGACAACGAGGACATGTGTCCGAAAGAGCCGGGTGAAGCGAACGAAGAGGATCCGTCGAAGCACGGCTGTCCGCAGTACGTCCGGCGCATCAGCGGTTCGAGCGAGATCGAAATCACGAAGCAGGTGGACTTCGAGTTCGACAAGGCGGTGATCGTGCCGAAGAGTTACCCGATCCTCGACGAGGTCGTGAAGTTGCTCAAGGCAAACCCCGAGATCAAGCTGCTGAGCGTCGAGGGGCACACGGACAACGTGGGCATCCCCGAGTACAACGAGAAGCTCTCGGCGATGCGGGCCGAAGCCGTCGTGCAGTACTTGGTCAACCGCGGTGGCATCGCGCCGAAACGGCTCGTGTCCAAGGGGTGGGGAACGCGCAAGCCAAAGGCGACGAACGACACCGACGAAGGGCGTGCGCAGAATCGGCGCGTCGAGTTCCACATCGTGACGCAGGCCATCGAGGGACGGTGAAGGGTTTGGCGAGCCGCACGTGCGTCCGTGCGCTCGCCCTTGGCCTCGCGATGGGTGGAGTTTGTCCCTCCATCGCTCGCGCCGACACGCTTCACATCATCGGCGTCGATCGCGACGACGACGACGTCGATGGTCGCGTGGATGCCGAGCAGGATGTCGTCCCACCCTCGAACGACCTCTTCGACTTGCCACTTCCCACGGGCAAAGACCGATCGATCGTCGTTCGAGGCGATGCGGTGCGTGTGCTCGTCGATGGCAAGCCGCTCGCGTTTGCATCGGCGCCCGCGGGAGCCAAGCGCATTTCCGTGCAAGGGGTTCGTCCCGGTCGTGGCGAAGTCGTTGCATTCGGACAAACGTTTGCTTTTGCGGCGATCGACACGTGGCCCGTGGATGGTCAAGACAAACACGTCGATCCAGCTCGTTCACATGCTTCCTTCGAGCGAACGCCTCCCGAGCGCTTGAAGGGGAGTCCGTACGCGAAGACGGACAATGGAGACGCGCTTCGGTTTGTCTTGGTCGGCATGCCTGGAGACCTGCCGCCGGTCGTGCGCCTCGTGGCGCGCGATCCGTCCGGCGGCGTGGTGGACGTGCTCGAATCTGTGTCGTTCGGCTCGGTGCCTTGTCCGGACGGAGCGTCGTCGGCGTTTGCGTGTGGCTCGACGTCGCCCATTCGCATCGTGCCCGACGAGATTGATCGCGACCATCCGATGTCCGTGGACCGTTCCCTTCGAGCGGTGCTTGGTGGCGCGGTGGAGGTCGTGCTGCCCGTGGAGGGCGCAAGTCGGCGCGGTGCGCGTGGGCGGGCCGCGCGTGACGCCGCTCGGTCCCATCGTTCGGTATCGTGGGCGGCTTCGGGTTTTTCTCGTACGACCGACGGTCGGAGGGCCGCCGCCCGTGGGTACGGATGACGCGGGCGCCGCGCTTGCGCGTGCCGAAGTGGCGCAGGCGAGCGCTCTGTGGGCGGCGTGCGGCATTGGTTTCGGGCCACCTCGGAGCTCGATGTGTCGATCGTCGATCCGCCGCGACCTCACCTCGTGGCGCTTGGTTGCGACCATGGTTTGTCTGCGTCCGGTGGTGGGAAGGTCCGCGTGCGTGTTGATGGGCGTGAGGTGTCGGTGGCGATCGAGCGCGGCGTCACGCCTGCAGGGGCGGCGCGCGTGCTCGCAGCAGCCATCACGAAGGCGGGCTTCGTCGCGCGTGTGTCGGATAATCCGGTGATCGGCGCTGCCGTGCGTGGAAGCTCCGACGTGCTCGTGCGGCGCAAATCAGGCGATCCCCGCGCTCGTCGAGCCCCGGTGTCGGGGTCGATAAGCTCCGGACGCACAGCTCACGGCCTGCATCGGTCGCGTCGACCTCGAGGACGGGCTTCAGCACTTTGGCGACGTCGACGCCATCGCGGGCACCGTCGAAGAGCGGGCGCTCATCAAGGCATTCGACGACGGTGATCCGTCCACCATCGAGGTGTACGTCGTGCCTAGTTTTGCGAGCGGTGGTCGCATTGGCGAAAGTTTCATCGGGGCCGACGGCGGCGCCGTACGCAACGTCCTCATCGAGGATCGAGCGGCGCTTCGAGCGGACCGCGCGAGTTTCGCGTTGGCTCACGAGCTTGGTCACGTCCTGCTCGACGAGCCTGGTCATCCCGACGATTTCGGTCGAGACACCCCTTCGCGGCTAATGGATGCCGATGCTGCCAACGGCACCGCGTTCGGGCCTCGGAGGCTCCTCGTGGACGAATGCGTGCGGCCTTGCGTCAGAGCGGTCCTTCGGCACCTGCTGCACTATTGCGTCCGTGGCCATTTTTCTGTGCTCGGCAAAGAGCGGTAGCTCATTGGAGCGCAGGGTATGTGCACGATGGCCGCGCCGAGCGATTGCCTTCCAGGCGGGATTTGACCCTGCATACGTCTCGTGCGACGCTCTTGCGCGGACGTTTTCCAAGAGCGCACCATGATTCGGCAGATCCCCACCAGCGTCGAAGATTTTCGCGACTTGCGCGAGAGAAACTTCGAGTACGTCGACAAGACGCACTTCATTACGGAGCTCATCGATCGCGCCAACTACAAGGTCATCCTGGTGCCCCGTCCGCGCAGGTTTGGCAAATCGCTGAACATGTCGATGCTGAAATGGTTTTTCGAGAAGCGCGACGAAGACGTTTGGCATCTTTTCGAGGGGCTTCACGTGGCGCGCGCGGGCGAAAAGTACCGGGAGCATTTTCAGAAATATCCCGTCATTCACATCAGCTTCAAGGAGACCAAAGCAGACGAATTTGCCAGTTGTCGAGAAGCAGCCCGGCGAGCGATTCGAAAGATGTGCGAGGTGCATCGAAGTACCCTCGACGGAAAGCTCCAGGGAGCCGACCTGAAGGACTTTCACGCGATCTTGAACAACGACGCGAGCGAAGTGCTTTACATTTGGTCCTTGAAGAACCTCACGGAATGGTTGCACAAGGTTCACGGCGTGCGCCCGATCGTGCTCATCGATGAATACGACGCCGGGATCCATGCGAGCCATGCGAATGGATTTTACAAGGAAGCCATTGGATTTTTCGGTGGTTTTTTCTTGGCGGGATTGAAGGACAACGTGCACCTCGAACGTGCCGTATTGACGGGCATTCTACGCGTTTCGCGGGAGAGCATATTTTCTGATTTGAACAATTTGGGCGTTTACACGCTGCTCGACACCGAATTCAATACGTGTTTCGGGCTTCACCGACGACGAAGTCAAGACGCTCCTCGAAAAAGCCGGCCAAGCGGGGGTCATGGATCAGATCCCGCGCCTACTACGACGGATACGAGTTTGGACGGGTCGAAATCTACAATCCGTGGTCCATTTTGAGCTTTCTAGGCGCGAAGACAAGCTGATCGTTCCTTATTGGGTCGGAACCAGCTCGAATACGCTCATCAAAGAATTGCTTCAGCATTATGCATTCAAAGTGCAGGACGACATTCGAACGCTCTTGGAAGGTGGGGCCATCGAAATGACATTGGACACCAACGTGGCGATTCCGGACCTGAAAAATGATGTCCAGTCGCTCTGGAGCTTGCTCGTGTTTTCAGGGTATCTCAAGGCCTCACGCCCCGATTTACCGCCGGGCACCATGGGTCGTCCAGCGTATCGATTGTCCATTCCGAATCGTGAAGTCGCGGAGGTCTATCAAACGACGTTTGATCCATGGATGCAGCAGGGCTGGGGACGCATGGAGGCGACGTCGATGCGCTGCTGGCAAGGTTGCTCGAAGGCGACGCGCAACGATTCGAGGCGCAACTGCAAAAATTCGCCGCGAGTTTGCCTTCGTATCACGACGTGGGTGGCGCAGAGACCGAAACGTTTTACCAGGGGTTGATGATTGGGCTCCTGGCGTCGCTCGATCGCGACTACGAAGTGCGCTCGAATCGAGAATCGGGGCATGGGCGTCCGGATGTGCTGATCAAGCCGCGGAGGCTCGGCAAGCCGGGTGTGGTGCTCGAATTGAAGGCGGCTCGGCGAGGGGTGAAGACCATTGAAAAAGCGATGGCCGAAGGGCTCGCGCAGCTTGCAGCGAACGATTACGCCGCGGAATTGCGCGCAGCAGGCGTGGAAAAGATTCGCGAAATGGTCGTGGCGTTCGACGGCAAGCGGGTGATGGTGCTGCCGAAAGGGGCGAAGCCGCCAAAAAAGGGCGCTGTGAAGAAGGCGAGCGAATCGATCAAGAAGGCAGCGAAGAAGCTGGTTGCGAAGGCGAAGAAGAGGGGGGGATGATCCCCCTAATCGGACCTGCGCGAGATCACCGCACGGACAAATACACGTCGATCACCGTTCCTTGCCGAGTCTTTCCCGCTGCATCCTCGAAGACGAAGGGACTGCGTTCTCCTTCGCAGTTGCCGCGCATATCACAGCGCACATCGCGGGAATCGTGCAAATCGATCGAACGGACGCCGGCAGCTTCGAGTGAAACTATTTCCGTCTGGCTGGCTTTGCCGGTCCAGGTCTTTATCTGCCCAGAGTACGAGTTTGGCGAATGCGGGGTCGTGTGCATTCAAGATGCCATTGTGATCTCGCATCCAGCTCACGGAGTGCTTCAGCCAGTTTTTTGCGAGCGCGAGATGCGCAAGGCGCGTGGCCGATCCAAAAAGTTCTGCGCCATCGCCAATGAC